>NC_008321.1:358000-716000 GCF_000014685.1 Shewanella sp. MR-4
CAGTAACGACGACACGTCTGCCTAGGGGATTGCGCTGCGTCATTTAGATCATGCCTCCATTCACCGAAATCACTTGGCGCGTAATATAGGCGGCATCGTCCGACATTAAAAAGGCGGCTAACGCTGCTATTTCATTGGGTTTACCCATGCGGCGCATCGGCACTAACTGCTCAACCATATCCTTAGGAATATCCGCTACCATATCGGTTTCGATTAAACCTGGGGCGATACAGTTTACAGTGATCTTACGTTTGGCCAGCTCTAAGGACAGCGCCTTAGTGGCGCCAATCAATCCGGCCTTAGAGGCGCTGTAATTGACCTGACCACGGTTGCCCGCAATGCCAGACACTGAGGCTAAGGTGATGATACGGCCACCCTTGCGGCCTTGTACCATGGGCATAACACAGGGATGAATGACATTATAAAAACCATCGAGGTTAGTGTGGATCACGCTGTCCCACTCGGTTTCGCTCATCGCTGGGAAGGCATTGTCACGGTTGATGCCCGCATTGAGTATCACGCCATAATAGGCGCCATTGGCTTCAATATCGGCTTCTATGGCGGCTTTTACGGCGGCGCGATCGGCAACATCAAACTTTAATAGGCTGACGTTCACCCCAAGGGCGCTAAGTTCTGCTGCGCTGGCGTCGGCTGCGGCCTGATTGCTGTGATAATGCAGGGCGATATCGTAGCCCGCTGCGGCCAGTTTAAGGGTGATGGCTTTGCCAATTCCGCGGCTCGAACCTGTGACTAATACTCTGTTATTCATCTTTATTTCTCCACCCGTGATGCTTGATGATGAGTTTTTTATGCATCAAAGGGCTAAATCCTTTTGTAGTACGACTGACGTTGCGTCGGTTTAAAGCTTGGCGCTTGTGAGCGCTAGGCCAGACATTAAGCCTGACTGGAGGCGATATACGCTTGGGTGTCCTGGGGTTGGAACACGTTCACATTGGCCTCGGCCACGAGTTGTGGTGTTTGCTCCGCTCCCACCTCGGGCAACAGATAAATCTGGCAATCGAATACCGCCAGTCCCGACTCTTCTTGATAGAGGCGTTTAACCTGAGTGCGATAACGGCGGTTGAGCTCGTACTGCGCTGTGTGTAAGGCTAATTTACGCGATCCCAATAAAAAACCCACGCGGATTTTATCGTGGCGCAGTTTGGCCTCAACACCGGCGAGGGCAGCGATGCTCTGCGCCATGTATTCGATACCCACATAATTGGGAACGGCCTGACGTTGCTCGTCAAAATAAGCACTCTGAGGGCTGATCAGCACTTCGGTTTCGAGTGCATCCTGCTGATGGCGAATAATCTTATCAATCAAGATCATTGGTGCGCGGTGCGGAATAAAATCGGCAATATTCTGCTCGGCTAATTGTTGCAGCCACATCGGCTCGGCGGGTGCCATTGCAGTGTCAGTAGAACTGGACATAAAACTTAAGCCCCTTTACGGCAAAAAATCAGGCTGGCATTGCTGCCACCAAAGGCGAAGGAGTTGCTCATCACATAGTTAAGCTTGCCATGCTCGGCGCATTGCTTGGGCGCGACTAAGGCTATGCTGGGATCCTGTGGATCTGGCTGCCCATCATACCTATGGGGAGGCAGGGCAAGATGGTGATTATGGGGTGAGAGCAGTAAATAACAAAATGCGGCTTCAATCGCGCCCGCGGCACCTAAGGTATGGCCAACCAGCGGTTTGGTTGAGCTTGCGGGTGGTGGCGTGTCACCAAACACTGAGCGTACGGCGCGGCTTTCCATCGCATCATTTTTAGGCGTTGCTGTGCCATGTAAGTTTATATAATCAATCTGTTGCGCCGAAATCTGTGCATCATCAAGCGCGGCCTGCATGGCGGCAATCGCCCCCGCGCCTTCGGGGTGCGGCGCCGACATATGGTGCGCATCGCTCGACTCGCCTATGCCTGCAAGCAATACGTTCGCTTGCGCTGAGCCGAGCGTTTCGTTTTCCGCTAGGGTCAGGGTAAACAGCGCGGCGCCTTCACCGATATTGATGCCATCACGATTGGCGCTGAAGGGATTGCAATGTCCCTTGGAAACCGATTCTAAGGCGTGAAACCCGTTGACTGTCAGTTGGCACAGGCTGTCGATACCGCCGACGATCACCATGTCGCACAGCTTGGCCTCGAGTAGGCGTTTGGCGCTGGCAAACACCTTAGCGCTGGATGAGCAGGCGGTCGAAATGGTGTAGCAGGGGCCTTGGAGCGCAAATAACTGGCGTAAAAAATCGCTGGTGCTGCCCAATTCCTGTTGGAAGTAATGGTAATCGGCGGGGAAGTGGCCGTGTTGATTGCGATAGGCCAAGGCGGCTTCGCCCTTCGAAATCCCCGAGGTGCTGGTGCCTAAGACTACGCCGATGCGGTCGACGCCAAAGTCACTTTTGGCTTGCTCTACGGCATCGCGAATTTGCAGTGCGGCAGCCAGGAGTAATTGATTATTGCGACAATCGAATTGCGCCAGTGCGGCAGGTATCGTCGGTAACGGCTCAGTGACGGGCGCGACCAGTGTCGACTCCCCAAATAGCAGGGTGTCACTGGTTTGCATGGCACTGGTATCGCCTGCAATCAAGCGGGCTAACACCTGCTCGGGCGTTTGCCCTAACGGGGTACACAATCCAATCTGTGTAATGGCGACTCTGTTGTTCATTGCTGCTTGCTATACCTATGGCCTTTGATGCGAGCAATGCTAAAAGCTCATATCGATTGGCTGTTAACGGGTGCCTATGGCATGGTCAAAAGACGATTAAATGGGTTGTATCTCTAACTCAAATTTTGCCTGTGGCATGGTCAAATTAATGTGTGCCTGCCAGAGAGCATCGTCGCTCTGTTGCTGATAACGGATCTGTATTACTTGAGTCTGATTATCACTGCGACTGATCAGCGTGTCTTGGCTATAAAACTGGCGACAGGGAATAGCGTCACACAGTCCTGTCACTAACTCGCCACCCTCTAAATGGCTTTTAATACTCTGCTCCGGCCAATAGATGAGTTGCATCATCGCCATCAGGTATTCGGCCTTAAACTCATCCCCTAGCAAGAGACTCTGTTCACTGCTGAGTGTATTCCCATCGTAAACCAAGGTAAACAATGCCTGCCCAAGGGGCGCGAGCCCGACCAGCGTCATCCGTTCCCCTTCGAGTTCGAGCTGGGTGAGTAGCTCGTGGGTGTTACCGCCCACCTTAATGCTCACCTTCTGACTAAAGGACTGGGGTGAGGATACCCCAGCTTTGCTGTCGTTTTGCTGATTCTGGCTTTGAGTCTGGCTTTGGGGCGCATTTGCCTGCGGCTTGGTAAGCGGTTTCTCCATCGCCGGGCCAAAATCATGGGGGAGTGGCGCTAAGCAGTAACGCATATCTTTCGCCAAACCGACACAGGTTTGCCGATAGAGCAGCTCGCTGCATCCCATCAAGCCTAGGCTGATTAGGAGCAAGCAAAACGTCGCAATGGCTTTGAGGCGACCTTTGGCGTTAAGGCTTAAGCGCATCGAATTACACCTCGGCTAATTCGCTAATAGCGGGTTCGGCGCTGAGTTCGGCTTCTTGCCGACATAGCTCGACCACCAGATTCAGGCGTCGCTCGGAATCTTTTACAAAGGGATTTTGCACATCCCAAGCATAGCCCGCCAAAATCGAGCAGATCATCTGTTTGATTTTAGGATTCGGATTTTCGTAAAAAATCACATCTTGGAAGCGACCATCGTACCAAGCCTGCACATAAGTGCGGAAGGTGTTCACCCCTTGCATTAACGGCGCCGAGTACTCGGCGGGCCAATCTACCGTGTCGCCATTTAGCTGTTTAAGCACGCATTTCGCCGCCATCGATGCCGATTGCATGGCGATAGTCACGCCCGATGAGAATACCGGATCGAGAAATTCGCCCGCGTTGCCCAGCAGGGCAAACTTGTCGGTGGCGAGGCGCGATACGTTGGCCGAGTAACCCTTGAGTGTCGCACAGGGCTGAGCGACCTTGGCATTGGCCAGCAATGCTTTCAGGCCGGGTTCTTCTTTGACTATAGTCAGTAGCTGCTGCTCTAAATCGCCTTCGAGGCGCGCGAGTAACTGCGGCTCAGCCACGACGCCGAGCGAGCAACGGCCGTTGCTGAAGGGAATTAACCAGTACCAAATATCCTGATGCTGTGGATGAACACTAATTAAAATCTTATTACGGTCAAAGTCGGGATCGCTGATGTTATCTTCCACATGGGTGAAGATAGCGCTGCGGGTCGGCAGTGATGACGGCGTTTCGAGGTCGAGTAGTCGAGGCAATACTCGGCCAAAACCGCTGGCATCGAGCACATATTGCGCCTCAACTTGGTACTGCTCACCTTGCTCGTTACGCACGCTTAAGCGCGGGTTGGCGCTTAAATCGATTGCCTCAACGGTTTCACCGTAACGGATATCCACTCCAAAGCTTGCTGCGGTATCGGCGAGCAATTTGTCAAAGTTTGCCCGTTGCACTTGGAAGGTTGTGCCCGGCCCTGGGGTAAATTTGTCGGTAAAGTCGAAGGTGGTATACACCCCATCGCGTCGGAAGGCGGCGCCATTTTTATATTGGAATCCCGCCGCATTCAGCGCCTCTAACATGCCTGCTTCTTCAATAAATTGCATACAGCAGGGTAGTAGACTCTCGCCGATAGAAAAGCGTGGAAAGTGTTGTTTTTCTAGCACTAATACCCGTTTGCCTTGCTTATGCAATAGGCTAGCGGCAATCGAGCCCGAGGGGCCAGCGCCAATAATGGCCACATCGACGGAAAGGGAGTGGGACTGTGCGGAGCTTGCAGCGGTAGATGTGGACATTTAAATAACATTCCTTGTAGGTATCGAGACCTTGTTGGTGGTTAAAACCTGACTGGTGGTCAAAATCAATGGCGAAAGTACAAAAGTAAACCCTATGCCGAGGGACAGGGTTAATCCAAAATAATGAATAGCTTGGGTTTGGCTAAAGGCGAGTAAGCCAAAGGCCAATAGGGTCGAGCAGGCGGACATAAACACCGCCATCATCACTGCCTTGCCATGTTGCTCTGCGGAGACAAAGAACAAACTGTAATCTATCCCAATCCCGAAGACTAAAATCAGCGCCAGCGCATGAAACAAGCTTAAGGGCGAGCCGACTAAGCCTAAAATGGCCAAGGTGAGTAAGGCGGCCAGCGCAGGTACGGCGACCACTAATGCGGCTCTTTTAACGCCAAAGCTCAGGCTAAATAGTAAGAGGGCGATAACGAGCGCCAGCCCCAATAACTTCAGGGTAAGCAGGCGATAATGTCCCATCACGGTGGAAATATCCGCGACCTTATCAATAAGCTGCACCTGCGGATCCTCGGCAAAGCGCGCCTTGAGGGCCGCTATATCTTCAATACCACCAAGCAGCACTATGGCGCCGTGGCTATCGTTCCCTAGGTTGGCAGTATCGGGGCTGGTCGCTGACTCAGTTGAGTGCCCAGGCGTCGCTAATCCCTGTGGTGCAAGCCAGAGTGGGGCTAACTGTTTGCCTAGGCCTAGTTCGAAAAAATGCGTCGGGGTGATATAGCTATCCTTGGCGGCAAGATAGGCGGCAGAAAGCTCAGGTGCTAGGCCGTCATCGAGGCCAATGCTGTTTAGCACTGTGGTTAATTGCGATTGGTAAATCTTGCCCTGCAATTGATACGCCACGTCCTGCTTTTGTTTGCTTGGCAGATAACGGCTAAGGCTGACATAGTTGCCCAGCTCTTGCTGCTTAATGGCGGCATCGAGCTGCGGACTTAGGGCTTCGAGCCGTTGCAGTAAGGCTTCTTCGCTGGAGGCGCGCACCAATAAAAACTGGTTATCCGTGCCGCCACTGAGTAATTTTCTGAGCTTGTCTTCTGGTTCAGTCACGCTCGCAGGGCTTTGCTGTAAATGGCGAATATCATCGTCGACGTTAAGCTTGCCGATCCCCAGCAGGCAAACTCCCGCGAGCACTAAGGCAAACAGACTCAATCCCCATGGCGAGACCAGTTTATTGGAGAATCCGGTGAGTTTCGCAAGATAAGCCTGTGCCAGAGTTAACGGGCGTTCTCCCGAAGGCAACTTGCTGCCCGCCAATAATGGATAGGCGAGCACTAACGTCAGGTAGGCGCCGAGTAAGCCAGAGGCGCAGAAAATTGCTACCTGCTGCATGCCGGGAAACGGCGCTAAACCAATACCGACATAGGCCAAGGCGCTAGTGATAAAGGCCAGTGACACTGTGGGGAAGATATAGGCTACGGTCGCCTGCGCACTACGCTTATTATCGCTTAACCGCTCGCAGTAAAAATGGAAGCTGTAGTCGATGGCAATCCCTATCAGGCTAGTGCCAAAGACGAGAGTGAGTAAATGCAGCTCCCCGAACACGCTTAAGGTAAAGGTCACCGCCAGCAGCAGGCCGCTGCCAATGGTCACCATCGCTAGCAAGAGTGGCATCACGGAGCGAAACGCCAGCCAAACCAATAACACTACACCAAGCAAAGAGGCGAGGCCGAGGACAGAGATTTCACTCTTCGCGGTATTGGTGGCTTCTATGGCATGAAATAGTGCGCCCGCCTGTAACACTTTAACGCTGGCATATTGGACGCTGACGGCATTCAGCGCCTGAGTGAGTGCCGCTTGCTGGCGTAACTGTGCATTAGGGTTAAAGGCGCTTTCGGTGCCTTTTGCCATCACAATGGCGGCCACGCCTTCACTGCTATCAACACCTTGTTTGGTATCAACACTTTGTGGATGAGCAAGTAAAATCCCTTGGCTAGCGCTCAGCTTCGAACTAGGCGCAAGGGCGAGCACATTGTCGGGAAACAACAGCAAAGGATCTTGGGTCAAGAGTTGGCTATTGGCATAACTAAAGGCGTTGTAGAGCTGCTGAGTGGCCGAGGCGATTAAGTGCTCGAGGCCATCATGGCTTAATGCTTGGGTTTGTTCAGGGGTGAGCAGTTTAAAGCGATAGGGGAAATAAAATTGCCCTAGGGCTTCACCCATCTGCAGATCGGCGCTACGAATATCGGTAAAAGCGGTATGTTGAGTCTTAAGCTGCTCCATCAGGAGTGTTGCCGCCGCAATCGCTTGAGGTTCATCCTCGGCAATCAGAGCGAGATACACTTGATCGGCGAGTGTCGATTCCACTTGTTCGAGGGCGCGTGCCGTGAGTGCATCCTGCTGCAGATGGGGCAACATGGCGAGAATATCGCTTTGTACCTTAGCCCCATTTTGCCACAGTTGCAGCGTCCACAGGCTTGCCGCCAGCATCAAACACAACCAAATAGCGAAGCGCCATTTCGTCGAGGTTTGCATTAGGCAATGGCCAATACGCGTGGCAATCTTGGGCGCCATGATTTTGCCTTACTCCTTTGAACCCGCGTCTTTAGAACTCGTCTGGCTGATGGCATATTGGGCTAACTCAGCCTCACTCAGTGGACCTTGGCGCAGCTCGCTAAAATCGATACGGGTAATATCCTGCGGACTCACACTCGGCTTGGCGCTGAGTAGCACTAAGGCGTGTAAAGTATCACTGCCTTCGAGCACCATGTGGGCGATGGCCTTCTTCATCAGCGGATCTTTTGGGGTTAATCCCAACTGCCAGTTTGCGCTGCTTGAACTTGAGCTTTCTTGTGGCGACTTGTCTTGCGCTAAGGGTTCTTGGGCTAAAAAGTGCAATTCGAAGTTTGCACTTAAGCCCGAAATATCGCCGCCCAGCATGGCATTCACTAGGTTCGGTAGCAAATCTCCCATGGCCGCCGCGCTTGCCGAAGCATCGGCTTGGCTGATTTGCACTCGCCCTTGGCTATCTTTTTGGATCAGTTGCTTATCTTTTAAAATCAGCAAGGACTCAAAGGGGCTAAGTTGTTGCCAGATAAGCCCTTGTGCCTTGTCGAACACAAACTGACCTTGGCTCACGAGGGGCTTTTTCAGCACTTTAAGCTGGCGCGATTGCACAAAGTGGCCGCGAACCGTCTCGCCAAGATTGAGCTTTTGGCTAAGGGCGAGCAATGCAGCCTTATCTGCGCCTTGGGCAAATAGCGTTTGATATTGGCTCGAACTTGTGAGGTTCGAATCGGTGAGGCTCTGTGCCTGTACCGAGCCAAACAGCAGTGTGCAGATTATTAGCAGGCTTTGGCAGAACCCTAGCCACCACTTAGAACGTGCGAGGAAGGCAATCATTCGCTATCCGCCTTTGCTAGCAGCGGGGCGATTTTGCTGCGAAATATCTCTGGCGTCACAAAGCACATTTCTTGGCTCGTCATATCCACCGCCGCCTGAATGGTATAGCCTTTGGTAATACGCTCACCAGTTGCCGTATCACGGATTTGATAATTGATTTTTAGGCGATTTTCCCACTCGACCAACTCGGCGCGCACGGTAATGTTTTGCTCGAAGGTGCTGGCCTTAACGTATTTGATCTGCAAATCAATAATCGGCCAAGCGTAGTTCGAGGCCTGCATTTGGCGATAGTTGTAGCCTAACTCGTCGAGTAATTTGCAGCGGGCAATCTCGAAATAACGCAGGTAATTACCATGCCAAGTTATCCCCATCGAATCCACATCGTGGAAGGGGATCTGCATGTCCATTTCTATGCTGAGCAAGGCTTTCATCGGCATACTTCCCATTCGCCCGCTTGGATTTTCGAAACGGTTTGGCGCAGCACGGCTTCGAGCGGTCTGTCTTCGACTAATGGCTCAAAATCGGCGCGCACTTGGGCGAGCGTGGTCGCCAGCGATGGCGTCAGCGAGGCTTCGTCTAACTCATTCTGTTTGATACGCAGACCAATGCCTTGGGTCATGGCAAGCAGGGCTGCGGCGGCGACTTGTTCTGTCAGCTGCAATACACGCATACAGTCACGGGCGGCGATAGTGCCCATGCTGACTTTGTCCTGGTTATGGCATTCGGTTGAACGAGAGAAAACGCTCGCAGGCATAGTGTGCTTGAGCGCCTCAGCCGTCCAAGCCGATACGCCGATTTGCACTGCCTTAAAGCCATGGTTGATGGCGCGGCGTGGCCCAGTTGAACCCGAAAGGTTAGCTGGCAAACCGTTGTTAAACTTAGGGTCCATCACTAATGCCATTTGGCGGTCGATGAGATCGGCGATGTTGGCCACAGTGTTTTTTAAGGAGTCCATCGCAAAGGCAATGTGTCCGCCGTAGAAATGGCCGCCGTGGAGAATATGCTCGCCTTCACCATCGACTATGGGGTTATCGTTGGCGCTGTTAACTTCGGTCTCGATAAATTGGCGCATAAAGGGCAGCGCATCCTGCAATACGCCAATGATGTGCGGCGCGCAGCGGATGGAATATCTGTCCTGCAGACGATCTGAATTGCGGGGGTGAACATGGTGGTTCAAATCTTCCCTGATCCAAGTCGCGATTTGGTTTTGTCCCGGATGGGGTTTGGCGGCAAACAGAATATCGTCGAAATGGTTTGAGTTACCTTTGAGAGTTAACGACGCCATGGCGGTAATGCGGCTGGCTAAACGCGCTAAATATTGTGCACGATCAAAGGCTAAACAGGCTAATGCCGTCATCACCGCCGTGCCATTCATCAGGGCTAAACCTTCCTTGGGGCGCAGCACATGGGGCGTGATGTTCAGCTCGCGGTAAACCTCTTGGGTGGCTCTGCGCTCGCCGTTATAAATCACTTCGCGCTCGCCAACTAGCACGGCGGCGAGATAAGACAATGGCGTTAAGTCACCGCTGGCGCCGACTGAACCTTCCTCTGGGATCACTGGCACTATATTGAGATTAAGCAAGGTTTCGATGCGCTTTAACAGCTCATAGGTCACGCCGGATTTACCAATGGCGAGGGAGTTTAAACGGCAAGCCATCACGGCGCGCGCCTGCATCACGCTTAAGATTTCGCCTAGGCCACAGCCATGGAAGCGGGATAAGTGCAGTGGCAACTCATGGACTAAGTCGAGACTCACGTTGACAGTGCAAGAGTCGCCATAGCCGGTGGTAACGCCGTAGACCACACCTTCTTCGTGCAGCAGGCTATCGATAAAGCGGGCGCCCTTTTGGATATACGCTTGGTAATCGGCATCATCACAGAGTTTGACTTTAGCACCCTTAGCAACGGCGACGACTTGCTCTAATGTGAGTAACTGACGGCCAAATTCGATTGGCGGCTCAGCGGTTGTCGTGTGAGTAACTGCGTGGCTCATAAATGCTCTGTCCTGTCTGTAGTGCGCTCCAGCTCCGGGAGTGCTGCTGTCGTTTGTGGGGCGGGTGTCGCGCGGTTGACCTTGCTATCGTCCCGCCAAAAATCAAAAAAGTTAAACCACTGCAAAGGCTCACGCCTTGCGTAGTGTTCGAGGCGTGAGCTGTAGTTGTGCACCGCCTGTTGTAGTCTTTCCATTCGCCCAGCACGTGGCCCTTTGAGGCTGTTGCTAAAGTGCTCCAAATGCACGCGATATCGCCCTTGTTCGCGCAGGCAAAACATCAAGTACACAGGGCAATCCAAGAGACCGGCCAGAATAAATGGCCCCTGCGGGAAGGCTGCCTCTTCACCCATAAATGGCGCGTATACCACGCGTCCTTGGGAGTGAGATGAGGTTCTATCGCCAGCAATCACCACTAACTCACCGTCTTCAATCTTTTGCTGCAGCAGCATAGAGGTGGCGGGGTTAAGCTCGGTCACTTGGATCAAATTCAGCGTGCTATCGGGGTTTAATTGCTTGAGTACATTATTAAAGTTTTCGGCATGGCTGGTTAACACCATGACATTCACTTTGACCTTACGCTGGTGGATTGAAATCGCGCGGCACAGTTCGAGATTGCCTAAGTGAGAGACTAGCAGCACTGCGCCTTTGCCGCTTTCTAGCTGATCGGCCAGCACTTGGCGGTCGGGAAAATCCACTTGGCTTAATTGAATGCGGTCGCACCAGGCATCGATTCTATCGAGCGCCGCATTACCAAAGGCGAGAAAGTGGTTCAGACTGTCGCGCCAGCCAACGGGCTGATTCAATTGGGGATGTTGCGGCTCGAGGCGTTGCACGCGGCGCAGAAAATCTAACGAGGCCTCACGGCTGACTTTGCCCGTCAGGAAGAAATAACAAATCACCGGATACATAATGGCGCGGCATAGCCAATGGCCGCCGAAACGGTAGCTTTCGACCAACAGTTTTATGCCCCAATAACTGCCGCGCTCCTTCATCCCCGACCAATGGGTTGAGGCTTTATCGTTCTGGGGGGATTGAGCTTTCTGTTTACGGCGCAGCAGTTGTGGCAGGCGTTTTAACATGCCGAAAAATAATCGGGTATGCAGCTTAGTAATGCGCACATTGTCGGCCACACCTTGAAAGTGGCTGACGCCGTTTTCGGGATAAATGACTTTAGTGGGGTGAAACAGGATTTCCACCCCTTGCCAGTAGAGTTTGACGAGGATTTCGATATCAAAATCCATCCGCTCCGTGAGGGCGTGCTGGCTCAATAGACGCTCGGTGGCGGCTAAGGGATACACCCTAAATCCGCACATAGAATCTTGAATATCAAAGCTTAAGGTTTCGACCCATACCCAAAAGTGGGTGAGGTAACGGCCATAGAGTCGCCCCTTGGGGACGGACTCGTCGTACTCGGGCTTGCCCGAGATCAGCGCATCCGGCTTGGCCTGCGCCTTGGCGAGCATGGCGGGAATATCGCTCAAATTATGCTGGCCGTCGGCATCGACCTGTAACACATGGGTAAAACCATCGCGATAGGCACGGCGAAGCCCTGTCATCACAGCCGCACCTTTACCACGGTTGTAGGGATGTTGCAGCAGGGTCACCCAGTCGTGTTGCTCCGCCAAGGATTGCAGCAGATAGCGGGTCTCATCGTTGCTGCCATCGTCAATCAAATAGCAGGGCAGATTGAGGGCGGCGAGCTCGGCTAAGGTCTGGGTGATCGCGGCGCTATGATTGTAATTGGGGATCACCAGCGCCAGCTTGATTGGCGCCGTGCCCATTAAATCACTCGGCGGGACTAGCATGGTGTCGCTCATACCGTCGCTCACAGGGATGCTCCATCATCTTGCTGACTAGCAAAGCTGATACGCCCAGAGGCATAGCGGTGGTCGCCATCGCTGTAGGCAAAGGTTAACTTCTCTTTGGCGGCATTATGGCTAATGGCTAAGGTGACTTCCTGCCCTGGCAAAATAAGTTGTTGAAACTTTAGCACTTCTAAATTAGCTACCGCAGCGTTGTAACCAAAATGCTCGCAACCTAAGCGCACGGCCCAATCGAGTTGGGTCACGCCGGGGAGCACGGCTTGCTCGGGAAAATGGCCGTTAAAATATTCGAGATCGGCGGCGACAAAGAGGCGCAGTTCAATACTTTCTGGGCCGATCTCTGATGCGAGGATCGGCGGTAAACTCGACTTAATCATGGTCAAATAACTCAACTAGCTGGGCGACGACGCGCTTGCCCTGAGTGTTTAACGGTAAGGTTTCGGGGTAACGCCAGCGGCGCGGTAAGGTCACGCGCTCGAACTGAGTCAGTAGATGCGCTTTTAACGCGTTGTTGATACTCAGTTTTCCCTGCTCTTGGTGCACACTTCTGCCTAATGGCGACAGGGTGATCACCGCCCCTAACTGGGATTTAAACTGGGGTAATACGACCAAGGCAGCCTGCTCGACATAGGCGTGGCTACAGAGCAAGGTCTCCATTTGCGCCAGTGAAAGACGTTTTTCTTCAATCTTAACGATGCGATCGAGTCTTCCCTTGAGCCTGAATTGGCCATTGGCCGTCGGCTCTATTTTATCTTCACAACGTAACCATTGATCGTCGGCCAAGTAGGGCGACTTCAGCAGCAGGGCGCCATCGTCAGCGTCTTGGTCTATGGTAATTTGTTCAAACACTTGCCATGGTTCGTCGGCCTCCTGTTGGCGACGATAGGCGATACCGCCGGTTTCGGTGCTGCCGAATATCTCTATGGGTAAATGGCCATAGCACTGGGCAACCCCTTGGGCGGCGGTGAAACTTAACGGCCCGCCGGAGCTGAAGACTAAGCTGGGTGAGCGCAGTTGGCGTTCGTGTTCTAGCGCCTTAGGCAAACGGGATAATTGCGCAGGGCTACTGATGAGGCACAAATTCGGTAACAAGGCGGTGTAGTAGCTTAAGGTCTCTGGGTATTCGATCTGCTCGCTTAAAAAAGGGCGACTGGCGGCTAATGGCCAGAGGATCTTAAACAACAAGCCGTAGATATGCTGATGGGAAACGGTCGAGACCACACTGCAATGGGGCAAATGCTCGGCGAAGGTGTGCTCAAGCACTGTCACTTCGGCATCGAGCTGCCTTAGGCTCTTGCGAATCGCCTTGGGTTCACCACTGCTGCCCGAGGTAAAGAGCACCAGTTCACCAAAGCTGTCACTCTCTGGCCAAGGTTTGGTGGGCAGACTCAGCTCTTTATTCAGCAGGATAAAGGCGTGACTCTCGCACAGCGGTTTGTCTGACAATATGCCTTCAAACTGATGGGTCAACTCACTCAAGGTGCCAGTTTGGGTGTTGGGCGGCAGAATAATTTCCTTGCCCGCCAAGAGTGCGGCACATAAACCCACGGCAAACAGATCGCTGGTATCACTCGCCAGTAACCATTTTTGTTCAGGCGCTTGGCGCAGCTGCTCGTAAAAATGTGCAACCTGATTGGTAAACAGGGCACCTGTGACTATGTCATGGTGATTAAAGCTGATCAGTTGTTGGGCGAATGGCCCTTGGGTTAACCAGTTTTTGAGTAGTTGTGTCATGTATTCTTCAACCAAAAGCTGCGATATAACCATTCCCCACCGAGGAGCAGTCCCATGAGTACGTATGCAATCAAACCGTTATACAAGGTCCAAGTTGCTAGGCTGGTAAACGCGGCGGTATAGGCCGCCACAGTGCCGTTTAGGATAAATAAGCCACACCAAAGCAGGGTGACTTTTTTAAGATAACCTATGGCTTCATCCGGCAAGTCGGGCTCTTTGAGCCGTGCGAGCCGTTCAATCATGCTCGGGCCTTGGTATAGCGAGTAGCTAAACAGGGCTAACATGGTGAGGTTTATCACCACGGGGTAATACAACAGCCAGTCGCTGCGTTTGGCGACAAAACTGCCCGCTGTGAGCGCAATCCCCACAAGCAAAGGCAAAACTAAGGTTTTAACCTTTTGCTTTTGCAGCATTAAACGCACTACCAACAAGAGGCATAGCACTAGGGCTATGGTGCCTGCTGGCAGATAATTCAGTCCTAAATACACGGCGACTGGATAAGCAATCAGCGCGAGTGCGGTTAGTACTTGTAGCAGGACGCGCATTAGTCTTTAACTAGGCCTTCAATGGCGTTAACGACATCGTTGACTGTGCGCACAGATTTAAACTCGTCGGGCTGAATTTTCTTGCCGGTGAGTTGCTGTAGCTTAATCACTAAGTCGACGGCATCGATGCTATCCAGATCTAACTCTTGATAGAGATTCGCCTCTGGCGTAATCGCATCGGCATCGATTTCAAACTCATCCACCAAAATCGTGGTCAACATAGCGAGGATTTGTTCGCGGTTTTGCATCTTCCTCTCCTACGGACGTTGTGATTCGATGAAGTTAGCTAGGCTGGCGACGCTGTAAAAATGCGCCTTAGTGCTATCCGAGTTCGCTTCGATTTTCACATCAAATTTTTTCTTGATGGCTAAACCCAGCTCGAGCGCGTCGATTGAGTCGAGTCCAAGTCCTTCACCAAATAGCGGTGCATCTGTGTCGATATCATCAATACTGACGTCTTCTAAGTCGAGGCAGTCGATGATCAACTGTTTAATTTCGTTATGTAAAGTCATAATTATTTTCGAGTTGTTGTTGATAATATTGTTCAAGGTCTCGGGTTAATTGCCGAGCCATTTTCGCATGCTCACCTAAAGGTGCTTGGTAGCCTTGGTGAGAAATTGTGTTACCGATTTCGACGGCCATTCCCATGGTTTGCCTTGGGATCTCATACCAAGGTTGTTCCTTTGTCAAACCACGTACATTGGTGCGCAAAACCACAGGTAAAATATCGGCTTGGGTGCGAATGGCAATATTGGCAGCACCGCGGGCGAATTCGTTAATGCTGGCGCCAAATACAGTACGCGTACCTTCAGGGAAGATAATTAAATTAGTGCCTCTGGCGAGCACTTCGCGGCAATCTTCGAGCATGAGCTCGGCGCCGCGATTGGGAATGTATCCCGCGCAGGAGACGACGCCACGTAAGAAGGGATTGCGCCACAACCCCTGCTTAACGATACAGCCCGCATTAGGCATCAAGCTGATTAATACCACTACATCGACCAGACTCGGGTGATTGGCAATCACTATCACACCCTTGGCATTGTGTAAAAGCTCGGCATTATGGGTGCTGACTCGGATAACTCCCGCCCAAGTCAACATGGCCACAAAGCCTTTAAACATAGTGTGCACGGCCTTTTGCACGCGGATAATCCGCGCCTCGGGCGTGCCCGGCCAAAAACGCAGCAGAGGTAAGATAGTTAATGAACTCAACAGTCCACCGAGACCAAAGGCGATGTAGCAACTGACGCCGCCGAGCCAACGGGGAATATAGTTGATTCCCGCGCGGCGCTTTTCGGGCAGCGTATAAGCGACATTAAATTCGGCATTGTGTGGCACAGGATTAGGCATGCGTTAGGCTCCAGTGCCAGTGGGACAAGCAACCGGCAATATCCTGTGAGGTTGCCAGCGCGTGGACCAACATGCCGTAGGATAGCGGCGTGGCGTTTTGTTGCTGCTCTGCTGTCAGTTGTCTTAGGGTGAGGGTGACGGTCGCACTCTCATCTGCGGACGCTAGGGTTAATCCCAGGGCTAAGGGCAACTCAAACTCTCGAGTAAATTCATCATAGACTGGCGGGACGGGATCATCGCCAAACACCAACAGCAGTGGCTCAGGCGATTGGTGCAGTTGGGCGAACGCTTCCACCATGGCTTGGGAAAGGGTTTCAGTGCCCGCGGCAATCGAGGTCGAAGGGGCGGTGTTATTGGTTAAAATACCAAAAATACCGCTACCCGTGTTATGCACCGACTGACTAAAACCTAAGGGGGAAAGCGGTTGTTTTTCAATAATATCTTCGAGCAGGCCAATGGTGCGGTGCAGCTCGCCGTGGCGAGAAGCAAATATCGAGCGACAGTTAGGCGCGGCCTCACATTGGAAGCTGACTTCCAGCATCATCTTGGTTAAACGGCTAAAACGTCTGCGCTGCATGGCGGGGACTTGGGAAAGTGCAGGGGAAATCCCCTCGAGGTCATTCTCTTTGCTTGTGTCAGCCGAGTGCTTGCACCAATTTTGCCAGTCATCACGCTGTGGATATTTTGGCGCCCATGCGCCCCAAGAGAGGATGCTGAATTTGAGTTGCACTACTTTGCCTCGACACTATTTAAAGCTGTCTTAGTTATCCCTAACTAAGCGAAAATATTAATGAATTGACTAGCTTCTCGCTATTTCTCCGCTGGATTAACGAGCACAATTCCCCCATTTATTAAGCGGCTTATTCTACACTAAGTCCTTAGTTTTAATGAAGCCATTTGCATTGTGATGGTTAATAAAATGCAATCAAGCTCCGATTTATTACGCCAAAGTAACATTCGTTTCAGTGGGCGAGTTTGAAAAGGTGAGGATAAAGCGTGTGACTGAACCTGAGTTGAACAGATCTGCTGGTCATATTTTGCATGTAAAAAAGGCGCACGAGGCGCCTTTTTAGAGGAGATAGAGCATTACTGTGCGAGTTGATTTTCCAGTTTACGCAGCGCTGCTTTCACTTTACGGGTGTTTTCAGGGCCCATGCGGATCAGCAGTTTTTGCGCGCTCGGCAAGGCCTCTAAATTAGGATCCACGAAGCGGTAGTTCACGCTGATTGAACTCAGCTCAATAGGCTCCTCGATGATAGGGGCGGCGAGCATGATCTTAATGGCTTGCAGCACTCTGTCATTGAACTTGGCGTTGCTGTAACCCAGTTCGGCAAAGGCCTCATTAAATAGCGGCGTGAGCTGTTTGTAGGTGTGCATTAAGCTTGCTTCATCCATGTTCGCAATCACAGTCGCGTAGGCATCGTATCTGTGGTAACTCTCTGGATTTAAATACACTTTGTCAGTGATTTCAGACACAGTGAACAGTTTCTCTGGGCCTTTGACTGGGCTGACTTTACGGGCGAGATCGCCTTGGGCCAAGTTATCTACGAACACCACAAACTGACGAGCCAAATCTTGGTTCACTAAAGAGGAACCGACCACGTTGTTATTGATGATCGCCAGCGCTTTTTGATGCACAAAGGCATCGCTCTCAGGCAGACTGGGGACGACTTCTTCAGGAATCGCAGGTTCGGTTGGCGTGATGGCGGTTTCGGTTTCCGGCGTGGTTGCCGCTGGAGTTTCGTTTTCCACCGGTGTGGTTTCAGGCTCAGCGCCTGTCTCGAGCGTCATAGGTTCAGATGAAGGCGGCTCGGGCAGCACTATCGGCGCATTGGGGATGAGCTTGGGTGAGTCATCTTTAGTGTAGTAATAATAACCTCCCGCAGAGAGCAGCACGACGAGCACAATCGCAATCAAAGCAAAGCGATTACTGCTTGAAGAGGTTTCTTGAGGTGTAATTCTATCATCTTGATTAACTTGCATTTTACATCCTTCGCTTAAGTGTCAAGGTAACGGGGTGAATACATGCAGCTAACATTTAAAGTGCAAGTGCCGCCGAGTTTTAGGTGGCAGGTTCATTGTGCAAGTTTCCACGCGCTTGTCCATAGCGGTGAGCTGAACAGGCTGAATTTATTTTACCTTGAAGGGGTTAGCTTAAGGTTTAGGCCTGAACATATTGTTGCCTGTGTCCAAGCCAACGATGAATAATGGCATCGACCGCCTCTGGTGCCTGCGCCATCACATGGCTGGCCAGTTTTTGGATATGTGGGATAAGCGCCTGATCGCGGACAAGGTCGGCGATTTTCAGCTCGGCCAGTCCCGTTTGCTTAGTGCCCAGTACTTCGCCCGGCCCACGGATCTCTAAGTCTTTCTGTGCAATCACAAAACCATCATTACTTTGCCTGAGCACATTTAACCGCTGGCTTGCGGTTTGGCTCAATGGCGCCTTGTAGAGTAACACACAATGGCTCGCCACGGCACCGCGCCCTACGCGGCCCCGCAGTTGGTGCAGCTGTGCTAGGCCAAGCCGCTCTGGGTTTTCGATAATCATTAAGCTGGAGTTGGGTACGTCGACACCGACTTCAATCACTGTGGTTGCCACCAATAAATGGATAGTTCCCGCCTTGAAGTCGGCCATAATTTTTTGCTTTTCAGCACTTTTCATCCGGCCGTGGACTAAACCTATGCTCAGTTCCGGCAGCGCTTGGCGTAACTCTTCGGCGGTATCTTCCGCCGCTTGGCACTCGAGAACTTCAGATTCTTCAATCAGGGTACAGACCCAATAGGCTTGGCGTTTATCCGTGACTACGCTGTTACGGACGCGCTCGAGCACTTCATTGCGACGCGAATCGGGGATGGCGACCGTGGTCACAGGTGTGCGGCCGGGCGGCAACTCATCGATAATCGAGGTGTCCAAATCGGCGTAGGCCGTCATGGCTAAGGTGCGTGGGATCGGCGTGGCCGTCATAATTAACTGGTGGGGATGAAAGCCTTGGTTAATGCCTTTTTCCCTGAGTCCCATCCGTTGGTGAACCCCGAACCTGTGCTGCTCATCAATAATGATCAAGGCCAGTTTGTTGAAAGTGACCTGCTGCTGGAAGATAGCATGGGTGCCTATCACCATTTGTGCATCGCCCGATTCAATATCGGCTAAGGATTGCGCCCGCGCCTTGCCTTTAAGTTTGCCCGCCAGCCATCCGACTTTTAATCCCAAGGGTTCAAACCAGGCGGCAAAGTTAGCCGCATGCTGCTCGGCGAGTAATTCGGTAGGCGCCATCATGGCCACTTGGTAACCATTTTCGATGGCTTGCAAGGCGGCGAGGGCGGCGACTAAGGTTTTACCCGAACCCACATCACCTTGGACTAAACGCATCATGGGGTGCGGTTGCTCTAAGTCTTTACCAATCTCGGCGACGACTCTTTGCTGGGCGCCCGTCGGTTTAAAGGGCAATGAGGCGAGAAAGGGATTCAATAGTTGGCCGCTGGCGAGCATGGTCACGGCGGCGTCGAGATTGCTGCGCTGCCTGAGGCGGAGCATGCTGAGGTTATGGGCGAGCAGTTCTTCTTGCACCAGCCGTTGCTGCGCTGGATGCTGGCCGAGCTCTAAGTCAAATTGTGATATTCCAGCGTGGGGGCGATGTAGGGTTTGCAGCGCCTGTTTCAAGCTCATGCTGTTGGGCTGTAAATTGGTGGGTAATAACTCGGTCAAACCGCCGTCTTCTAATAATTCGAGGGCTTGCTCGGTGAGCTTAATCCAACTCGCCTGTTTAAGTCCTTCCGTAGTGGGATAAATCGGCGTGAGGGTATCGCTTAAATGAATGTCTTCACCGGGATACACAATTTTGTACTCGGGATGGACGATTTCAGCCTGATGATTGCCACGGCGAATTTCACCGTAGGCGCGGATCATTAAGCCATTTTGCATCGCATTGCGTTGCGCCATCGAAAAGTTAAAGAAGCGTAGGCTCATGCTGCCAGTATTATCCCGCACATTGCACACCAGCATGCGTTTGCGGCCTTGAATGATTTGTGTCGACTGGATTTCGGCTTCAATGGTGCCGTAATTTCCCGGCATTAAGGCGGCAATAGGATAAATCTGAGTGCGGTCTTCGTAGCGCAGGGGTAAGTGAAACAGCAGATCTTGTACTGTTGTGATGCCGAGCTTTGCGAGTTTTTCCGCCACCCTTTTGGCGACGCCTTTGAGGTCGGTGATCGGAACAAGATCCAATTGCTGCAAGTCGTTAGCGCTCAATCACTGTGAATTTATACATATATTAACAGAGAATAAGCGTAAGGCAATCTTGGACTTAACCATGGTCACAGGCCGAGTGAATAGGGGGCTTGGAAATGTAACATTCACATCAAAGGATGAATTTTATCTAATATAAATTCAATTATTAAAATGAATATTTCATCACTACAGGCCTATACCTTAGATAAAAATAAATATTTTTTGTTATAAAGTTCATTTTTTATTATTTTGTGGTTTAATCGGCTCATTAGTTGTAATTGTGATATTTGGATTGTGGTGCGGTGACAAGGTTGTGAGTCGAAAATAATAAAGTTACCTCCAGTGACGGAACACATTTGGGGAAACACCGTCGAGGAGAACTCGCCTTTGCGTCTATGGTATTTGAGTTGTTTATTTATAGGTTTGCTGTGTTCCACGTCGCCTGCATGGGCCAAATTAGAGGTGGCCTTTTTTAACCCAGGTGCTGCAACGGATAGCTTTTGGGGCGATGTCGATAAATTAATGGAAGTGGCTGCAACTCGGCTCGATATTAATTTGCAAATTATTCATTCTGACCGTAATCATTTTAAAATGATTAGTCAGTTAGATGAATTATTAAAATCTGGTCGTTCGATTCCAACGCATATTGTTTTAGTGAATGAGAAGCAGTCAGCAATAAAAATGTTGCAGATGCTTTATGGCTATCCCATATATGTGCAGTTGATACTGAATGATATTTCACTGGCTGAGCGGGAAACCTTATTAGCGGATCCGCATTGGCAAACCTATTTATTACCCGCCATTATTCCCGATAACTATGCGATTGGTGCTGAGACGGCTAAGACTCTATTAAGTGGTTTACAGGATAAAAAAGCTAAGGTTTTATTAATTTCGGGCGATAAGTCTACGCCCGCCTCTGTGCTACGCACTCAAGGGGCGAACGATTACTTTTTTATGCAACCGAATGTCACTGTGACCCAAACCGTCTATGGGCAGTGGCGCGAGGACATCGCCTATGGGCAGGCTTTAACACTGCTCTCACGCTATCCAGATTTAAATCTAATTTGGACGGCAAGCGATAATATGGCTATGGGAGTGGTAAAGGCGCTGCGTGAAAAGGGACTACAGCCTGGTCGTGATGTGTTAGTGAGTTCAATGAATACTTCCGCACAGATCTTAGATCTTCGCCAATCAGAATTTGTCACCACCTTGGGGGGCGGGCATTTTTTAACGGGCGCCCTAGGATTAGTGCAGTTAAAACATTATCAAACGACTCATCAATATTATCCCTATGCGGATATACAACTTTTTAGTGTACTCAACCCAAATTCTGATTTTTATCGAATGTTAGTCGCTCGGGATTGGGCGGGGATTTTTCAGACGCAGATTTTGAATAAGTTGCCACAACAATAAGAACAATAAATAGGTATCCATGAAGCACCAACATCATTCCATCAGCCATAGAATGACACTCACTATTATTGGTGTGAGTTCGTTTTTTGCTGTCCTGACTATGTTGATACAGTTGATATGGAACTATCAGGAGAGCATAGATAACACTACTGCGGATATTCGCGAATACTCTGAATCTATCTTACCTACAGTGGCTAAATCACTTTGGGATGTTGACCATGGTTTGTTATCGGATTTGCTGTCCGGCCTAGGGATGATGCCCATGGTGGCGAGCGTTAATCTGGAAAGTGTGGATGGTGTGACGATACAAATGGGAAAATCCATAGGCGCCCATCATGATGCAAAGCAAAGCTTGTTCTATTATCCGGTCAAATATCAAGATCAGCAGATAGGTATGCTGATCGTGGGCTTAGATACTAATAAGTTGTACTACGAATTGTGGCAGCAACTGATTATTATCGTGTTAGGTAACGGGCTTAAAACCCTGATAATGATTTACCTCATCCTCACACTGGTACGCTTATTGGTCACCAACCGCTTATCGGCGTTGGAGCGGTTTGCCAATCAAATTAATTTGAACTCCCTACCTAAGCTCAATGTGCCCATGACTGTGATGCAAAGCTCCGATGAGATTGGCCATGTCGCCCAGTCGCTACAGGCCATGTATCAACGCATCCGTAATGATTTGGCGATCAATAAGCGCCAGCAACGTGCGTTGAAACAACAGCAAAACCAGTTGGCGAAATTGGTCGATGAGCGGACTCAAGAGCTCAATTGGCAATCCAAGGCGAATCAGCTATTAGCCGAAATGTCGTTGCAATTTTTGACGACAGATACTTCTAAACTCGACGAATCTTTAGCCGAGGTGTGCCGTCGCATTGGTAATTTATTTGATGTCGAACGGGTGAGCATCATTGAGTTTACCCAGCTACATGCCCGTTATCGCAGTTTTTGGAGTTGTGAGTCGCAGGCGGATCTGGTCCAAGATATTCCTGTCGATATTGCGGCAGTGCTGGCACAGAAATTTGTATCAGAGTCGACATTAGTTATTGAATCAATAGATTATTTAAAAGATGAATTCCCAGAGGAATATCAGGCCATGTGTTCGGTTGGTATCTGCTCTATTGCTGCCTATGCGATTAAAAATGCCGATGAATTATTAGGTTTACTCTCGCTGTCTATGATCAGCCGCCCATTAAACTGGAGTGTGCAAAAGAAGGTGATGCTGACGCAATTTGCGGCGGCACTGAACGAATTATTGCTGCGGGAGGAAAAAGAGCGACAGATGCTCAGCCTGCAACAGGCCTTAGTATCGGTAAATACCCAGCTGCGGGTGATGGCCGACACCGATGAATTAACCGGATTAAGCAACCGTCGCCCCTTCACTCAAACCCTAGAAACCTTGCTCCAGCAAGACACTCCGTTCGGCCTGCTCATGTTGGATGTCGATTACTTTAAGAGTTACAACGATACCTACGGCCACCTCGAGGGCGATGCGGCGCTCAAGCGAGTGGCGCAGGCGTTAACTCGGTGTGGTATTTTGCCACAGGAGAATTTACTTGCCCGAATTGGTGGTGAGGAGTTCGCGATTGTTCTGCAACAGATTTCACCAATCCAATTGGAGGCGATAGCCAACCAGCTCTGCTACCAAGTGGCCGCCTTGGAGATCCCCCATAAAAGCTCCCCAAAGGGCAAGATCACCCTGAGTATTGGTGGGGTGTATTTTCCTAAGGAAAGCCAGGATAGCTTAACGTTGTCGGAGGTGCTGCGCCGTACCGATATTTGTCTGTATCGCGCTAAAGATCAGGGGCGCAACACCGTGGTGATTGATTCGAACTATAAGTGACTGTTAATTGAGGCACAGCATCACAGCTTGTCTTGAGCATGGCGCGGCGCCGATTTATTTCTGCTTTTGGCCTGCTATAATTGCCGCCCTTTAATTTCTAACTCTAGGTTCTGGCGTGTCAAAACGGGGCAAAAATACGGCAAGTGCGGTGTCGATTTTCAATATCGATGATTTGTCCACTTGGCAAAAATATCGCAAAGGCTTGTGTGATAGCTGCCATGCGACCTGCTGTACGCTACCCGTTGAAGTCACTGTGAGCGACTTAGTGCGCATGGCCTTAGTGGACGAGTTTGAGGCCGAGGGCGATCTCAAAGCCATCGCCAAACGTCTGCAAAAAGCGCGCATCATCGACAACTTCAACCACAAAACCGCCATTTTTACCTTGGCCCGCATGGCGAACGATGATTGCTTATATTTAGATAGCAAAACCCGTCGCTGCACCATTTATCATCAACGCCCCGAAACTTGCCGCAATCATCCGCAAATCGGCCCTAAAGCGAATCACTGCCCTTATCGTCCCCGTGAGTAAGCTTTTGAATATGGAATTGGTACAGGGCTTCGAGTTGATGGCTGTCTCGCATCGCTTGCACCTGCCGATTAAATTCGCGCGCAATCAAGTCTTTATTGGCTGAACGTTTTGAGATCAGCATATAAAAAGGCTCCTGCTGCGTATTGGGTGACACCTTAGAGGTGAGCGTCTTAGGCAGTTCGCCCGACTGCGTTAAAGCGAGGCTGCCAGCTAAAATTTCCTTACGTGCTAGAAAGAATTTGCATCTGCGTTTAAGCAGCATTTCCGGCAAATGCTGTAGAGCGCGAATTTCATTGATGGGCGTTTCTTTGCGCCAGCCAAAGTTATCGTAATTGAAGCCCTTGATGCCGCAAACCGTGCCAAAATCAGCCAACTGATTGATATCATTTATATGAAATTGCGGGTCTAGTTCTGCTTTCAAATAAAAATAACTGGGGGTGAGGTAATAATAAGCAATAGATGGGATATAATCAGTCGCCCTTTGTCGGTTGAGCGATGCGCTCATTGCGGCATCTATGCTGCCATTTTGAACGTCCTTCAAACAGCGTAACCAAGGCAAAGCCTGCACTTCATAATCAATTCCAATGGGTTTAAAGGTGCGTTCTAGCAGGTCGATATCGTAGCCGCTAAGCGTGGAAGTCTTAATGCCATCTTGCCGAATAAAATAATTAAACGGTGGATATTCAGTCTCTTCGACACAAAAGCGTAACCTTAATGGGGAAAGCTCGTCGGCACCATGGGCAGCAGGCGAGAGCAGAATCACGCATAATAAGGCGATTAGCGGATATAATAAACGCATCATACTTTTTAAGCGCAGTGGCGATTTTTTAAAGTGTAGCAAAGGGCTTAGCGACCGCAGGGTTCTTTATTGCCACAGGCTAGAGCCGCTTTATTGGGAAAAATTCAACTGATCCGCGAAAATCACTGCGCGGGTTGGTGCAAGTAAGTCTAGTGTGAAACAAAAGGTGTTACATGAGTCTCTTAGATAACGTGATGATTATATTGTGCTTAATTGCCGCGAGTTGTTTCTTTTCCATGTCAGAAATTGCTTTGGCCGCATCACGGAAAATCCGTTTACGTCAGTTAGCCGATGAAGGTGATGCCAGAGCTGAAAAGGTACTGCATTTACAGTCGTATCCCGGCAGCTTTTTTACTGTGGTGCAAATTGGTCTGAATGCCGTGGCCATCATGGGCGGTATTGTGGGTGAATCTGCATTTCGTCCGTATTTTTATCAATTCCTTTCACCTTGGTTAGCCGATCCCTGGTTGGGTCAGGTGAGCTTTTTGATGTCGTTTTTACTCGTTACCAGTGCCTTTATTTTGGTGGCCGATTTAATGCCTAAGCGTATTGCGATGGCGATGCCTGAGCAAGTTGCCTTGGCTGTCGTTGGCCCTATGAGTTTCTGCATCGCGATCCTTCGTCCATTGGTGTGGTTTTTCAATGGCATGGCTAGCGCGATTTTTAAGTTGCTGCAAATCCCCACGGCTAGAAATGATGAAATTACTTCCGATGATATTTACGCGGTAATGAACGCGGGGGCAGAAGCCGGTGTACTCGATAGGGGAGAGCAACAGATGATGGAGAACGTGTTTGAAATGCAAACCGTTTCAGTCACTTCTGCTATGACGGCCCGTGAGAGCTTAGTGTATTTCCTGCTGCAAGACAGCGAGGAGGATATCAAACGTAAGATTGCCGAAGATCCTCACACTAAGTTTTTAGTCTGTGATGGCCAATTGGATATGGTCAAAGGTTTTGTAGATGCGAAGGAGCTGCTGATCCGTGTGATTAACGGCGAGAACATCACCTTAAAGGACAACAGTCTTGTGCATACCTCTTTGATTATTCCCGATACCTTAAGCCTGTCCGAGGCGATGGAATACTTCAAAAATAGCCGCGCCGATTTCGCCGTGGTGATGAATGAATACGCCCTAGTTGTGGGGATTGTCACCACCAACGATCTGCAACGGGCAGTGATGGGGGCTTGGTCGCTACACGAGAGCGAAGAGCAGATTATCGCCCGTGATGGTAATTCTTGGTTAGTCGATGGGGTCACGCCCATTACCGATGTGATGCGCGCCTTCGATATTGAAGAGTTCCCCCACAGTCAAAATTATGAAACCATCGCCGGCTTTATGATGTACATGCTGCGTAAGATCCCCAAGCGCACCGACTTTGTTAACTATGCCGGTTACAAGTTTGAAGTGGTGGATATCGACGCCTACAAGGTCGACCAATTGCTGGTAACTCGTATCGATGGCAACGATAAGTTGATGTCTCCAGATACCTAATCTTATCAACATCATAAAAAACGGGACTCAGTCCCGTTTTTTATATCGCTACTAAAATTTAGATCGCTTCTAAAAACGCATTCACTATCGGATCGTCCAAGCGTTTGACCTTGCAACAACAACCCAGCTCAAAGGGGGCAATGCCCACGGGGGAGGCTAATAGCTGGATCCTATCCCGTACCGGACTGTTATTGATCACTACCTCAGGGGTGATACTCACGCCACATCCGAGCGCCACCATGGACGCAATCGCTTCTTGTCCCGACACCTGGGCATAAATATTGGGGCTTATTCCCATCTGTTTGAACCAATTATCGGCGCGGCGGCGCCCAGGGCCATGGTCGGGAATGATAAAGGGCACCCGCGACCAGTCGATGGGGGCTTGGCTTATCTGTTGCTGCACCGCGCAGCGCATGGTTGGCGCGATTAAGGACAAAGGCACATCGTCGATCTTGGCGAAATGCAAGGTGGCAGGAAAGGGATCCGGCAGCGCAGCAATGGCAATGTCGGCGCGATTTTGTTGCACTTCGGCCAATGCATTGGCGGCATCCCCTGTGGTCAGGGCAATTTCGACAAAGGGGTGTTCCTGACGAAAACGCTCCAATAATTGCGGTAAATGGCTGTAGGCGGCGGTCACGGAGCAATAGAGATTTAAGGTGCCGCGCAGTACATCCTGCTTGAGATCGATACTGTGCCGCAAGTTACTCCAATGGTGCAGGGTCTGCTCGGCGAACAATTTAAACTCGCGCCCCGCGTGGGTTAAGGTCACACTGCGATTATCCCGTTCGAATAACTTGGCGTTCACTTCTTCTTCGAGCCGTTGCAAGGCGCGACTTAAGGTCGAGGGACTGACGTGCATCTGCTCCGCCGTCTTGGCGAAGTGCAAACTGTCACATAAGTGTAGGTACAATTTGAGGGTGCGTATGTCCATAACCTCGTCCTATTGGCCGCTTATCAAGGCTGTTGTAACCGAAAATGACATTGCATAAAACGCAATGTGAGGTTTCGAATATATCATTTTAAGCAACGATAGCCATAGGTTATAGTGATTTCAATCACAACCAATCATTAACAATAGGTTGATATTGGTTGAGTCCCAAATTCCCGACTTAAAGGTGGTATCTCAGATGGCTAACTATTTTAACTCTCTGAATTTACGTCAACAATTAGAACAGCTTGGCCAATGCCGTTTTATGGATCGCTCCGAGTTTAGCGATGGCTGCAATTACATCAAAGATTGGAATATTGTTATTTTAGGTTGTGGTGCTCAGGGTCTTAACCAAGGTCTGAACATGCGTGACTCTGGGCTGAATATTGCCTACGCCCTGCGCCCAGAAGCCATTGCCCAGAAACGTGCCTCATGGCAAAAAGCCACGGACAACGGCTTTAAAGTGGGCACCTTTGAAGAGCTGATCCCAACGGCGGATTTGGTACTGAACTTAACGCCCGATAAGCAGCACTCCAATGTGGTTAGCGCTGTGATGCCACTGATGAAACAAGGCGCAACGCTGTCTTATTCCCACGGTTTTAACATCGTTGAAGAAGGCATGCAGATCCGCCCCGATATTACAGTTGTGATGGTAGCGCCTAAGTGCCCAGGTACTGAAGTGCGTGAAGAATACAAGCGTGGTTTTGGTGTACCGACACTGATTGCAGTGCACCCAGAAAACGACCCTAATGGCGATGGTTTAGAGATTGCCAAAGCCTATGCGAGTGCCACAGGCGGTGACCGCGCTGGCGTGTTGCAATCTTCCTTTATTGCCGAAGTAAAATCGGATCTGATGGGCGAACAAACCATTCTGTGCGGTATGTTGCAGACGGGCGCTATCCTAGGTTACGACAAGATGGTGGCCGATGGTGTTGAACCTGGCTATGCCGCTAAGTTAATCCAACAAGGTTGGGAAACCGTGACCGAGGCGCTTAAGCACGGCGGTATCACCAACATGATGGACAGACTGTCTAATCCTGCCAAGATTAAAGCGTTTGAAATTGCAGAAGATTTAAAAGAAATTCTGCAACCCTTATTCGAAAAACATATGGATGACATCATCAGCGGCGAGTTCTCACGCACTATGATGCAAGACTGGGCGAATGACGACGCTAACCTGCTGCGTTGGCGCGCCGAAACCGCCGAAACGGGCTTCGAAAATGCCCCTGTTTCGAGCGAGCATATCGACGAGCAAACCTATTTCGACAAGGGGATTTTCCTAGTTGCGATGATCAAAGCCGGTGTCGAATTAGCCTTCGATACTATGGTGTCGGCGGGTATTGTTGAAGAGTCAGCCTATTACGAATCACTGCATGAAACGCCGCTGATCGCTAACACCATCGCCCGTAAACGTCTTTACGAGATGAACGTGGTGATCTCGGATACCGCAGAATACGGTTGTTATCTGTTCAACCATGCTGCAGTACCTATGCTGCGTGACTATGTAAATGCCATGTCGCCAGAGTATTTAGGTGCGGGTCTGAAGGACAGTTCTAACAACGTCGATAACCTGCAGTTAATCGCCATCAATGATGCGATTCGCCACACTTCAGTTGAGTATATCGGTGCGGAACTTCGTGGTTATATGACTGATATGAAAAGTATTGTTGGAGCTTAATTGATAGAGGCCGAGCCCCTAAGGATGTGGGGCTCGGCGTGACAAATTTATTCCTGCTTCGTAGGTTGTCGAGCGGGCAAAACCGACATGGGTTAGTTGGCTATAAGGTTCACTAACGCGCGTTTGTTAACGTTTCACTTTGTTGTTTTGCATTGTCTCGGCAGGGAAGCTGAATTTTTTTGACATTAGATATTTTTTTATTGTGTTTGGCTGTCGCTTTATGGTAAAGCTAATAACTCGCGGCGGGACAAGGTTCCCAAAGCAAGCATCGCTCAGGTTTAAAAGTGAGTAGCGATAAGAATTTCAGCGATACACATACAGAACACCGATTAGGAACCCATATTGATGTTTAACCAAGCTGCCAAGCTCATTCTCGTGATTATTACCGTAGTGATTATTAAATCACAGCGGGGGCGGCGCATGGCAAACTGGTAGACCTAAAAGGTTAAAAGTTTCGAAAGAACCCCCCGCTCCGAAAGGACCGGGGGGTTCTTCGTTTTCAGGCCCTAGGTTTTGGAAATGAGGTTTCGAAATAGCACAAATTACGAGTCGATTTTCGGCAATTCAGGATCAAGGTAGCGAGAGAGAATATGGAACCAGGGCAGATGATTAGAGGCGCAGACGCAGTCATAAAAGTGTTGGCAGCACATGGTGTTACCACAGTATTTGGTTACCCAGGTGGTGCCATTATGCCAATCTACGATGCCCTCTATGGAAGCCCTGTCGAACATCTCTTAAGCCGCCACGAACAAGGTGCAGCCTTTGCCGCCGTTGGTTACGCCAGAGCCAGTGGTAAAACCGGCGTATGCTTTGCCACCTCAGGCCCTGGTGCCACCAACTTAATCACTTCGCTTGCCGATGCGTTATTAGATTCTGTGCCTGTTGTCGCTATCACGGGTCAGGTTTCAACCGCTGTGATTGGCACTGATGCGTTTCAAGAAATCGATGTATTGGGCATGTCCTTAAGCTGCACTAAGCACAGCTTTATGGTGACGGATGTAAACGATCTTATCCCGACCTTGTATCAAGCCTTCGAAATCGCGGCATCGGGTCGCCCTGGCCCAGTGCTGGTGGATATCCCTAAAGATATCCAAATCGCGCAACTGGAATATCGCACTCCCTTGCTGGCGGTAACCAATGAACCACAGGCGAGCGTCAGCGAGATTGACGCGGCCCGCGCCCTGTTAGCAGAGGCGAAGCAGCCTATGTTGTACGTGGGTGGTGGCGTCGGGATGGCGGGCGCGGTCGATCAACTGCGGGAATTTATCAAAGCCACGGGTATGCCATCGGTTGCGACGTTAAAGGGCTTAGGCAGTATTGCCCATGGCACTCCAGGTTATTTAGGCATGTTAGGTATGCATGGCGGAAAGGCGGCCAATCTAGCGGTGCAGGATTGTGATTTATTAGTGGTTGCCGGTGCGCGCTTTGATGACAGGGTCACAGGGCGTTTAGCGACTTTTGCCAACAAGGCTAAAGTCATCCATTTAGATATAGACGCCGCCGAGTTAGGCAAATTGCGCCAGCCCGATGTGGCCATTGCCGGTGATTTACGCCAGATTTTCCCTGCTTTAGCTATGGCGCTGAACATCACGCCTTGGCAAGCAGAGGTTGAACATCTTGCCCGTAAACATCAATGGGATTATCAACATCCCGGCAGCTTAATCTACGCTCCTGCCATGCTGCGCCGCCTTGCTAATAAACTGCCCGAAGACAGCGTAGTGAGCTGCGATGTGGGCCAACATCAAATGTGGGTCGCCCAGCATATGTGGTTCCGTCGCCCTGAAGATCATTTATCCAGCGCAGGTTTAGGCACTATGGGCTTTGGTTTACCCGCCGCTATCGGCGCCCAAGTCGCCCGCCCCGATGCAACTGTAGTCACAGTGTCTGGTGATGGCTCTTTTATGATGAACGTGCAGGAGCTGACCACCATCAAGCGCCGCAAATTACCGGTGAAGATCCTACTAATCGACAACCAAAAATTGGGGATGGTGAAACAGTGGCAACAGCTATTCTTTGAAGAGCGCTACAGCGAAACCGATCTGTCAGACAACCCCGATTTTGTGCAACTCGCTTCGGCCTTCGATATTCCCGGCCGCACGATTTTCTCTTCCGACGAAGTGGAAGAGGCCTTAACCGAAATGTTAGCGGCTAAGGGTCCCTATTTGTTACACGTAGCAATCGACGATGCTTTTAACGTTTGGCCACTGGTGCCCCCCGGCGCATCAAACAGCGATATGATGGACGAAATGGAGAAACAAACATGATCCACTCCCTAGAATTAACGGTTCAACAACGCCCAGAAGTGATAGAACGTGTACTACGTGTGACTCGTCACCGTGGTTTTACTGTCACCCAAATGCAAATGCGGATGAACGACGATGCGAGTCTGTCGCTGGATATGGAAGTGGACAGCGAGCGCGCCATCGAGCTGCTCAGCAATCAACTGAATAAATTGATTGATGTCACTCAATGCAAGGTCTTGTTACCGCTAAACTTGCAACAACAAAAAGTACACGCATAAGCATCCAGTGGCTGCGGTATTAGCACTGCAGCAACGCCCTAAGGGCACGATTTTCGATTTGAGATAAGGGATAGAGTCAATGCCAAAGTTACGTTCAGCAACCAGTACCGAAGGCCGCAATATGGCGGGTGCCCGTGCGCTATGGCGCGCCACAGGGGTGAAAGACAATGATTTTGGTAAGCCGATTATTGCGATTGCCAACTCCTTTACTCAGTTTGTCCCTGGCCATGTGCACTTAAAAGATATGGGCTCTCTGGTGGCGGGCGCCATCGAAGAAGCAGGCGGTATTGCCAAAGAATTCAACACCATCGCTGTGGATGATGGTATCGCCATGGGCCACGGTGGCATGCTCTACAGTCTGCCTTCGCGGGAGCTTATCGCCGATAGCGTCGAGTATATGGTCAATGCCCACTGCGCTGATGCGCTGGTTTGTATCTCTAACTGCGACAAAATCACCCCCGGCATGTTGATGGCGGCGCTGCGCCTCAATATCCCCGTGGTGTTTGTGTCGGGCGGGCCGATGGAGGCGGGTAAAACCAAACTGTCGGACAAGCTTATCAAACTCGATTTAGTCGATGCCATGGTGGCGGCGGCAGACTCGAGTGTGAGCGATGAAGATAGCGCTAAAATCGAACGTAGTGCTTGCCCTACATGTGGTTCCTGTTCGGGCATGTTTACCGCTAACTCGATGAACTGTTTAACCGAAGCTTTAGGTCTGTCGCTGCCGGGCAACGGCTCCATGCTCGCGACCCATGCCGATCGCCGCGAACTGTTTTTAGAAGCGGGCCGCCGCGTAATGGCGCTAACCAAACGTTACTACGAAAAAGATGATGCCTCGGCACTGCCGCGCAACATCGCCAGCTTTAAAGCCTTTGAGAACGCCATGGCGCTGGATATCGCCATGGGCGGTTCGTCTAATACTGTGTTGCACTTATTGGCTGCGGCGCAGGAGGCAGACGTGGCATTTACTATGGACGATATCGACCGTATGTCGCGCCAAGTGCCGCATCTGTGTAAGGTGGCGCCGTCGACCGCTAAATACCATATGGAAGATGTGCACCGCGCCGGTGGTGTGATGGGCATCTTAGGCGAACTCGACCGCGCCGGACTGCTGCATACCGATGTGCCACACGTCGCCGCCGATGCGGGCGGCAATCTCAAGTCGGTGCTCGCAAAGTACGATGTCATGCAAACCCAAGATGACAACGTAAAACAATTTTTTATGGCTGGACCTGCGGGCATTCCTACCACTAAAGCCTTTAGCCAAGACTGCCGCTGGCCATCGCTGGACGATGACAGGCGTGAAGGTTGTATCCGTAGCCGCGAATTTGCCTTCAGCCAAGAGGGCGGTTTGGCCGTGTTATCGGGCAATCTGGCCGACAATGGCTGTATCGTTAAAACTGCCGGTGTGGATGAGTCTAACCTGACCTTTACTGGCAGCGCTCGGGTGTACGAAAGCCAAGATGACGCAGTCGCTGGCATCTTAGGTGGCGAAGTGGTGGCGGGTGATGTGGTGGTGATTCGTTACGAAGGGCCAAAAGGCGGCCCAGGTATGCAAGAAATGTTGTACCCCACCAGTTACTTAAAATCCCGTGGCTTAGGCAAGGCCTGCGCGCTGATCACCGACGGCCGTTTCTCTGGTGGAACTTCCGGTTTATCCATCGGCCATGTATCGCCTGAAGCGGCGGCGGGCGGCACTATTGCCTTGATTGAAAACGGCGATCGGATCGAAATCGATATTCCTAAGCGCAGTATCAAGCTTGCGGTGAGTGATGCTGAATTGGCTGCGCGCCGTGAAACCATGCTCGCCCGTGGGCCAATGGCGTGGAAACCGCTTTCGCGTCAGCGTTATGTGTCGATGGCGCTCAAAGCCTACGCCATGCTTGCCACCAGTGCCGATAAGGGCGCGGTGCGCGATCGCAGTAAGTTGGAGGACTGATATGTTATCTCTCGCATCGTCGCAAACGGAGCAGGCTGAGGCCCAGTCCTCTCAAGTTCAATCCTCTCAAGTTCAGTCCGATAAGGCGCAATCGGGCACTTCTGCCTTAGAAAAGAGTCAGCTTGCGCAAAGCTACCTGCAAAAAATCCTGCTGTCGTCGGTTTATGACGTTGCGAAAGTGACCCCACTCTCGAGCCTGAATAAACTCTCGGCGCGTTTGGGCTGCCAAGTATTTTTAAAGCGTGAGGATATGCAGCCTGTGCATTCCTTCAAGCTGCGTGGCGCCTATAACCGTATCGCCCAGTTAAGCCAAGCCGAATGTCAACGCGGCGTAGTGTGCGCCTCGGCGGGTAACCATGCTCAAGGCGTGGCCATGTCAGCGGCCAGTCGTGGTGTGGATGCTGTGATTGTGATGCCCGAAACTACGCCAGATATTAAAGTCGATGCGGTGCGCCGCTTGGGTGGCAACGTGGTGTTGCACGGCCAAGCCTTCGATCAGGCCAATGGCTTTGCGATGGAGATGGCCGAGCAGGAGGGGCGGGTGTATATCGCCCCCTTCGATGACGAAGCCGTTATCGCAGGCCAAGGCACTATCGCCCAAGAAATGCTGCAACAGCAGCGCGACCTTGAAGTGGTATTTGTACCCGTGGGCGGCGGTGGCTTAATTGCTGGGATTGCTGCCTATTACAAAGCGGTGATGCCACAGGTCAAAATTGTTGGGGTGGAGCCTGAAGATGCGGCCTGCTTAAAAGCGGCGATGGAGGCGGGCGAGCCTGTCACACTCCCGCAGGTCGGCTTGTTTGCCGATGGAGTCGCGGTTAAACGTATCGGCACCGAGCCATTTCGCCTAGCTAAGTGGTTTGTGGATGAAGTGGTGACGGTAACGTCCGACGAGATCTGCGCCGCCGTTAAAGATATTTTTGAGGATACCCGCGCCATTGCCGAACCTGCAGGTGCTTTATCCCTTGCTGGGCTTAAAAAATATGTCAGCACCAATGCTACGGGCGAGAGTGGCAAGGGTGAGAAAGTCGCGGCGATTTTAAGTGGCGCGAATGTGAACTTCCACAGCCTACGTTATGTGTCGGAGCGTTGCGAGTTGGGTGAGCAAAAAGAAGCCGTGCTGGCGGTTAAAGTGCCCGAGCGTCCCGGCAGCTTCCTGCGTTTTTGTGAGTTGCTCGAAAAGCGGGTGATGACCGAATTTAACTATCGTTTTAGCAGCCGCGATATGGCGGTGGTGTTTGCGGGTATTCGTTTGACCAAAGGCCATGGCGAATTAGAGCAGATCATCAATACCTTAGAAGATAATGGCTTCGAGGTGCAGGACTTATCCGGTGACGAAACCGCGAAATTACATGTGCGCTATATGGTCGGTGGTCATCCGCCAGAGCCGTTAGAGGAGCGCCTATTTAGCTTCGAGTTTCCCGAGCATCCGGGGGCGCTGCTGAAGTTTTTAACTACCCTGCAGAGCAAGTGGAATATCAGTTTATTCCATTACCGTAATCACGGCGCGGCCTTTGGGCGAGTGCTGGCGGGGTTTGAAGTCCCCGAGGGCGATGCCTTGCCGTTTCAGCAGTTTTTAACTGAGCTGGGATTTGTCTATCAAGAAGAGACGCAAAGCCCTGCTTATCAGCTGTTTTTGAATGCCGGAAAAGGGAAAAAGAGCCTGCCTTTGTAGTCGCTTTGCTTTAGGTTACAACTTAGGCTAAAGGAGGGGCGCACAGGCGCCCCTTTTTGTGGTAGTTTGGTTTAACAAGTTAAGAGTGAATGCTCTAGTCACACAATAATCAGACCTCGACCCTACGCATTAAGGAGACATGATGTTACCTGCACCGCATTTTTCTGCCTTTAATCCGCCTCGCCGCATTTTGATGGGGCCAGGTCCATCGGATGTTTATCCTGAAGTATTAGCCGCACAGGCAAGACCGACCGTCGGCCACCTAGATCCATTATTTGTTGGCATGATGGATGAGCTTAAGAGCCTGATCCAATATGCGTTTCAAACCAAAAATGAAATGACGATGGCAGTGTCGGCCCCCGGCAGTGCAGGCATGGAAACCTGTTTTGTGAACTTAGTCGAACCCGGCGAAAAGGTGATTGTGTGCCGCAATGGCGTGTTTGGTGAGCGTATGCGCCAAAACGTCGAGCGTGTAGGTGCGATTGCTGTGCTGGTGGATAATGAATGGGGCACACCCGTCGACCCTGCTGCCGTTGAAGCGGCGCTTAAGGCCAACCCCGATGCTAAATTCCTTGCCTTTGTGCACGCCGAAACTTCAACGGGCGCATTGAGCGATGCTAAAATCCTGTGCGCGCTGGCAAAACAATACGGCTGTTTATCGATTGTCGATGCGGTGACATCCCTCGGTGGCGTGGAATTAAGAGTCGATGAATGGGGAATCGATGCCATTTATTCTGGTAGTCAGAAATGTCTCTCCTGCGTGCCGGGATTATCGCCTGTGTCTTTCTCGCCCAATGCGGTGGAAAAGCTTAAAAACCGTAAAACGCCAGTGCAGAGCTGGTTCCTCGATCAAAGTCTGGTCATGGCCTATTGGACTAGCGCTGGTGGCAAGCGCAGTTATCACCATACCGCGCCCGTTAATGCTCTTTATGCCCTGCACGAATCGCTGCGTTTATTGGCCGAAGAAGGTTTAGAAAATGCGTGGAAGCGTCATCAAGACATGCATTTAGTGCTGCGCGCCGGCCTTGAAAAACTTGGCCTGAAATTTGTGGTTGCTGAAGCTTCGTGCTTGCCGCAGCTAAATGCCATTTATATCCCCAAAGGCGTTGATGATGCCGCCGTGCGTGCGCGTCTACTCAAGGATTACAACCTTGAAATTGGTGCTGGTCTTGGTGCTCTAGCGGGTAAAGCTTGGCGCATTGGTTTAATGGGCTTTGGTGCCCGCCGTGAGAATGTCGCGCTCTGTTTGCGCGCGCTAGAAGAGGTGCTGAACTAATATGTCAGTTTCGCGTATAAGGATGTTACGCAGAGTGAGTTTGCGCTTAGTGAGTTCACGTTTATTGATTGGCGGTTTAATTCTGATCTTAAGTGGTTGTGCCTCGAGCAATATGAACAATACCAGTTGTGATTTTGTGCGAGGCACAGCAGGTAATCAGAGTCAACGCGAGGCCAGCGGTGATGATAGCAATGCCCGGCAGATGGATGTGGGCATTGGGATTTTAACCGCGATCTTCGGCAGTATTAGCCGAGCACTTTCTTCCGATGATAAATCGGATGAGAAGTGTGTTTAATCGGTGAGTTTTAGTCGCCTTTGATCCTTTATAAATCCCCGTAATGCGGGGATTTTTTATAAAGACAGTACCGTTCTTTAGTGCTGGGTATATTGATTAAGCACAGTCATTTCAGTGACACTCCGTGAATATGTCCCTATAGGCTCGACGGCGGCATCCATGCCGCCAACGGTCACTTCCATGACGGTGCTCAATCCAGTTAACCCCTTGGTATGGCTGACAATCTGTTATTTACAATTAGAGCATTCCGATAATTTCGCAATGGTAGGCTCATTAAACTAGGCGTTATAGATAACAAGGAGCAAGTGCTAGCATGAAATTTTGGGGATATACACAAGAACTAGCCGAAGCAGCTGAGCCGCAACCTAAAGCGCTCATTGAAGTGACTATTTCTGCCACGCCGAGCGATCTGCGAGAAATTGCAAAGTTTCTCTCATCAGTGGCAGACAAAATTGAAGTCCAAGGAAGGAACTTTGAGCATGAGCATTTTTTAAATAATGCTAGCGATGCACCACGTTTAATTATTTTTAACCCTCTAACATTGGAGTAAACCTCGAACGATGCACTTGAAATATCGGAACCTCCGAAAGTGATTGGGTTTATCGCAAATAATGTTCTTTATACCTCCAAAATGTTTTTCGATTAGCGTTGCCCTTCGGATAGCCGAAGATACTTACTACCTTTAATGCTTGATTGGAAAACTGAATAAGCTAAGTATTTGTCATTGATGATGGCTTAGTATGTTTCTATGGTCGGCGTAGTTGGGCACATGGCTTCACTTTCTTTATGTCGATGTAATGATTGTTTATGAAGAAATAATTCCTCATTTTTATCTTATCCATTCCTGCCGTGGTTATTGGCGCATTTGTCTTCGAGGAAATTGGTGGTCTGCTGTTAATCTCTTGGTTTTCTTTGGTGCTTAGGCTCATCCCAACAAAAACGGCATCTGCATAAGTTGCAGATGCCGCCTGTCGCACTGAATTAGCCCTTGAGCTAGTTTTATGTTTTTGAACCGTCGGGCAGCTCTTTACTTCTTGGCCTGAACTTTTCCACTAAAAATACACTTAAGCTGCTAATGATGGCGGCGAGTACGGTGGAGAAGAGCACATCCTGTGGCCAGTGCATGCCGAGTAACATGCGGCTGAGGCCCATCAATAATCCCCAAGCAAATAACGCGTTGGCAAATAGCGGCAAACCCGCGAGTAGCAAGTAATAGCTGGCGGTGAGCACTAAAGTGACTGCGAAAATTGTGTGACCCGAGGGGAAGGAATAGCCGATTTCATCTTCCCAATGTTGGTGAATGTTAGGGGCGAGTTTGACCTCGGGCTCCATGGTGTGTAGCTCGGTTAGCGCCTCGGCGATGGCCTGTGAGCGCTCAGGTTTGGCTAATTGATAAAAAGTGTGTGGGTTAAGTTGCGCTTCCTCAGGGAGGCCTTGGTCGGACAGATACACTAGGTTTGGTCTTGGCTCTTTAAACAAGGCTTTAAGGGTATGACTGGTGCTCAGGCTGATAACTTGACTGAGGCTAATGGCGAAAAACAGGCTAATAAACAGCGCTTTTGGCATATGGCGATAGGCGAGTGCCAGTACTACTAACACGGTTGCCACTCCATAGGGCGCCGTGCCTGTGGTGGTGAGCCAATATAAGGCTTTGGCTAAGGGCGATTGCAGGTCGATTAGCGGAAATAATTGATTTTGAGTGAGTAACAGTAAGCTTGGAATGGTTGCCAACAGTAACCAGACAAGGGCTAAACGACGTAGAAGATAGGCTGGATGAGTCAAAATATTCGCCTCCGAGTAAACCACATAGGCTACATGCCACATTTGGGCTTGCCAATAAAAAAATCCCGACAGCAAAAAGTGCGCTGTCGGGGGTCTTCAAGGGTGGAGCGGTAGGTGCTATTGCACCGTATTCTTGGGTTGATGGCGGGTCACGAACATCAAAATCAGTAATACTACGAGTAACAAGCCGGTGCCCATCAGTAGGGCGTAATCTTCTAGTTGCAGTATCGAGTACAGCACCGCATACAAGCTCACCAGCATAGTGCCGACAATCGCGCCACGCTTAAGACTGGCGGTGGCACTGCCCACATAGGCGGAGACTGACAACACCGGAATACAGGCGGCGATCAAATAGGCTTGCAGGAAGGCAAGGTGCTCCGAGAGTGATAATAACAGCAGGTAGAACAGGGCCATGGCGCTGCCAACCAGCATGTATTGCACTGTGCTTAGGCTGGTCTTTTGCCCCAGCTCGAAAATAAATAGCATGATAAAAGTCAGTACGATAAACAACAGGCCATATTTAACTGAGCGCTCAATCTTGCCGTAATGGGTCACAGGCTCAAACAGCATGGCATTGGCGACGACTTCTGCGAGTGTCGACTGGTTACTCTTAATAAATTCTTGCGGATAGTTACGGGTTAAGTGACTGATATTCCAGCTGGCAGTAAATCCATTAGCAGTGATTTCGCGCTCTGCTGGGAGTAAGCCTTTAAAACTTGGGTGCGGCCAATCGGCATGGATATTCAGCAGGGTTTGTTCGCCTAATGGCAGGGCACTAATCGACTGTGAGCCGCGCAGTGTCATGGCAAAGTTCACGCTAAAATCACTCGCTTCGCCGACTTGGATCCCTTGATTAAAACCTTTCTCTAGACCGCCAGTCGTCAGGCCTGTGCCTGACATCAGCGAGCCAGAGAGTAGGACTGAATCGCCTGTTACCTCAATTTTTTCCACCTTATCAATTGCTTGATTCGATGATACCCCAAAGACTAAGCGGGCATTTTGATTATCGAAGGCGATAAGGTTAGGAATATCGTAACGGTTTAAGCGAAATTCAGCCTGCCCATTAAGTGCAGCGTTATACACCAGAGATTGGTAAATGCCGCGGGTGCGAAAATCATGCTTTAAATCTAAATCGAGGCTGAGTTTTTTCGGCAGGATCACCAGCTCGTCCTGATAGGTGCGCTTTACTTCGTGGCGAGTTTTGCCGTCGTTACTGACTTCTTCCTGCATCACAAAATAGCTGTAGGGGATCACCAGCGCTGGGCCTGAGAGCGTTTGTTGTTCGCCCCATGAGCGGCCGATTTCATCGACCACACTGTGGTACAGGGCTTCGCGATCGGACGTCATGTCCATGATGATCCCAAGCGGTAGCAAGGCCACAATCGACAGTATGCCAATAGTTAAGGCTTTTAATAGCGTGGTGTTTTTCAATGCCGCTCCCTTTGCTGTGGCAGGCTGTTCCTGTGCTGACATATCTGTTCCTTGATCACGATTGAGTTTTTTAAGGAGTGCACGCGCCACTAAATAGATGGCGCCGCCAAATAGCGCCAAACTCAGTAACGTGAGCACCCAGAAAATAATGTTAAACATGGATTTCATTCCCTATGAAATACGCGCGAGTCGCCACGGTATTCTGTGGTGCTAACTCGATATCACGGTGGGTATTAAAACAGATTTGCCCGCTGGAATTGCGGGCAAGTTGCTGATCAATAGTGGCAAAATTATGGCAATCGCCCAGATTCGAGCTAAATCCTAGGTCGCCGCTCGGGGCTTTTTGCCAAACTTGGGGTGTTTTGCCTCAAAGTCATCTTCCTTACGGATATGTTTGAGTAAGGTCTCAAGACATTCCTTAAAGATGTCGGTTTGCTCCGAATAGACGGCTGCATGGTGTGAAAACCATTGGTGTTTTTCACGCTCACGATTATTGGCGTCAGACCAAATACGTAGCTCATATTCATCGCCAATCACGACAATCGCATAGTCGATGGCGCCATTGGTAAAAGTAATGCATTGGGGTAGATATACGGGCGCTTCACCTTTGAATAGCTCGTACCAAATGGCTTCGCTACGCCAAGAGACTATGGGCAGAGGTGCTTTGATGGAGCAGCCAATCGATTGATGCTGGTTAAACAGGACTGCCTTAATATCCTCTATGGCAAAAGGCTGTAAATCGCCATTCTTGTCAGCGAGTGAGTACAGCATATTCATCAAAAAAGGCAGCTTAGTGCCATTGCCAGTTTTGCGACCGCAGAGTTTAGCTTCGCGGTAATAGATATTCATTCATCAATCCTTAATGAGGGGCTAACCTTGGAGAGTGCATCGCTCGCCTCGAGGTAAAGCGATAGCCCTTAGCCAGGAAATGCCTTATGTTAACCGAAGTTGTCGGCAAGCTGGCAAATTGGCGCCAAGTTTGCGAAATATACGACAAAAGTGAGACAGCTATCCCTTTGATATTTAGCCGATAAGGGGATCCATTTGAGATAGCTATTCGCTTTTAGTACCTTTGGAGAGTGCATGTCGAGCCCTTTTTCACCCCGCGAGTGGTTACAGCTGAATATGCAGCAGCAAGGTTTACTGCAACCTCACTCGTCGGTGAGCGAACTGATTAGCCGCCTTGGTTATGTGCAAATCGACTCCATCAATGTGGTCGAGCGGGCACATCACCATGTGCTGCATAGCCGGATGCCGCAGTATCAACCGCAGATGCTAGATACTGCGCTGGCACAGGGGGAGATTTTTGAATATTGGTCCCATGCGGCGGCCTATTTGCCGATTGCCGACTACCGCTTTAGTTTGCAGCGTAAACAGCTGCTACAAAATGGCGGCAAACATTGGTTTGAGCCAGACGATAAGGTGATGCAGGAAGTGCGCGCCCGCATTCGCGCTGAAGGGCCACTTAAAGCCAGTGACTTTGAACATACCGAAGGTAAAAACGGTGCCTGGTGGGACTGGAAACCCGCCAAAAAAGCGCTAGAGCAGTTGTTTATGCGCGGCGAGCTAATGGTGGTGCGGCGGGAAAAATTTCAAAAATGTTATGATCTTACCGAACGCGTGCTGCCCGAACATATCAATACCCAAGCGCCGAGTGAGGCCGAATTTGCCCGCCATTTGATTGAGCGTTACCTCGATGCCCATGCCTTTGGCTCGGCGGCGCAAATCGCGTATCTGCGCAAAGGCATAAAAGCTAATGTGAATGAGCAATTAGTCGCAATGCAGTCCCAAGGTGAATTAGCGAGCTTTAAGGCCGAAGGGCAATGGTATTTTTATCGCCCCGAGCTGCAAATAACCGCTGCAATGCCTAACCGAGTCTGGTTACTCAATCCCTTCGATAATCTATTAATTCAGCGGCAACGATTAAAGCAATGGTTTGATTTTGATTATCAAATTGAAGTCTATGTGCCCGCCGAAAAACGCCAATATGGCTATTACTCCCTCGCGATTTTGTGGCGCGACCGCTTCGTTGGTCGAGTAGATGTGAAAGCCGAGCGACAAAGCGGTCTACTGCTATTACAGCAGCTGACCCTAGAAGCTGGATTCGATGGCATGGATGATGACTTTTGTGCGGCATTTGAGGCGGCAGTCACTGAGTATGCGCGCTTTAATGGCTGTAGCCGCTGGAAACTGGTGAAGGCTAACCATAAGGCATTTAAACAAAAATACGCACGGCAGCAGAAGATCTAATCGGGAGCTTTGTCGTTATCTGGGCGCTTGTCTTTAGAGGGTACATCCATCCAGTGAAAGCACAGGTACAGCAGTGCTAAAAAGAGCAGTGGCAGGGCGGCATAGCCCAAGGATAATGAACTGTTTTCACTGCGCGCGAGCCAATAGCAGGGAATGTACACTAAGGGATAAGCTAGGGTTCCCCACAAAAAGCTTTTATTCATCAGCCGATAAAACCAATGCACTTTAATCGTGGTTTGGCTGGCAAGCCCCATCAGGCTTGCAAGAACCACAAAAGGATAACTGAGCAGTGGCAAGCCGCCAAGGAGTAACAATCCCCAAAGCAGATAGTCCTGATAGAAAGTGGTGCTTGCGGTATCCATTGTCTTCTTCCCTGACGATTCGAACTCGAGCGCTTAAGTCTTGGCGCCCACAACTATTCTCACTCGGTAAGCCCTTGCTGCATCTTAAGCCAAAAGCCTTGTTGGCACAGATTACTAAAGGACTTTTGCTGCGGCGAAATCGCGATATCGGCCGTCACGACGCGATAGCTGAGCCAATAATCGGCACAAACCGCGTCTGACTCATCCGTCTGGGTATCTTGCTCGCTTAACAGACTGACCACAACCCCGTTGTCGAAGTGATACAAGGTCAAGGATTCGCAAATTTCAGCATTATCGTCCTGATAACTGTGCTGCTCTTGGGTGTGGCTCACCACTGAAACTGGGCTAGGATAACCTTGAATGGCGAGAATGTAGCTGGCGAGTTGTCGCATTATTTCCCTAAGTGACTGAATGCTTGCAGTGTTAAAAACAAAAAAGCACAGCTGCGCTATCGCTAACTGTACTCTTTCAAACATGCATTATCAGTTAGTCCGCGGCGTTCAGTTTTTTCTCAAGCTCGTTAACTTGCGCCTGCAGAGCTTCTAACTTCTCGCGGGTTTTCAGTAGTACATGCTGCTGTACTTCAAATTCTTCACGGGAAACCAGATCTAACTTGAGCAATTGATTTTGCAGCACTTGCTTGCTGCGCTCTTCAAATTCACCGGCAAATTGCTTAAGACCGCTGGGCAAACTATCGCTCAGTTGCTTCGCCATTTCTTCGATTTTCTTTGGATTGATCATAATCTTGTCCGCCTCTTTGCTGAATGGATGAATTGTAACTCAGTACGTTAGCTTTCAAAAGTAAAGCCGCGGATTGGGCCGTGCTCATCGCCACGATTGCGCGCTTTGTCACGGCGGAGTAATAACGATTGCAAGGGGATTTGTTGGCCTTAAAACCTTAGCTTCTGCTATGATCCCATCCCCCTTCTGAAGACTTGTTTGGATATTGCGCGAAGATGAAACTCAATCCTGCCCAAAATGATGCTGTTCATTATGTTTCGGGTCCCTGCTTAGTGTTAGCGGGCGCGGGCAGTGGCAAAACACGCGTAATTATCAACAAGATTGCCTACCTAGTGCAAAAGTGTGGCTACAATGCGCGCAATATTGCGGCGGTAACCTTTACCAACAAAGCGGCGCGGGAGATGAAGGAGCGGGTTGCGCAGTCGATGGGGCGCAAAGAGGCTAGAGGGCTGTGGATTTCGACCTTCCACACACTGGGGCTTGAGATTGTAAAACGTGAGCATAAAGTGCTGGGACTAAAGCCTGGGTTCTCGTTATTCGATGATCAAGACACGCTCGCGCTCCTTAAAGAGCTGACTCAAAAAGAATTACAGGAAGATAAAGACTTACTCAAAGCTCTTGCGGGGGCAATTTCCAACTGGAAAGGTGGGCTGATTATTCCCGACCAAGCGCGCAAGTTGGCAAAGGATGAACAACAGCAGTTGTTTGCCATGTTGTATCAGCGTTATGCCCAACATATGAAAGCCTACAACGCCTTAGATTTTGATGACTTAATTCTGCTACCGACCTTATTGCTAAGGCATCACGAGGAAGTGCGTACGCGCTGGCAAACCAAGATCCAATACCTGCTGGTGGACGAATATCAGGATACCAACACTTCCCAGTATGAAATGGTCAAATTACTGGTGGGCGAGCGCGCGCGTTTTACCGTAGTGGGGGACGACGACCAGTCCATCTATTCATGGCGCGGGGCTAAACCGCAGAACTTAGTGTTGTTGGGCAAAGATTTTCCCAAGCTTAAGCTGATTAAACTTGAGCAGAATTATCGTTCTAGCCAACGTATTTTGCGGGCGGCTAACATCCTTATCGCCAACAATCCCCATGTGTACGATAAGTCGTTATTTAGCGAGTTGGCTTATGGTGAGCCGATGCGGGTGCTGTTTGCCGCCAATGAAGAGCAAGAAGCCGAGCGTGTCGTGGCCGAAATCATTCGCCACAAGTTTGTTGGTCGTACCCAATTTGGTGATTACGCGATTCTGTATCGTGGGAACCACCAGTCTCGCCTGCTCGAACGGGCGCTGATGACTAACCGTATCCCCTACAAGCTAAGTGGCGGCACCTCGTTTTTTGCCCGTGCCGAGATTAAAGACATCATGGGCTACCTCAAATTAGTGGTAAATCCCGATGATGATAACGCCTTTTTGCGAGTGGTAAATTTGCCTAAGCGCGGCATTGGTCCATCGACCTTAGAGCGTTTGGGTAACTTCTCCAACGAGAAACATATTTCCATGTTTGAGGCGATTTTTGACCCTGAGCTGAATCATCATTTACCGCCTAATGCCATGTCGGCCTTGTATCAATTTGGCCGTTTTATTGTCGATACCGGGGAGCACGCCGAGCGAGGCGAACCAGTTGAGGCGGTAAAACAATTGATCCGTAAGATTAATTACGAAGACTATTTATACGAGACCAGTACCAGCGCTAAGGCCGCCGAGATGCGGATGAAAAACATCTCCGAGCTCTATCGCTGGGTGACGGAAATGCTCTCGGGGGATGAGTTAGAAGAACCCATGACCTTGCCTGAGGTGGTTAACCGCCTGACGCTTAGGGATATGATGGAGCGTAACAGCGAGGATGAAGGCGGCGATCAAGTGCAGTTAATGACGCTGCATGCCTCTAAAGGGTTGGAATTCCCCTTCGTGTTTATGGTGGGGGTTGAGGAGCGCATTCTGCCGCATCAAACCAGCATAGATGAAGATAACGTCGACGAGGAACGTCGTTTGGCGTATGTGGGGATTACGCGTGCCCAGCGCGAGCTGTGGTTTACTCTTTGCCGAGAGCGTCGCCAGTTTGGTGAAACCATGCGCTGCGAGCCGAGCCGTTTTCTGCATGAGTTACCGCAGGATGACCTTATTTGGGAGAACCGTAAACCGCAGCAAACCGAACAGGAGCGCATGCAGACTGGCCGCAGCCATATCTCAAATTTAAGGGATATGTTTAAAAAGCAGTAATCACAAGATTCATCATGTGATTACTGCATTCAGGCACAGACCTGTTGTGTGGTGTCTGACAATAAAAAAGGTGAGGCTAAGGCACCGCCTTGGCCAAAGCGATAACCTAATGCGTGGAAGATTTTTATCTGCTCGGCGGATTGCAGGCCATCGACAAAGGTTTGTAAGTCTAAGGTCGAAGCCGCTTTCTGGTAAGCCGACATCAGCTTAATGTGTTGCTCATCCTGCAATTGTTTGGTGATGTTGGCATCGAGCTTTAAGCCCTTGATGGGTAAGAATAACAAACTATTTAATGAGCTGTGGCCACTGCCGTAGTGGCTGATCCCCAAGTTCACGTCCAGCTTTTTCAACAACTCAAAGCCATTAATGTGATTCTCTGTTTCCAGCACTAACGCCTTTTCATTAAAAAACAGCCATAGCTGTGGCAGCGCAAGCTTAGTCTGCTTTAGGGCGTTTTTGAGTCCACGCAGCGCGTGCTTATGCTTTAGATGTTGGCTCGATAGCATAAGGTGTAATTCAACTTTATCCCCTTGGCTGGCAAGTAGTTGATGATAGCTCTTATCCAGCAAGCTAATCGTATACTTATCCAGTTCGACCATCAGGTTCGCTTGTTCGGCTAACTGGCTGAGGATCTCCTGTGGAATGGTGCCCCACTGTGGATGTTCCCAAGTCAAACGGCATTCTAATGCTTGGGTTTGCTGCGTCTGTAAATCGACAATCGGGCAAAATTGCAGTTGTAACTCACCGGTTTGTAATGCCTGTTTAAAATCATTCTCGAAGGCAATGTCCTGCATCTTTTGCTGAGAGGCGCTATCGTCGAAGATGACATAACAGCCTTTGCCATTCGCCTTGGCTTGGTACATGGCGGTGTCGGCATTGCGCAGCATAGACTCACTGGTATCTAGCTTATTGCCACTGATGGTGATGCCAATACTGGCGCCCGAATGAAACTCGATTGCCCCTAAGGTATAGGATAGTGAGATTTTTTGAATCACCCGCTCGGCAACATCACGGGCATCGTTAATACCATTAATGCTATCGAGCAGGATGACAAACTCATCGCCACCGAGTCTGGCTAAGGTATCGTTACTGCGAATACAGGCGCGTAGGCGGGTAGCGGTTTCAATTAAGAACCTATCCCCCTCTAAATGCCCCATAGTGTCGTTAATTTGCTTAAAGCGGTCAAGGTCGATAAAGAGCAGGGCAAACTGCTCTAGGCTATGGCGCCGCACGTGCTTTATGGCTTGGTTGAGTCGCTCCATAAACATGGCGCGATTCGGCAGCCCTGTGAGCGCATCGTGCTTGGCATCATGCACTAGCTTGGCTTCCATATTGCGGCGTTGGCGGATTTCTTTTTCAAGATCCTTATTCAACTCGGCAAGAGCCGTGGTGCGTGCCGCGACTTTTTCTTCTAATTCTTCATAGCTGCGGCGCAAAGATTCTGCCGTTAGCTTTTTCTCGATGGCCGCACCGATATGCTGGGACACAAAAGTCAGCAATTCCAAATCTTTAGTTTGGTAGTTTTGGGTCATGCTGAAACTGTAGATGGTCAAGGCGCCACGCACTTCGTCATGGATAAACAGTGGAATACCTATCCATTGATGCATTGTTTGGGTGTGGTTTAGTGCGGGGGCTTTAGCGTAAAGCTCGCCAGAGATGATTAAATCATTGAGATCATTTCGGTCGAGCAATAATGGTCGCTTGTGTTTGAGCACATACTCGGTCAGCCCATCCTGCAAGGGCCTTGAACCTGGATGCTGGTTGCCTAATTGCGACACGTAAAACGGGAAGGTTAAGTGAGTGCCTTCTTCATTCAGCAGAGCGATATAACAGTTATTGGCGGGGATAAGATGGCGGATAACATTATGTAGCTGGGCATAGAAGTCGGGGTTATCAGAGCCTGAGCTAGCAAGCTCAGCAATCTCAAATAACGACTTTTGCAACCGCTCGGCTCTACGTCGCTCATACACTTCTTGCTTGAGTTTATCGTAGGCTTGGCTGAGTTCCTTGGTGCGTTGCTGAATGGCTTGTTCTAGTTGTTCTTGATGTTTAAGCCTTTCCATCACGCCGGCAATGTGGTGGCAAATAAAGGTCATTAACTCGACCTCGATATCGCCGTAATTTACATTGGTATCATAGGTCTGTACTACGAGTACCGCGGTCACTATGCCTTCATGTTTAATGGGGACGCCTAGCCACAGGTGACAAGGCGAACCGAGATTCAGTATCTCCCCAGCATGAACCAATTCATCGACTTTAGTCTCATCGCACAATAAGGTTTCACCCGAGCGAAAGACATAACCGGTTAATCCCTGTTGTAGCAGGGTGGAGAGCGATTGTTCAGGATAGAGTTGGGCTGGGTGGGCGTCTTTTTCATCGGCGAAGAAGGGGACAGAAATGTCTCCGCTATTCACATCTAGAGTGGCAATAAAAAAATTATCGGCAGAGATCAGTTGCTTTAGGTGGTGATGCACACCAAGATAGAACTCTTCGAGGGAAGGAACCTGCGTCGCAATATGGGATAATTCGAGTAACGCATTTTGAACGACTTCGGCACGCTTATACTTATGCGCCAAATATTTGAGGCGATTAAGTCTCTTTTTTAAGCGTTCAACCTCATGAGCTCGAGGCGGGGTAGTTCCATCTTCATCCCTAAACATGATACTCACTAATCAGTTCTGCGTTAATTGTTTACCAAACGTTATAATTAACATGAAATACCGTAACATCCAAGCCATATTTACGATGGTGTTTCGCTGAAAAAGCATGCGAATGTATCAAAACTTGAGCAGTCAGTAAAAAAAGTGCAAAACAGCTATAGACTCAAGGGCTATTTGTCCATACTATATGCGGCGCTAACCAAGGCGAGCGCCCATAGCTCAGCTGGATAGAGCGCACCCCTCCGGAGGGTGAGGCCGAAGGTTCGAATCCTTTTGGGCGCACCATTTCTCCGAATGAGTTGTGAGCTTGAAGGTTAGCAGTAAAGTGAAAGTCAGTGGTGATTGTAGCTCAGTTGGTAGAGTCCCGGATTGTGATTCCGGTTGTCGTGGGTTCGAGCCCCATCAGTCACCCCATTTCATTTACATCTCGGTGATTAGCGCAGTCCGATGGCGCATCCAGATTTTTGGATAAGAACGGACCAGAGGGTTTGACTCTCTTTAGTTAAAGTAAATTTCGGTGATTAGCGCAGTCCGGTAGCGCATCTGGTTTGGGACCAGAGGGTCAGAGGTTCGAATCCTCTATCACCGACCACATTATTCGCATAACTAGCGCGCTTGATTTTTCAGGCAAATAGTTAACAGTTACGGTGATTAGCGCAGTCCGGTAGCGCATCTGGTTTGGGACCAGAGGGTCAGAGGTTCGAATCCTCTATCACCGACCAATTACATTGAAGCCTCAGAATTCCTTAGGGATCACTGGGGCTTTTTTGTATCTGTCTCTCGGTTGTATGCCTCTGTTCAAGCCTTGCCATCAGGCGTTATTGCACAACATAGTTTGTGGCGCCCCAAGCAATTCTTCCCGCTCAAATAATTAAGGCTCCCTAAGGAGCCTTAATGCAAACATATTCGACTTAGTCGATATTCTCTGGCGGTACTATAAAGCCTTGATAGGCGTCAGTTTTAAGCTCATTAAATCGTTCTAACTGCGCTTTCTCTTGGATACCAGTCACTATCACCTGAATATCCAATCCTTTGGCCACATTGATAATGGCGCGGCAGAGCTCGCTATTATGTGAGGCTTCGTCATAGTAGGAGAAGGATTGATCGAGTTTCACGTAACTCGGTCTTAGCTCTTGAAGGTACGACATAGATCCAAATTGGCGACCAAAGTGGTCGATACCAAACTTAGCACCATTATCACGAATGATATTACATAGCTGCACACAGGATTCTAAATCGCTGTAGACGCCTGCTTCGGGGATTTCAAAGCATATACGTTCTACCTGTGGCATGCTGCGCAAGAAGTGATTGAGCCAGTCGTGGAATTGAGTATCACTAAGGCTCTGATGTGTCAGGTTGATTGCCAGTGGTTCATAGTTACGCTCAAGCAATTTATGCTCATTCACAGTCTCAATCAGGCATTTATCGAGCAGCGAGCCGAGTGACAGTAGCTCGATATAAGGCATAAACTGGCCTGCATGGGCCACCTTATCGCCAAGTTCAAGTTGGCAGTAGAGTTCTCGCTGTGCAACACCTTCCCCATTACAAAATTGGATGGGTTGCCAGCGGAACTTAAACTTCTTATTGCTGATGGCATGGCTTAAGTTGTCGCGCCACTGCTCTCTAGTGAATAGCTGTTGCTCTGTGGTTTCAAACCAATGGAAAGACTTATGTTCTTTCAGCGCTTTTTGCAGCGCGTTATCCGCCTGCGCCAGAATATCTGACACCTTCATTTGACCGATGCGTTCAGCAACACCGATGGCAAAGTTCTCATTGGGCTTACAGCCTGCTTTAGAGATCTCTTGGTTGATGGTGCGGATCAGGGTTTGCAGGTACTTACTGATTTGATCGTGTTCGACATCGGTAACGAGGAACGCAAATTCAAATGCGGCAATACGCGCCACGACGGATGGGGTGATCTCATTGAGTTGCTCGACCAGTTTTTCGGCCAACAGGCGAATGGTTTCATCCCGAACCTGATAGCCATATTTACTGTGTACCTCCTCGAGCCAATCGAGCTTAGCTAAGAAAAGGGCACCGCTGCTCGGTTCACTTAACCAGCCGTTGAGGCGGCTGACTACGTATTGGCGATTAGGCAGTCCAGAGGCGGGGTCGGTGAGGTTCTTTTTGCGTAAAGAGCCGACTTCTTCATCAAGTGATTGGAACAATTGCTTGAGCTGGGCTGACATGCTGTTGAATGCGGTAACCAAGTCCTTGAGCTCAGTGGTCTTGGGCAGCGGCATATCGGGACCAAACTGGCGAGCCGCAATCTTTTTGGCATGATCAGATAAGGCATGCAGTGGTTTTAAGATCCAGGTTAAGCCTAATCTTGCGGTAAAAATGGCGACTAAAAAGAGCAATGAGAAGGCGATAATGGTATTAGACATAATGCGCCATAATTCATGGTAACCAAAACCTGGGTGCGCGGTGATTTCTAGTTGTGCGAGTTGTAACCATCCCGAAGTAATAGTGCTTTCTTTTTTGATGGTTTTAAACAGGTTGAGATTGATGAACCATTGAGGCACGTCTTCAATTTTGAGTGGGTTGTTCCATTCTTGTTGTTTGCCATCAACCATCCAAGTCAGCTTAATGTTTTTGTAATAGCCGCCCTCAAAAATCACATTGACTAAGGTTTCGGCTGCGGCGGTATCGCCTGCTTGCAGTGCTGGAGTAAGCATGAGTCCAAGCGAGGTACTGGTATTGTTTAGATCCGATTCCATTTGCTTGGTCAAAAAGCTTTGTGTCTCAGTAAATTGCACATAGCCAAGGCTTGCAACAACCAGCAAGAACAGGCTAAAAAGCAGCGAATATATCTGTCTAAACAGTGTCATCTTTGGTGCTACTCCAGTTTTAATTTGGGCTGCCTGAGTCGGTCAACCCCTAACCTATGGTTAAGGTCATTCCATTTTTCGAGTCGTGTCGACGAGCCTGCTAACACACCTCGTCCCTGTTCTTTATTTAGCCATAACTGTTTACCGTTAAAGCTGTAAACAGGGATGAGATCTTTACGCTGAGTCGCAGGTTTAATGACATGGTCGAGGTTATCGAGAACTAAAGGGACTGACGAAGGGGTGTCATAGTAAGCCAACACCATATGATACTGATTCACGCTCGTGGCCTTAACCATAGTGATCCGCATCTTATCTTCGGGCACGCCTAATTGGAGTAGCGTGAAATATTTGGCAATGGAAAAGTCCTCACAGTCGCCACCATTTACGCCAATAAACTCCATTGGAGTCGCCCAGTAGTTTGATTCTCCCCATAACTTGATGTCATCGACGAAGCGGAATAAGTTAAAAAAGTTGTTCACTTTTAATAGTTTATCTTTTTCGTCGAGCGTGCTGGCTTCAGCCACCACTTTAAACCAAGCTCTTGCACGCATACCCGCGCGCTCACCATAACGCTTCTCCAGCGTTGAGGTAATTTTGGCTTCATCCAGCTTTTGGGTCGGGCTGGCATATAAACAGCCGACCGCAAGCGCAGACGCGATTAGGCTTAAGCGACAGGCCCGCAAAAACGAATTGTAATCCCTTAGCCTGCCGTTCATAGCCTATTCTGTTAGCCTTTATTTAGTGGGTTCATCAACAGAGTAAATCGTCCATTTCATATCTGTCGTCGTATCATCACCAGTCACTTCCGCGACTACGCGGCGGTTACGGGTTTCTGCATCAGGCGTATGCTCGAGTACCAATGGACGGCTAGAGCCGTAGCCAATGGCTGTGAGTCGAGATCTGTCGATGCTGAAGCGGTCTGCTAGCACCGCGGTGACGGCATCAGCACGTTCTTGAGAAAGTACGGCGTTTCTTTCATCTGTCCCAGTGCGGCTAGTGTGACCTTCGATGGTCACTTTAGTCGTGGGATATTGACGTAAAAACATCGCAATTTCTTCAATCTGAGGATAGTACTCTGGTGCAATATAAGCTGAGTCGTTTGGAAATAATACATTGATTTCCTTACGCTCATTAATCGCTTTTACTTGACCGCAACCATAATTATCCGTACCTGCGCCTTTGGCGGTGTCGTTGCAACGCTCACGAGCTTCAATCACGCCATCACCATCCTTGTCGGACAGATCATAGGCCTGAGTCGTGGTCATTTCTTCAATATTAACGGTATCCCGCATGGAACAACCAGCTAAAAGCGCCACGCTCATAAATAGAATTAGGGTTTTCATTGGTTGGCTCCTCCCTCGTAGTTGCGTTCACCACGCCATGCTTCTGGGCGAGTAACTTTTAAGGAGTCAAGTAAACGTCCAGTAGAGTTGAGTACGCGATATTTTGCAATGATTTCATCGTATTCGGCTTGTAAGTAATCTTTACGTGCCTCAAACAGCTCGTTTTCGGTATCGAGTAAGTCGAGTAAGCTGCGTTGGCCTAAGTTAAACTGTTGGGCATAGGCAGATTGGGTATCTTTTGCTGCCATAACATGGTCGCGAATATATTGCTTCTGTGGGGCCAACATTTCATAGGCGTTCCACGCCAAATTCACGCCCTCAACCACCTCGCGCTGTGCGCGTTGGCGGATTTCTTTAGCTTCACCTAACTTGTAGGCGGTTTCCTTTTCGCGGGCAAGATCTTTACCGCCAGCGAAGAGGTTGTATCTCACTCGCACCATGGCGACGAGATCGTTGTTATAGCCTCCGACGTTTTGGCTGGCTAATGCGCTAACACCGTCTTCGCCGCCGACATCGTTATTCCAGTTACCATTTAGCTCTAACGAGACTTGTGGGTAGTAGCTGGCTTGAACCGATGAGCGTTCGTTCTCGGCGGCACGAATATCATTGGCAGCCGATTTGAGGATCGGATGATTTTCTTGCGCATCGCTAAGACCTGAATTGAGATCTTTCGGCAATAAATCTGCATCTGGTACTGGTTGGATCAAGTCCACGGGATCGGCCGCGATCACACGAATAAATTGTGCTTTGGCATCCAGTAGATTATTGCGGGCAGAAATCACATTGGCATTGGCACGTGCAAGACGGCCGGTAATTTGCGAAAGATCCGCGGTAGAGCCTAAACCTGAATCGGTACGTTGTTTGATTTGCTCATAAATCTCTTTGTGGCTGTTGAGGTTTTTCTCTGCCAGCTTGAGTACTTCATCGGTACGCAGGTAGTTTAGATAGACTTTGCTGACATCCAGCGCCATGTCTTCTGCTGCGGCAAGAAGTGCCCATTGGTCTGCACTGGCTTCAAAGCTATAACGATCAACTTCACTGCTGGTATAAAAGCCATCAAATAGCATTTGCTTTAAGCTAACACCAAACTCACCACGGTTGAGTTCAGCAACCCCATCGCTATCAACATCACCCACATTTGGACGTCGGCGGGTCGATACGCTGTCGGTTTGTTCATAGCCATAGCCGCCAGTGACATCAATAGTTGGCATATAGCCAGCAATTGCTTGGTTCACTTGCTCTTCTCTGGCTTTGAAGCGGTTAAAGGCAACGCGTAGATCAGGGTTTGTATCGAGTGTGTATGCTACCGCTTGCTCTAGTGTTTGGCTTTGAGCCGAAAGTGGTAACAGGATCACTGACAATACAATCGCTAGTTTTGAACATTGAAATTGTTGTCTTACTGAAGTCTTCATTGCAAACCTCCCGGTTTATAACAGGCTTAACGCTCTCTGAGCGCGGTATCCTTAGCCCTTAAAATTGGATTTAAAATGTACTCAAGAATGGATCTTTGTCCGGTGATGACATCAACGGTTGTTAACATCCCCGGGATAATTGGCATCTGTGTGCCATCGTCTTTTACTAAACTGGATTCTTCTGTTCTCACCTTTATAAGGTAGAAGCTATTTCCTTCTTCGTCCTGTGAAGTATCAGCACTAATATGCTCAACTGTACCTTTTAGGCCGCCGTAGCGCGTAAAATCGTAGGCTGTGACTTTCACCACTGCAGGTAATCCCGTGTGCAGAAACGCGATATCCTTTGGCAGGATTTTCGTTTCTATTAGCAACTGATCTTCTGAAGGAACGATTTCTACAATATCGACGCCAGGCTGGACAACCCCGCCTAAGGTATTGATATGCACAGACTTGATGGTGCCGTTAACGGGAGAAGTAATAATGGCTTTACTCACCTTATCCTGTGCCCCGACTTGGGCTTCATTCATGCGTGATAAGCGAGTTTGAGTTTCGTTAAGTTGGGCGCGTAGATCGGCTGCATAGACAAATACAGCTTCACGGCGTTTGAGAATGGCTTCGTCTAATGCAGCCTTCAGCTTAGGTCTGAGTAATCGTAAGGAGTTTAGCTCACCTTGGGCATCGTTAACGGCACGTTCTAATTTGAGTAATTCGACTTCGGGCACGATGCCCTTTTTGGCGAGTGGTCGAGTGAGTTCGAGTTCCCTCGAAATCAGTTGCATACTCGTTGTCAGGGTCGTGGTTTTTGAGGCGAGATCATCAATTTCCTGTTGTCTTTGCTGGATTTGACGCACCAGAATTTCCAACTGGTTACTCAGATTGTCTAAACGGCCGTTGTACTCTTCTTGCTGTCTTTTCACCAACGCGGGCTCTGCCTCTGTCAGGCTTTCGGGGAAGACTAAGGCTTTTTTGGTGATTTTAACTTGCTCACGCCAATCAGATGTCATGTCTGATATCAGTATGCTATCCAACTCGGCACGCATACGGATAACATTGGTTTTTAAACCAAAAACCTCTTGCTCTTGTTGTGCGAAATCGGAGCGAAAACGAGTGTCATCGATGCGAACTAAGGGTTGTCCCTTAGTCACTATATCCCCTTCTCGCACGTAGAGTTCCTGCATGATCCCACCGTCGAGACTCTGGATCACTTGCACTTGCGAAGAGGGTATCACCTTACCCGAACCTGTGGTGACCTTATCCAACTGGGCAAAACCTGCCCATAACAGGAAGCAGACCACCATAGCAGCTAAGGCCCAGATGATGAGTCGGTGTCCACTAGGGGCATCAGTCATCATTGCACCATAAACATCATCCACCATGTCTAAATCGTGTGCGGTTAGATTTTTACTCATTTTTTAGCGCCTCCGGTGACAAGGCCAAAATTGAGTTTTTCTAACACTTCGGCCTTAGGACCATCGGCAACCACATGGCCGCGCTCTAGCACGATAATTCGGTCAACTAGTTGCAATAAATGCATTTTGTGAGTGATCAGCAGCAAGGTTCTATCCTTACTGACATTTTGCATAGAGCGAATAAATTGCTGCTCGGCACGGGCATCCAAACTGGCTGTGGGTTCATCCATTAACAGCACTGGCGGATCATTTAGTGTCGCACGGGCAAGGGCAACGGTTTGTCTTTGACCGCGGCTCAGTGACATACCACCTTCACCAACCTGTTGATCCAGACCTTCCGCTTCCAAGTGAGTGAACTGGCTAACACCAGACAGTTGGACTGCACGGATAAGTTGGTGCTCGGTTACTTGGCGGGTACCGAAAAGAATGTTATCTCTGATGGTGCCGTGGAAAAGGGTGACATCCTGTGGCAGATAGCCAAAGTTACGACGTAGATCGCTTGGGTGGATTTGCGCCGAGTCAACACCATCGTAACGCAGGCTCCCAGTTGTTGGTTGAAATAACCCAACCAAGAGTTTGGCTAGGGTGCTCTTACCCGACCCATTACGGCCAATAATAGCGATGCGTTCACCCGGATTTATGGTGAGAGTCATAGGGTAGAGCACTGGTTTTTCTGAGCCTGGGTAGCTAAAACCAACATGATCGGCGTTGATTTTACCCATCAAACGCTGTTTGCTGACTAGGTGGCCTTTATTCTCGAATTCGTCTTCTTGCACCATTAGCTCGTTGAGCTGGCGTAGTGCACTGGCGGTATGGTTAGCGCGGGTCATCAAACCAGCTAGCTGCGCCATTGGTGCTATGGCTCGGCTCGATAACATCACGGCCGCAATAATGCCCCCCATAGAAATGGCGTTATCGGCAACTCGGTATACCCCTAAAATCACTACGCATACAACCGTAAATTGTACGATGAAGTTAGCCATATTGGAGACCGAGTTGGAGAGCTTTTTCGATCTTAATTGCCAGTTAGCACTATGACCAATCATCTGTTGCCAGCTTCGTTGAACAATCCCTTCGGCACCATTGGCTTTTATCGATTCAAGTGCGGAAAGACTTTCGATCAGATGGCCGTGTTTTAAGCTAGAAAACTTATTACCTTCTTCAATCGCGGCTTTTAGCTTAGGCTGGGTATAAAGGGTAAAACCGATAATGATTAAGCCGCCGACCACGGGAATGACCGCTAAATCTCCCGCCACAATATAGATAATGATGATGAAAAATAGTGCAAACGGTAAGTCGACCAAGGTTGTGATGGTCGCTGAGGTTAAAATTTCCCGAATATTATCGAATTCTCCAAGCTGCTTGGCCATGCCGCCAATACTCGGGGATCGTCTCTCTAGCGGAATACCAATGGCTTTGGCAAATAACCGAGACGACACTATAATGTCGACCTTTTTACCTGCTACATCAATTAAGTAGCTACGTAATTGCCGCATGACTAAGTCAAACAAATAGGCAATGGATGCACCGATGGCGAGTACCCATAGGGACTCAAAGGCTAAGTTAGGCACAACCTTGTCATACACATTCATGATAAACAGCGGAGAGACTAACGCAAAGATGTTGACTAGCACCGAGGCGATTAGCGCATCTCGATAAATGGGTGCCGAGTCTTTTAAGGTTTGTACTAGCCAGTGAGTTTTATTGTCGTGCAAGTAAACATCGAATCCCATGTCGCCACGGTATTCTTGTTTAACGAGGAATAAGTAACCAACATATAAGGTTTCGAGTGACTCTATTGTGAGTACTTCTTCTCCGCCAGTTTCTGGCAATTGAATAACCGCTCTATCGGACTCGAGTTTGAGTTCACGCAGGATACATGCTTTCTTGTCTTTTAATAACAAGATGCACGGTAGCAGTATCGGGGAGATTTCGTTTAACCCTTTACGCGACAATTTGGCCGCTAATCCAGCTCGAGAGGCTGCTTGTGGTACTAAATCTGGTGTTAAAACTGCCCCAGACAAGGGCAGACCTGCCGCAAGTGAATCACTTGAGCATGGGTTTCCAAAGTGTTCAGTGAGTAACACTAAACAATCAAGTAGAGGGTCGACTATTACCCGCTGTGAAGCGGAAATAGTCCACTGCTCAACTTTTTCTGAGGCTGTAACAGACACCTACTTATCTATCCTTTGATTTTTATTTTATTATCAGAAGTATGGGTCATGATGGCCTATATTTCTATAGGCCACATGAACTGATTGTTTAAGGAATGATAGTACCGTTATTGTGATGAGGGTCTGTCAGTGATGTTACGCCCTGTGGAGCTTCTGGTGTGACGGGCGCTGCATCGATGATCAGAGGACCGTTACCATTGGAACCTAGTAGGCCATTGATGACGCCAGCATTATCAGTTGCGCTATATTGGTCAAAAAGATTTACTCCATCTAGCACTATATGCTGATCAAACACGCCGTCCTTATTGGCATCGATATCAATGACTGTCGAACCATTATCTAAGCTAAACTTCAGATAGCTTTCTAGAGTATTAGCGGTTTCTCCTTGGAGTAAGTCGCTAAGATCTAGCTTATCTTCTCTTACATTAAAGTCCATGATGTGGTCTGTACCTTGATCGGCATCTGCGTAACGCCATACAAAAGTGTCAGAACCGCCATCTCCGCGAAGCACGTCATCACCTAGGCCACCAATCAAAGTATCATTGCCATCGCCACCACGAAGACCATCAATACCTGCGCCACCTATAAGTAAATCATTACCCGCACCACCATAGACCATTTGGGTGCCTTCACCACCATATACAGTATCGTCACCCTCACCGAGATTAACTGTATCTGATTTAGGTTGAACCTCATTTAGCACGTTTTGTTTTAGGTGATCGTAACGATTCACGATAGCTGTATCAGACATAAACTTACTGGTCAGCACATCCTGCTGTGACAGTTGATTGCTCACATTGGGTAAGGAGCTACCAGTTTCTACTATGTTATTAGCGGTTGATATGCCAAGATCCACAAAGTCGTTGCTAGCACCAGCTTTAATGTGCAATGAGGTATCTAGATTGATAATGTCGACTGAGGTTTTTGACGCTACAGTTTCATAACCACCCAGTGAGGTTGCAAACTGACCTTTATCTCCCCAATTGTTGAGCAAGAAGGAGTCTACGCCTTGAGCTCCTTCATACATGATTGGTAACACTTCGACAGCATTGAGATTAATATTTAACTCTGCAGTGCTGAGGTCTCCATCGCTATCTTCAATGGTGTAGTTAAATGTGTCGACAGCATTGTCCGGGATAAGGCTACCCACAGTAGTTACCTGGTAGCTATAGCTGCCATCGCTATATAACTTTAGTGTTCCGTAAGTACCCTGTACCACAAAGGTGCCGTGGGATTCGGATGCGTTACTGCCATTATGTGACAATCCGTAGATTTCCATATTGCCGTCGGCGCCTTGGATATCATTGTGGAGCACATTACCGTTGACTGTGGGTAGTTCGAAGCCATCACCAGGGATAAGTTTTACTACTAATGGGAAGCTGGTCGATCTGTTTTCAGCAGTTTCAATGCTGGTCACAACATTGCCGTGACTATCTAAGAAGCCCATAACCTGCAGGGTGTAACGAGCACCATCATAAACAAACACAGAAGATGTATTGGCAACGGTGACGATGTCGGGTGGATTGTTGCCGAAATTTCCTCCTGTTTCATTATGGTTAAACTCAAGCGTAACTTTGGCGGGGACACCATTAATCATTAAGGTGACTTCAAGTGTTGCCTTAGTTATTGCTGAATATCCATTGATAGGATAGTTAAGGTGCGTGAAAGTCCCTAAAACTATGTTTTGATTTAAACCAACATCACCAACTTGAATATTGGTATTCTCATCAAAGTTATAGCCAGAGCGAGGTTCCCACGATTCTACGTTACCCCAACGAATCCTGTCGTGTGCAGTATCATCGTCATTACTGTCGTAGATTCTTACATCGGAATCACTGGATTCGGCTATCCACCCTGTCCATTCAGCAGTGATTCCGCGCACTTCAAAGCTATCAATTAGTACATCGACATTATTAGTATCATCGACAGCGATGTGTTGACTATCTGCAACTAATACCGTTACATCGGCTTTTACTGTCTGACCACTAGAGTCAGTTGCGACAACCTTAATGCCACTCACAGATAGCGAATCATAGTCGATATTATGTGGCAGTTTGCCAAGGAGTTCAGCTTCAACAACCACAAAACCTTCTTTACCGGCTGCAATTGCGTTCCCATTCCAATCCAGTGTCAGTTTTAGTAAATCACCTCTGCCAGGCATTGAACCAATTAAAACGCCACCCTCGATTCTCCAGCTCATCGGTTGACGTATGCCCTCAACATGGATATTGCTTATGTCAGTGCTAAAGCTGACATTGTTAATATTTTTGTCACCTGCCTTGAAGACTAAGGTGTCGGAGTCTGTATCCATTACATCGGTTAACGACTTGGCTTCAGCAAGGCTCGTAAAGGCAACTGGTGTTATAACGCTAGCCGTGCTGCCGCTGGCATTTAAATGTACTGTAAAGTCGTCTTGGCTGGAATCTCCATCACTGTCGGTGACATCAACAATGAATTTTAAATCCATATCGGTTGTGGAGCTGACGATAGTTGTTGCAGTGGTGCCAGTGAGTTGGAAGGCTGTATTGCCCACCGCACTTAGTTTTACATAACTTATAGCCCCCAAATCACTAATGGCCTCGCCCGATGAAATAATACCATAACCAAGTAGTTGGCCGCTGCTACCATAGGCTTCGTAAAGCACGGTTGGTGCGCCAGTGAAGGTAAATTTAGCCCCTGCAACATCTTGTACATAATCAACAATAAGCTTCTCTGTACCGGACACTGTTACTCCATCTTCAACTCCGAAACCATTATTGTTACCGTTTACGCGCGCAATTTGACCATTATCTTCTGCACGTAAAGAGAAGAGTATAGTGCTAAGGTTTGGAACTTCAGTAATGTCTCTGTAAACGTTGGTGGTACCTGCACTGTTCTGGGCGATATAAAATATTTCCTCCATTCCACCTAAGCCCTTAAGGGCGCTCACGCTGAAGGACTCTAGTGTGTCAATAGCTTGTTGCAGTTCCAGCTGGTACTGATAGCCATCACCATCAATGTCATTGGGGTCAAGTTTGAGGGTGAATATAACATTATGATTAGTGTTGTATTTATCATAGGCAGCAGCGCCACCGCTGCTTATGGTATAAGCAATTAATAAGTCTGGTTCATCTTTATCAATGAAGAAGTAAACATACTTGCCGCCAGCTGTGATGCCTGAATCCGCGAAGGTTTTATCTGTACCGTTCCAACCCGTAATATTGGCCGTTAAGCTGGCGCTGTATTGATCGGGATCTTGGTTATCATTACCATCGGCACCGCCTATTTGTAACACTCCATTGATTGTAGTGTTGTTTTTGTTGTCGCCAGAACTGTTTAGGGCGTCTAGCGACAGAGTGTCGTCGGTGACAGTAACGCTGATTGTGTTGCTGATTACGCCGTTGCTACCTGCAGCCTCAATCACTATGCCACTGATAAGAGCATCAATATTGATAACTTCGTCATTAGTACCTGACTCGTTGGCTACGTGTTGAAGGTTGTCGAGTAGGGTTACCTCTACACTAACATTACCAGTTTGGCCTGCACCAATGTCGCTGCCGCTCAAAGACAGCTGTAGTACCTCAATACCGTTAAGTTTACCGATCAACACTGTTCCGCCATCTCTGGCTTCCCAAGTCATGATGCCAATGAGGCCAGCTATGGTGACGCCATTAATGTTACCATTAATATCAATAATATTGCCGAACTGGAAGCTTGTTAGAGCACCATTGCCAGCAGTAAAACTAACGTTGGCTGTGACCTTGGAAGTTGCGTCTACTGCACCACGCAGACTGGCTTCGTTTACTGTCACATTGGTGTTTTGCGCACCTATTACACGTGCGCTGTCGCTGCCTTGGGTAGAAGTGTTGTTGTTGGAATCAGTCTGGGTGGCGGTCACTGTGATGTTTTGGCCGATAGCTGGCGCGGTTTCACTCCAGCTGATAACGCCGTTAGCGTAGGTATAGTTATCAAAGGTCAGGCTACCACTGCCATTATCAGTGAAGTCAGCAAAGCTCAGTTGAATTGCGGCACCGCCATCAATGGTGAGTGTGACATAGCCACCGGCTTCAAAATCAGTACCGTTGATTGATACGGTAAGCTGCACACCATCGTTGCCCATTTCAGCCGCAGTTAACAGGCCATCACCTGGGTTACCATCATCAACAATTAGTACGGTTGGTGTATTAGGTGCCGAGGTGTCGACCCCAGCGGTATCGACGCCGCTGGTGCCGAGGTTGCCGTTTAGATCTGTATAGCTGCCGGCGGTGACAGTAACACTGGCGGTGCCAGTGAAGCCTGGGGTCGGCGTGAAGGTTGCAGTCCAATTGATACCATCTGTGCTGCTAAGGTTACTGAGCGTGCCGCCCACAACCACTAAGTCAGAGGCGTCAAAACCGGTGACTTTCTCACTGAAGGTGAAGGTCACTTCACTGGTTTCGCCAACCGTTAGCACGTCATCGACAATGTTCACCACGACGCTTGGGCCTTGGGTATCCACGCCTGCAGTATCACTGCCGCTGGTGCCGAGGTTGCCGTTTAGATCTGTATAGCTGCCGGCGGTGACAGTAACACTGGCGGTGCCAGTGAAGCCTGGGGTCGGCGTGAAGGTTGCAGTCCAATTGATACCATCTGTGCTGCTAAGGTTACTGAGCGTGCCGCCCACAACCACTAAGTCAGAGGCGTCAAAACCGGTGACTTTCTCACTGAAGGTGAAGGTCACTTCACTGGTTTCGCCAACCGTTAGCACGTCATCGACAATGTTCACCACGACGCTTGGGCCTTGGGTATCCACGCCTGCAGTATCACTGCCGCTGGTGCCGAGGTTGCCGTTTAGATCTGTATAGCTGCCGGCGGTGACAGTAACACTGGCGGTGCCAGTGAAGCCTGGGGTCGGCGTGAAGGTTGCAGTCCAATTGATACCATCTGTGCTGCTAAGGTTACTGAGCGTGCCGCCCACAACCACTAAGTCAGAGGCGTCAAAACCGGTGACTTTCTCACTGAAGGTGAAGGTCACTTCACTGGTTTCGCCAACCGTTAGCACGTCATCGACAATGTTCACCACGACGCTTGGGCCTTGGGTATCCACGCCTGCAGTATCACTGCCGCTGGTGCCGAGGTTGCCGTTTAGATCTGTATAGCTGCCGGCGGTGACAGTAACACTGGCGGTGCCAGTGAAGCCTGGGGTCGGCGTGAAGGTTGCAGTCCAATTGATACCATCTGTGCTGCTAAGGTTACTGAGCGTGCCGCCCACAACCACTAAGTCAGAGGCGTCAAAACCGGTGACTTTCTCACTGAAGGTGAAGGTCACTTCACTGGTTTCGCCAACCGTTAGCACGTCATCGACAATGTTCACCACGACGCTTGGGCCTTGGGTATCCACGCCTGCAGTATCACTGCCGCTGGTGCCGAGGTTGCCGTTTAGATCTGTATAGCTGCCGGCGGTGACAGTAACACTGGCGGTGCCAGTGAAGCCTGGGGTCGGCGTGAAGGTTGCAGTCCAATTGATACCATCTGTGCTGCTAAGGTTACTGAGCGTGCCGCCCACAACCACTAAGTCAGAGGCGTCAAAACCGGTGACTTTCTCACTGAAGGTGAAGGTCACTTCACTGGTTTCGCCAACCGTTAGCACGTCATCGACAATGTTCACCACGACGCTTGGGCCTTGGGTATCCACGCCTGCAGTATCACTGCCGCTGGTGCCGAGGTTGCCGTTTAGATCTGTATAGCTGCCGGCGGTGACAGTAACACTGGCGGTGCCAGTGAAGCCTGGGGTCGGCGTGAAGGTTGCAGTCCAATTGATACCATCTGTGCTGCTAAGGTTACTGAGCGTGCCGCCCACAACCACTAAGTCAGAGGCGTCAAAACCGGTGACTTTCTCACTGAAGGTGAAGGTCACTTCACTGGTTTCGCCAACCGTTAGCACGTCATCGACAATGTTCACCACGACGCTTGGGCCTTGGGTATCCACGCCTGCAGTATCACTGCCGCTGGTGCCGAGGTTGCCGTTTAGATCTGTATAGCTGCCGGCGGGGACAGTCACACTGGCGGTGCCAGTGAAGCCTGGGGTCGGCGTGAAGGTTGCAGTCCAATTGATACCATCTGTGCTGCTAAGGTTACTGAGCGTGCCGCCCACAACCACTAAGTCAGAGGCGTCAAAACTGGTGACTTTCTCACTGAAGGTGAAGGTCACTTCACTGGTTTCGCCAACCGTTAGCACGTCATCGACAATGTTCACCACGACGCTTGGGCCTTGGGTATCCACGCCTGCAGTATCACTGCCGCTGGTGCCGAGGTTGCCGTTTAGATCTGTATAGCTGCCGGCGGTGACAGTCACACTGGCGGTGCCAGTGAAGCCTGGGGTCGGCGTGAAGGTTGCAGTCCAATTGATACCATCTGTGCTGCTAAGGTTACTGAGCGTGCCGCCCACAACCACTAAGTCAGAGGCGTCAAAACCGGTGACTTTCTCACTGAAGGTGAAGGTCACTTCACTGGTTTCGCCAACCGTTAGCACGTCATCGACAATGTTCACCACGACGCTTGGGCCTTGGGTATCCACGCCTGCAGTATCACTGCCGCTGGTGCCGAGGTTGCCGTTTAGATCTGTATAGCTGCCGGCGGTGACAGTAACACTGGCGGTGCCAGTGAAGCCTGGGGTCGGCGTGAAGGTTGCAGTCCAATTGATACCATCTGTGCTGCTAAGGTTACTGAGCGTGCCGCCCACAACCACTAAGTCAGAGGCGTCAAAACCGGTGACTTTCTCACTGAAGGTGAAGGTCACTTCACTGGTTTCGCCAACCGTTAGCACGTCATCGACAATGTTCACCACGACGCTTGGGCCTTGGGTATCCACGCCTGCAGTATCACTGCCGCTGGTGCCGAGGTTGCCGTTTAGATCTGTATAGCTGCCGGCGGTGACAGTAACACTGGCGGTGCCAGTGAAGCCTGGGGTCGGCGTGAAGGTTGCAGTCCAATTGATACCATCTGTGCTGCTAAGGTTACTGAGCGTGCCGCCCACAACCACTAAGTCAGAGGCGTCAAAACCGGTGACTTTCTCACTGAAGGTGAAGGTCACTTCACTGGTTTCGCCAACCGTTAGCACGTCATCGACAATGTTCACCACGACGCTTGGGCCTTGGGTATCCACGCCTGCAGTATCACTGCCGCTGGTGCCGAGGTTGCCGTTTAGATCTGTATAGCTGCCGGCGGTGACAGTAACACTGGCGGTGCCAGTGAAGCCTGGGGTCGGCGTGAAGGTTGCAGTCCAATTGATACCATCTGTGCTGCTAAGGTTACTGAGCGTGCCGCCCACAACCACTAAGTCAGAGGCGTCAAAACCGGTGACTTTCTCACTGAAGGTGAAGGTCACTTCACTGGTTTCGCCAACCGTTAGCACGTCATCGACAATGTTCACCACGACGCTTGGGCCTTGGGTATCCTCGCCTGCAGTATCACTGCCGCTGGTGCCGAGGTTGCCGTTTAGATCTGTATAGCTGCCGGCGGTGACAGTAACACTGGCGGTGCCAGTGAAGCCTGGGGTCGGCGTGAAGGTTGCAGTCCAATTGATACCATCTGTGCTGCTAAGGTTACTGAGCGTGCCGCCCACAACCACTAAGTCAGAGGCGTCAAAACCGGTGACTTTCTCACTGAAGGTGAAGGTCACTTCACTGGTTTCGCCAACCGTTAGCACGTCATCGACAATGTTCACCACGACGCTTGGGCCTTGGGTATCCACGCCTGCAGTATCACTGCCGCTGGTGCCGAGGTTGCCGTTTAGATCTGTATAGCTGCCGGCGGGGACAGTAACACTGGCGGTGCCAGTGAAGCCTGGGGTCGGCGTGAAGGTTGCAGTCCAATTGATACCATCTGTGCTGCTAAGGTTACTGAGCGTGCCGCCCACAACCACTAAGTCAGAGGCGTCAAAACTGGTGACTTTCTCACTGAAGGTGAAGGTCACTTCACTGGTTTCGCCAACCGTTAGCACGTCATCGACAATGTTCACCACGACGCTTGGGCCTTGGGTATCCACGCCTGCAGTATCACTGCCGCTGGTGCCGAGGTTGCCGTTTAGATCTGTATAGCTGCCGGCGGTGACAGTAACACTGGCGGTGCCAGTGAAGCCTGGGGTCGGCGTGAAGGTTGCAGTCCAATTGATACCATCTGTGCTGCTAAGGTTACTGAGCGTGCCGCCCACAACCACTAAGTCAGAGGCGTCAAAACCGGTGACTTTCTCACTGAAGGTGAAGGTCACTTCACTGGTTTCGCCAACCGTTAGCACGTCATCGACAATGTTCACCACGACGCTTGGGCCTTGGGTATCCACGCCTGCAGTATCACTGCCGCTGGTGCCGAGGTTGCCGTTTAGATCTGTATAGCTGCCGGCGGTGACAGTAACACTGGCGGTGCCAGTGAAGCCTGGGGTCGGCGTGAAGGTTGCAGTCCAATTGATACCATCTGTGCTGCTAAGGTTACTGAGCGTGCCGCCCACAACCACTAAGTCAGAGGCGTCAAAACCGGTGACTTTCTCACTGAAGGTGAAGGTCACTTCACTGGTTTCGCCAACCGTTAGCACGTCATCGACAATGTTCACCACGACGCTTGGGCCTTGGGTATCCACGCCTGCAGTATCACTGCCGCTGGTGCCGAGGTTGCCGTTTAGATCTGTATAGCTGCCGGCGGTGACAGTAACACTGGCGGTGCCAGTGAAGCCTGGGGTCGGCGTGAAGGTTGCAGTCCAATTGATACCATCTGTGCTGCTAAGGTTACTGAGCGTGCCGCCCACAACCACTAAGTCAGAGGCGTCAAAACCGGTGACTTTCTCACTGAAGGTGAAGGTCACTTCACTGGTTTCGCCAACCGTTAGCACGTCATCGACAATGTTCACCACGACGCTTGGGCCTTGGGTATCCACGCCTGCAGTATCACTGCCGCTGGTGCCGAGGTTGCCGTTTAGATCTGTATAGCTGCCGGCGGTGACAGTCACACTGGCGGTGCCAGTGAAGCCTGGGGTCGGCGTGAAGGTTGCAGTCCAATTGATACCATCTGTGCTGCTAAGGTTACTGAGCGTGCCGCCCACAACCACTAAGTCAGAGGCGTCAAAACCGGTGACTTTCTCACTGAAGGTGAAGGTCACTTCACTGGTTTCGCCAACCGTTAGCACGTCATCGACAATGTTCACCACGACGCTTGGGCCTTGGGTATCCACGCCTGCAGTATCACTGCCGCTGGTGCCGAGGTTGCCGTTTAGATCTGTATAGCTGCCGGCGGTGACAGTAACACTGGCGGTGCCAGTGAAGCCTGGGGTCGGCGTGAAGGTTGCAGTCCAATTGATACCATCTGTGCTGCTAAGGTTACTGAGCGTGCCGCCCACAACCACTAAGTCAGAGGCGTCAAAACCGGTGACTTTCTCACTGAAGGTGAAGGTCACTTCACTGGTTTCGCCAACCGTTAGCACGTCATCGACAATGTTCACCACGACGCTTGGGCCTTGGGTATCCACGCCTGCAGTATCACTGCCGCTGGTGCCGAGGTTGCCGTTTAGATCTGTATAGCTGCCGGCGGTGACAGTAACACTGGCGGTGCCAGTGAAGCCTGGGGTCGGCGTGAAGGTTGCAGTCCAATTGATACCATCTGTGCTGCTAAGGTTACTGAGCGTGCCGCCCACAACCACTAAGTCAGAGGCGTCAAAACCGGTGACTTTCTCACTGAAGGTGAAGGTCACTTCACTGGTTTCGCCAACCGTTAGCACGTCATCGACAATGTTCACCACGACGCTTGGGCCTTGGGTATCCACGCCTGCAGTATCACTGCCGCTGGTGCCGAGGTTGCCGTTTAGATCTGTATAGCTGCCGGCGGTGACAGTAACACTGGCGGTGCCAGTGAAGCCTGGGGTCGGCGTGAAGGTTGCAGTCCAATTGATACCATCTGTGCTGCTAAGGTTACTGAGCGTGCCGCCCACAACCACTAAGTCAGAGGCGTCAAAACTGGTGACTTTCTCACTGAAGGTGAAGGTCACTTCACTGGTTTCGCCAACCGTTAGCACGTCATCGACAATGTTCACCACGACGCTTGGGCCTTGGGTATCCACGCCTGCAGTATCACTGCCGCTGGTGCCGAGGTTGCCGTTTAGATCTGTATAGCTGCCGGCGGTGACAGTAACACTGGCGGTGCCAGTGAAGCCTGGGGTCGGCGTGAAGGTTGCAGTCCAATTGATACCATCTGTGCTGCTAAGGTTACTGAGCGTGCCGCCCACAACCACTAAGTCAGAGGCGTCAAAACCGGTGACTTTCTCACTGAAGGTGAAGGTCACTTCGCTGGTTTCGCCAACCGTTAGCACGTCATCGACAATGTTCACCACGACGCTTGGGCCTTGGGTATCCACGCCTGCAGTATCACTGCCGCTGGTGCCGAGGTTGCCGTTTAGATCTGTATAGCTGCCGGCGGGGACAGTAACACTGGCGGTGCCAGTGAAGCCTGGGGTCGGCGTGAAGGTTGCAGTCCAATTGATACCATCTGTGCTGCTAAGGTTACTGAGCGTGCCGCCCACAACCACTAAGTCAGAGGCGTCAAAACCGGTGACTTTCTCACTGAAGGTGAAGGTCACTTCGCTGGTTTCGCCAACCGTTAGCACGTCATCGACAATGTTCACCACGACGCTTGGGCCTTGGGTATCCACGCCTGCAGTATCACTGCCGCTGGTGCCGAGGTTGCCGTTTAGATCTGTATAGCTGCCGGCGGTGACAGTAACACTGGCGGTGCCAGTGAAGCCTGGGGTCGGCGTGAAGGTTGCAGTCCAATTGATACCATCTGTGCTGCTAAGGTTACTGAGCGTGCCGCCCACAACCACTAAGTCAGAGGCGTCAAAACCGGTGACTTTCTCACTGAAGGTGAAGGTCACTTCACTGGTTTCGCCAACCGTTAGCACGTCATCGACAATGTTCACCACGACGCTTGGGCCTTGGGTATCCACGCCTGCAGTATCACTGCCGCTGGTGCCGAGGTTGCCGTTTAGATCTGTATAGCTGCCGGCGGTGACAGTAACACTGGCGGTGCCAGTGAAGCCTGGGGTCGGCGTGAAGGTTGCAGTCCAATTGATACCATCTGTGCTGCTAAGGTTACTGAGCGTGCCGCCCACAACCACTAAGTCAGAGGCGTCAAAACCGGTGACTTTCTCACTGAAGGTGAAGGTCACTTCACTGGTTTCGCCAACCGTTAGCACGTCATCGACAATGTTCACCACGACGCTTGGGCCTTGGGTATCCACGCCTGCAGTATCACTGCCGCTGGTGCCGAGGTTGCCGTTTAGATCTGTATAGCTGCCGGCGGTGACAGTAACACTGGCGGTGCCAGTGAAGCCTGGGGTCGGCGTGAAGGTTGCAGTCCAATTGATACCATCTGTGCTGCTAAGGTTACTGAGCGTGCCGCCCACAACCACTAAGTCAGAGGCGTCAAAACTGGTGACTTTCTCACTGAAGGTGAAGGTCACTTCACTGGTTTCGCCAACCGTTAGCACGTCATCGACAATGTTCACCACGACGCTTGGGCCTTGGGTATCCACGCCTGCAGTATCACTGCCGCTGGTGCCGAGGTTGCCGTTTAGATCTGTATAGCTGCCGGCGGTGACAGTAACACTGGCGGTGCCAGTGAAGCCTGGGGTCGGCGTGAAGGTTGCAGTCCAATTGATACCATCTGTGCTGCTAAGGTTACTGAGCGTGCCGCCCACAACCACTAAGTCAGAGGCGTCAAAACCGGTGACTTTCTCACTGAAGGTGAAGGTCACTTCACTGGTTTCGCCAACCGTTAGCACGTCATCGACAATGTTCACCACGACGCTTGGGCCTTGGGTATCCACGCCTGCAGTATCACTGCCGCTGGTGCCGAGGTTGCCGTTTAGATCTGTATAGCTGCCGGCGGTGACAGTAACACTGGCGGTGCCAGTGAAGCCTGGGGTCGGCGTGAAGGTTGCAGTCCAATTGATACCATCTGTGCTGCTAAGGTTACTGAGCGTGCCGCCCACAACCACTAAGTCAGAGGCGTCAAAACCGGTGACTTTCTCACTGAAGGTGAAGGTCACTTCGCTGGTTTCGCCAACCGTTAGCACGTCATCGACAATGTTCACCACGACGCTTGGGCCTTGGGTGTCGATGATCACATCTTGGGTCACTGTCTTAAAGTTACCCGCAACGTCTGTCACTGTGGCGTTCACTGTGTAGGTGCCATCGGCTAACACTGTGCCAGTCAGATCCACACTCCAGTTACCTTGTGCATCAATCACTAAGCCGTTGCCCACGGTATAAGTATTACCGTTGATGGTGACGGCTAAGGTGCTGTTGTCATCCAAATCGACGGTGCCGTGGAACACTAAGGTGTTGTCGTTGGTGATAAAGTCGCTGCTGGAGCTACCGGTGTCCTGGGTGATGCTGGTGATGGCCACGGTGTTGCCGTCGCCGTCCTCATCAATCTTGGTATCAATCACTACATCTTGGGTGACGGTTTTGCTGTTGCCGGCCAGGTCAGTGACGGTGGCGACCACAGGGTAGGTGCCATCAGGCAGCACGGTACCGGTCAGGTCCACACTCCAGTTACCTTGCGCATCAATCACTAAGCCGTTAGCGGTGGTGTAAGTCACCCCGTTGATGGTGACGGCTAAGGTGCTGTTGTCATCCAAATCGACGGTGCCGTGGAACACTAAGGTGTTGTCGTTGGTGATAAAGTCGCTGCTGGAGCTACCGGTGTCCTGAGTGATGCTGGTGATGGCCACGGTGTTGCCGTCGCCGTCCTCATCAATCTTGGTATCAATCACCACATCTTGGGTGACAGTTTTGCTGTTGCCGGCCACGTCAGTGACGGTGGCGACCACGGGGTAGGTGCCATCAGGCAGCACGGTACCGGTCAGGTCCACACTCCAGTTACCTTGCGCATCAATCACTAAGCCGTTAGCGGTGGTGTAAGTCACCCCGTTGATGGTGACGGCTAAGGTGCTGTTGTCATCTAAATCGACGGTGCCGTGGAACACCAAGGTGTTGTCGTTGGTGATAAAGTCGCTGCTGGAGCTACCGGTGTCTTGGGTGATGCTGGTGATGGCCACGGTGTTGCCGTCGCCGTCCTCATCAATCTTGGTATCAATCACCACATCTTGGGTGACAGTTTTGCTGTTGCCGGCCACGTCAGTGACGGTGGCGACCACGGGGTAGGTGCCGTCAGGCAGCACGGTACCGGTTAAGTCGACGCTCCAATGGCCATTTGCATCGATCACTAGACCATTACCTATGGTGTATTCCACGCCATTGATCGTGACAACCAAGTTACTGTTGCCATCTAATTCTACGGTACCTTGGAACACTAAGGTGTTGTCGTTGGTGATAAAGTCTGTATTGGAACTACCTGTATCTTCGGTGATACTTGTAATTGTTACAGCGTTATCTCGTCCCAGTCCTATCTGTGTATCGACAATCACATCTTGCGTTGCACTAGTGGTGTTACCAGCAATGTCGGTGACAGTGGCGACCACGGGGTAGGTGCCGTCAGGCAGCACGGTGCCTGTCAGGTCCACACTCCAGTTACCTTGCGCATCAATCACTAAGCCGTTGGCGGTGGTGTAAGTCACCCCGTTGATGGTGACGGCTAAGGTGCTGTTGTCATCCAAATCGACGGTGCCGTGGAACACTAAGGTGTTGTCGTTGGTGATAAAGTCGCTGCTGGAGCTACCGGTGTCTTGGGTGATGCTGGTGATGGCCACGGTGTTGCCGTCGCCATCTTCATCAATCTTGGTATCAATCACCACATCTTGGGTGACGGTTTTGCTGTTGCCAGCCACGTCGGTGACGGTGGCGACCACAGGGTAGGTGCCGTCAGGCAGCACGGTACCGGTCAGGTCCACACTCCAGTTACCTTGCGCATCAATCACTAAGCCGTTAGCGGTGGTGTAAGTCACCCCGTTGATGGTGACGGCTAAGGTGCTGTTGTCATCCAAATCGACGGTACCGTGGAACACCAAGGTGTTGTCGTTGGTGATAAAGTCGCTGCTGGAGCTACCGGTGTCTTGGGTGATGCTGGTGATAGCCACGGTGTTGCCGTCGCCGTCCTCATCAATCTTGATATCGACATTACCATTATCAGTGGCATTGCCCGTATTGCCAGCTGGATCTGTCACTGTTGCGGTTGCAGTATAACCACCATGAGGAATTGGATTAATAACATCAACAGCATATGTTCCGTCAGGATTCACAGTGGTGGTAAGAGTTTGCTGCACCCCATTGCTGTCAGTAACAACAATAGTGATGACGCTGCCAGGGGCGGCATCCGTTGTACCTGTGATGGTTGGCGTGGTATCTCGGGTATCATCAGGCGCGCTGACGGTAATAGTGGGGGCCGTCGTGTCGAGTAGTGCGGAATCACTGCCTTCAGGCGAAGTATTACCCGCTGGATCGGTAATGGTTGCAACTACAGTGATAGTTTCACCTTCAGCTGGCGCAGGAAGTGTTAAGTTTACATAACCATTATTTATATCTTCTTGTGTCAACACATAGTCAACACCATTCACTGTCAGGGTATCGCCTGCATTCGCACCTGTGCCGCCTAAGCCGATGGTCACACTGACGTCTGTTGCCCCGCCGAGCTCTGCATTACTGATAAAACCATCATCGTTTGTATCAGTGGTAATGGTAACGCTTGGTGCACCATCGGCTACAGGCGTGACATTAATGGTTAAAGTTGCAGTCGAACCAGTATTAGTGGTGTAGGTAATCACTGGAACTTGGCCGTTCCAATCTGCATTAGGGGTAAAGCTGTAAGAGCCATCGGCATTGAGTACTAAGCTGCCGCCTTCGAGAGCGACAGTTGTGCCTGCAGCAAAGGTGCTGCCCGATACTGTAAAGCTCACCACACTTAAGCTGGAATCGACATCGGTGTCGTTGTCGAGCACATTGCCTGTGGCGACGGTATCTTCATCGACGGTATTGGTGTCGTTTGCTAATACCGATGGGTCATCAACTGGGGTGACGTTAATCGTTAATGTGGCAGTCGAACCAGTATTGGTGGTGTAGGTAATGACAGGAACTTGGCCATTCCAATCTGCATTAGGGGTAAAGCTGTATGAGCCATCGGCATTGAGCACTAAGCTGCCGCCTTCGAGAGTGACGGTTGTGCCTGCAGCAAAGGTGCTGCCCGATACTGTAAAGCTCACCACACTTAAGCTGGAATCGACATCGGTGTCGTTGTCGAGCACATTGCCTGTGGCGACGGTATCTTCAGCAACAGTATTAGTGTCGTTGGCTAATACCGATGGGTCATCAACTGGGGTGACATTAATGGTTAAAGTTGCAGTTGAGCCAGTATTGGTAGTGTAGGTAATCACTGGAACTTGGCCATTCCAGTTTTCATTCGGGGTAAAGCTGTACGAGCCATCGGCATTGAGTACTAAGCTGCCGCCTTCGAGAGCGACGGTTGTGCCTGCAGCAAAGGTGCTGCCCGATACTGTAAAGCTCACCACACTTAAGCTGGAATCGACATCGGTGTCGTTGTCGAGCACATTGCCTGTGGCGACGGTATCTTCAGCAACAGTATTGGTGTCGTTTGCTAATACCGATGGGTCATCAACTGGGGTGACATTAATGGTTAAGGTCGCGGTTGAGCCAGTATTGGTGGTGTAGGTAATAACAGGAACTTGGCCGTTCCAGTTTTCATTCGGGGTAAAGGTATAAGAGCCATCGGCATTGAGTATAAAGCTGCCACCTTCGAGCGTAACAACTGTGCCCGCCGCAAAGTCGGTTCCGTTGATATTAAATCCAACCACACTTAACACATTGTCGGCATCGCTGTCGTTATCGAGCACATTGCCAGAAGCAACAGTATCCTCATCGACCGTAATACTGTCGTTAACTAATACCGAAGGAGAGTCGGTTGCTACGGTTTGCTCTGGTGTGGCAGTTGTGGCTGCGGTGAGCGTTTGTCCTGAGGTTGAATAACCAGATGTCGCTAAGGCTTCTGTGCCATCACGGGCTAAGGTGACATAGCCTGAGTTACCGTCACGGCCAGCTGGTGCATTACCTGCGGCGGTTTCTGGTAAGTTTTGGGTTGGGTCCTCACCCGATGCAATGAGATCTTGCAATGCTTGAATTTCATCTAGGGCAGCTTCATTTGCCGTGTTGGGGGCGGCAGCTGTTGCATTAGGGGGAACTTCATTAGAAAGTTTAGTACCATCATCAAAGGTGATTTCGTAGGTCGCATTTTCACCAATATGTAGCACAGCACCTTTAGGGAGTTGCTCGCCATCCTTAGCGGGTTGATTTGAACCATTAACCTCGACTTCGATTTGCCCTTTGACTAGTTTCAGCAAACCTTTCTTTGTAGTAATGATCGATCCCATAATAAGCTCCCAACACCCGATGGTGTTAATCAAAAGATGCGCAAATCCAACAAATGTGTTGGGCTTGTGATGCAAGTGATGAAATTTTAGCTTGGCACTAATGGGAAGTCAATTTTTTGACGCAGCTATATAACTTGCTATGACTGGGTTTTACAGAGAGTGGTGCGAAAAATTGGCGTTTAAATCTGCCTTAACTAGATGTGGTATCTTAAAGCAGAATAGGCGCTGCATCTAGTACCCTTGTTTTATATATAGAAACATATTTATAACAAATCGATCTGTGTATAGACATTAAAATTTTATGAATTCTGCTAAAACGGAAGTGATTGGTTAGATTTGAGGGGCCGCAACTCCGATAGGAGAGCTGCGGCTATAGCAAATTACAGGTTAACCGCCTGGCGATAACTTTGATTCGCGTTACCTTGTTCGCCGAGTTGTTCTTGAATACGGGCAAGTGATAACCAAGACGCTTGGCTTGGGGCGAGACGACACACATTCTGCCAGCAGGTTTTAGCTTCTTTCATGTCGCGGGTTTGTTGGTACAGTAGTGCTAAGCACTTTTGGTAATCAGCATTGTTCTCATGGGTTATTTCATGTTTGAGCAATTGCTTGCGGATCTCTTCGTCATGGGCGGTGACTATTTGTGGTATCACTTCTAACAGTGCCGACTCTGGCGAGCTACGTAGCTTTTTCGAGAGTAATTTAAGCGCTTGATCTTTGCGATTGAAGCGGCATAAGCCCATGGCATATATTGCTAAAAACTCTGACTGATTACGTTCATCACGGGAGAGCCATTGCCAGCATTGCTCTAGGGCATCTTCCCCTTTAAGACTCGCAGCTTTTAACAGGGCGCAATGGGTTTCAACACTCAGTGCATTTAGCTTGGCATCCTCTAAGATCTGCCGTTTCTTCAGTATTGGCAGCAACAGCTTAAGCGCCTCCCAATCTTCTTGCGCCCGGTACAACTCTAGGGCGAGTTTCAGCACTGGGGCTTTACTCTTGCTAGTTGGGGCTAACTTATCGAGTTCCGCTCTGGCTAAGGCGAGTTCCCCTTGCTTGAGCAAGTAACGTGTACGAGTAGTCGCCACCGCATTGGCCGTCATAGGTTGGGCTTCAGCGCGGGCAAGGTATTGATCTCGCTCGGCGATTTTATTTTGATGTTGCGCAGCACGTGCAGCGGCTAACAAATTTAATGCTGGCAGTTCACCGTTGTCAGCCCCTTTAATCATGGCGCGCTCTGCCGCTGGCCAATCTTCTTCGGCAATGGCGAGTGCGCCGATTAGGGTGTGTTTCTTGGCGGAGCGGCGACGCCAATGCTGCGGGATAAAACGGCTGCGAAGCAGCAAATTAATCACAGTGATCACTAGCCATTCCAACACTTGGAACAGGGCATAGAACACGATTAACATGATGATCCCAAAGACTAAACTGGTTTCAAGCTGGTAATCACCCGCGGCAATATACACATAGCCAGTATTGCCGACAATCCAAGGGCTGATACACAGGCCTATTAATATGATCCCAAGAAATATCAATGCCTTAATCATAGCTGTGGTTCCTCTGAAGAGGTGAGTTCACCATAGCTGGTTAACTGTAATAACAGCGGTTTAGCGGCAAAGGATTTCAGCGTAATAGGGTCAAGCTCCAATGTCGCCAGTTTGTCGATTTCGGCAATCGCTTCACTAGTTTGATGGGCTTGAACATCAAAATAGGTTTGGATCCACTGGCGTGCCATCATCAGTGATTGATGATAAGCCGCTCTATCATAGCGATAGAGTGCTAGTTGCGATTGCAGCAGCTTATGGCGAATATTCTCGACCAAATACCATTTTTGCTCCGGTGCGAGCAGGGCAGGCGCATCGGCGGTTCTGTGGCGAATGGTAACAAAATCTTGGGTTAACGCCTTCCAAGTTTTACTTAGATTACTTTGCCAATCATTCAGATCGCCAGAAATGGTTGTATCTTCAGGGGCGCTTGCGTCAGCATCCGCGCGGCTGAGGGGTAACTTGTCGAGTTGGTCGATTAAGGCATCGAGAGCCAATACACTGCCTTCAATATCCGCACTCTTAATGTTTGTGGTTGCGGCAATATCCTTGGCCAGCGCCTTACGGATTGGCAGTAAAGCAGGGTTATTCATTGCGGCAATGGTTTCGTCGGCGGACTTTAGTAAGTCAGTTGCCGTACGTGGATCTTTTTCGAGCCACAGCTTACGACCTGCCATATTCACTAGGTATTCGGCTTCGGAGGCCATCCAGTGGGTTGGGCTACGCTGGGCCAGCTTATTCAACCTGTCCTGCAACTGGCTTTGATCCGTGGCGAGTTTAGCTAGCTCTTGGAAGGTTTTGGTATTCGACAGCTGTTGCTGTTCCAGTTGAGCAATGCGCTGATTAGGAACGAGTAACGCTTGCTGTAATTGATCTTGCAGGGCTAAATTTTTCGTCGCTTGCAATTGAAGCTGTTGCTGCATTTGTTGATACAGCAAGTAGCCCCCACCGAGGGTGCATGCAGTTAAACCTAACGCTAATAGCACACCGAAACGAATGGCCCAGGAGCTGCGATTCACTTGCACCACTTGGCGAGTCGCTTGGGTCGATTCAGGTTTGCTGGCTTGCGGCTTAGTATCGGCAGGTTTGACGGCTTTATCTTCGAGCTGATTGACCTGCGGTTCAGTCGCTTGGGTCTTTGCAGCAGCGTCATCGGTATTGACCGATGGAGCGGGAACTGGGGTAGCCTGTGACTCTGGGCTTTGGGCGTCGTGCTTGTTGTTATCCATTTAACAGTCCTTAAAATCATGCTACTGCCGAAATTCGAGTAAAATCGGGCTAAATAGCGCTTAGAGTTTAAGGGCGTTTAGCACGGCTTTGCTGTTGGCGGCATTGGCATTGGTGACTTGGGTTATACCAAAGGCATGAGCTTGAGCTTCTACTCGGTTACTGGGGACTATGATATGACATGAGCGCAGCCATGCAAATAACTCTTTTGGCACTAGATTAATCAGATTATCCAGTACTTCACCACTCGTTATGACGATAGTATCTATCCCAAAGTCTCGCCATTGTTGACTAACAGCGGCACCATCGAGCGGCGGGCAAGCGCGTTGATAGACTTCCCAATAGCGCACCTTCGCGCCTCTGGCATTCAGTTGCTCGGCGAGGGCTTCACGACCACCGACGCCACGAATGATAGTGATATGTTTACCTTGGATATGTTGCAGTGCTGGCAGGGTAAGCAAGCCTTCCGTTTGCTGGCAATCGTCCGGTGCTTCGAGAGCCTCAATTCCCTTTTCTTGCAGCGCTTCCCAAGTCGCATGACCCACGGCGAAATAAGGCACGCTTGGCCAGTCTTTAACTTGGGCAGTATCGACTTTAAACGCAGCATCAGCAAAGCTCACCGCATTGGCGCTGATACAGATAACCATATCGACATCGGCTAGGGGATGTGAAGTGTCAGGTGGCAGCGGAGGCGTTGCCTCAACACAGAGGAGCGGAGTAACGCAGTGGTCGATACCCTTTTCAGTTAAGGCATCGACCATGGACTGATTGCGCCCCTCGGGGCGCGTCAGTAAGACTTTCATCGTCTTAGGCTTTTGCGTAAACAGCGTCGAGGATGCTTTTGGCGCCTTTGCTGAGTAGTTCTTCAGCCAGGGCCACACCGAGTTTCGTTGCTTCGGTCTTTGGACCTGTAATCACGCCTTCGATGATTTCGCTACCATCTGGGTTACCTACGAGGCCGCGCAGTGTCATCTCATCACCGTGGATTTCGGCAAAGGCACCAATAGGTACTTGGCAGCCGCCTTCGAGGCGAGTATTCATGGCGCGCTCGGCGATCACGCGGTAGCGAGTCTCTAAGTGTTCTAAAGGTGCTAGGAGTGCTTTTACGCGTTCATCGTTAGTGCGGCACTCGATACCGACAGCACCTTGACCGTTGGCGGGTAAGGATTCTTCCGCAGAGATAAAGCTGGCGATACGCTCAGACAATTTCAGGCGGATTAAACCTGCAGCAGCCAGGATAATCGCATCGTATTCGCCGTTATCGAGTTTCGCGAGGCGAGTACCGACGTTGCCACGCAGATCTTTGATAATCAGGTCTGGACGTGAGGCGCGCAGCTGGCACTGACGACGTAGGCTTGAGGTGCCGACTGTGGCGCCAAGTGGCAACTCACTGATTGACTTATAAAGGTTAGACACAAAGGCGTCGCGCGGATCTTCGCGCTCACAAATCACTTCCAGTCCTAAGCCTTCGGGGAAATCCACTGGCACGTCCTTCATCGAGTGCACAGCGATATCGGCTTGGTCTTCCAGCATGGCGACTTCGAGTTCTTTTACGAACAGGCCCTTACCACCAACCTTAGCTAATGGGGTGTCTAAGATAACATCGCCCTTAGTGCTCATTGGCAATAGCTCCACCACGATACCTGGGTGAACGCGTTCTAATTCTGCTTTAACAAATTCTGCTTGCCACATGGCCAGCGGGCTCTTGCGGGTAGCGATACGTATGCGGTTTTCAGACATGCCTAGTTTCCATCCGAGATCTTAGTTGCGCCAATGCTAACATTGGCTATTCGTGAATGTAAGGAAGGCGTATCGATTCTTTGAAGTCGGCGGCGTTCTAAATTGGCTTAAAGTGTGACGAACTTCTCATTTGGTTGCTCAACTTTGCAAAAGTGTTAACATGAGCACACTTCTTACTCGTGCTTAAGTGTCGTGTTCTTGGATGGATCAGCAAGGTCAATTTCCTGATATTGCAGAAAGACTTAATCAAGTTCGTATCGCACGAGCTTTAGCCTTGTTGTCGCCGCTTCAAAAGCATTTGTTCCGTTTGATCCCCTTCCTTATTCAGCAGAATAGCGTCCAGTATCCCGGCTTTGTCGATGCCGACACGCCGTGTGGGATCCAAGGTTATCGTCCTGATTCACTTGAGGCACAGGCCTGTGATGTATTTAAGCTCCCCTTTATTGCCAGCGAGGTTGAAAATCCGGCCTTTGAAGGCGTTTACGCTATGGGTAGCACGGCCAGTTTTGGCCAGAATGCCAAGAGTGATGTGGATGTATGGCTAGTGCACCATGCACAGCTGTGTGATGAGGACTTAGCCTTAATCAAATTAAAAGCCGAGCGTTTAACTGCTTGGTTTGCCGAATATCAATTTGAGGTGAACTTTTACTTAGTTCACCCGCTGCAATTTTCTGGCGATAAATCGCAGCGTTCCGGTTGCCAATCGTCGATGGCCCATGAGCACAGCGGCAGTACGCAACATTGGTTATTACTTGAGGAGTTTTATCGCAGCCAAATTCGGTTAGCGGGTAAAACCATTGCATGGTGGCCCGATGCCAAGCTTAATCCTGAGCTGTTGTACCTAGGTAATGTGCACGAGCTACCGGCGAGTGAGTACTTTGGAGCGTCGCTGTGGCAGCTCTATAAAGGCCTTAATAAACCCCATAAGGCGTTGATAAAAGTACTGCTACTGGAAGCCTACGCGAGTGAATATCCTCACTCGCAGCTGTTGTGCGACAGGTTATGGCAAAAGACCTTAGCGGGGGATTTCTCCACCTCTAACGATGCCTATTACGCGATTTATGAGGTCATCGAAGCCTATCTATTAAAGCAGAATGATAATCGTCGACTTGAGATTGTGCGCCGCTGTTTTTATCTCAAATGTGGCGTGTATTTAAGTATCGCGGATCAAGGCAAAGACTGGCGCTACGCCAAAATGCAAAAGCTAGTGCAAGAATGGCAGTGGCCCGACAGCTTAATTTCGACCTTAGATGACTGTGAGCATTGGCATAGCGGACAATTGAACTGGTTCAATGAACAGCTCAACGAGTTGCTGCTGGCGAGTTACCAAACGCTGCTGCGCTTCGCCTCGACCCATGAGTTGAATGAGGGGCTCAGGATTGAAGAGTTGGGGATGCTCACCCGCAAGTTGCACACTTACTTCAGCCAAGATGAAGATCAAATTGCTAAGTTAAATCTGCTCTGGAGTCGCTCGGTCGCCGAATCTGAAGTGACCATGGTGTCTAGCGCCAAGGAAAACCAATATTACCTTTATCGTCAGGGGCCAAAGCCGCAAAATCTGTTGGGCGAATCGGCGATATGTAAGGGGAAAACTCCCTCAGCATTGATGATCTGGGCCTGCTTGAACGGCGTGTCGACGCCAGAAACCAAATGGTATGAGTTTGGCCAGAGTAAGGTTAAGTCTCGGCGCCTAACCGAGGCGGCGCGGCGGCTCTTGAACTTTATCGACCACGACTGGCGGGTGTCGAAACTCGACCTATGCCAGCCCTGGCATTTTAGAAAGCTGATTTTTGTTCTTAATCTCGACTGCGACCCTACCGTCCACTGGCATGGGCAAGAGATGATGGTCGATGTGATGAATGCCAACGTGTTTTCATTGGGCCGTAAGAAGGAAAATATGCTCGGCGCCCTCGATGCCATCTGTCTCAATAGTTGGGGAGAGTGGCAATGCCACCGTTTTGAGGGCGAAACCGCAGTATTGCAGGCGCTATCGTTTGTCACACCGGGATTAAGGCGAGCGACCCATCCGGTGGATATGGATGTGATTAGCTGCTCACAAAAACTCAGGCCTCAGCTTAAGTTAGCGGTGAAAAACCTGCTGAAACAAACTGTGCGCCTATGTCAGCAAGTGCAACAATCGAGCACTTTAGTGCAGCCGCTGCAAATCAGTCATACCCGTTATGGGATCTTCTTTAACCCCTTGGGGATGGCGTATCAGGACTTGAGTGATGCTAAATCCTTCTATCAGCAGTTGTCACGCAGTCATTTGGTGCAATTGCCTCGGCCCGAGTTGGGCGACGATCCTTTTTCGAGTATGCCAAAAATTATTCAGAACTTCGCGGCTAAAGGAGCGATTCAATATTTTCTGCGCCAGCGGCCCGAAAGTTTGGATGTGTTTATTCTCGATGAAGATAATCAGCTCAGCCATTATGTGCAGCCTGGCTCGAATATGATGGAGTTGGTGAACAAAGTGAGTCATCACTATGTATTTGATGAGTATTATGCTTCGAAGGCGAGGTTTAATATTCCGCAGTTTTTCCATCTCGTGCGGGTAGCGGGCGAGTTGACTGTCATGCCCTTTGGGGTCGATATCAATAACGCTAACGTGGAGTTTTAAGCGGGAATAGCTCCCGCTTGTTAAAGCTGCACGCGCTTATTAGAAGCTCAGTGCGATACCGCTCTGGCGAAGGATTGAGTCCTGTACAAAGGGCATAAACTCGCCACCATTACGGCCATCAATCCATTTACCATCAACAAAACCAAAGTGATAGCCACCGAAACGGGTTGCAACCCAAATCTCATGCAAAGGCTCTTGTTTGTTGATAACAATTTTCGAACCATCGACAAATTCCAGCTGTAACACGTTACCGCTGGCATCAATATCGACATCGGCGTCTTGTTCATCAATTGCGGTTTCGATAGCGGTCTCTATCGCTTGGAACATGTCATCGGCGAGCTGGTGAAATTCTGTATCTGTCATGGCCATGCATTTCTGTCCTTTGCTTTCGTCAAGATGGGTGCGATTATAAGGCTATTAGTCACCAGATGCACAGATGTTGAGAAAAATGAGACTGTTTTTATTGTTATTGCTTGGTAGCCTATTCATTACAGCATGCGGTCAAAAAGGCCCCCTGTATAAATCCTCTCCCGCAGAGGTGAGTCAGCCTACAGAAATTAAGGCGCCGAAGAGTGAGGCAACCCCTGCCGAGCCGGCGGAGCCTCAAGCTGAAACTGAAAAAACACAATAATAATCAGCATAATTACAACAAAGCGCAGTAAGGAATCGGACATTGGATCACTTTCTCTACCAAGACAATACCCTGTACGCCGAAGGCTGTCGGGTCAATGATTTAGCCCAGCAGTATGGCACGCCATTGTATATCTATTCCCGTGCGACGCTCGAACGTCACTGGCATGCGTTTAACAATGCGGTGGCCGACCATCCACATTTAGTGTGTTACGCGGTGAAAGCCAACTCGAACTTAGCCGTGCTAAACGTCTTGGCTCGTTTAGGCAGTGGTTTTGATATTGTCTCGGGCGGAGAGTTAGCGCGGGTGATTGAAGCCGGTGGCGACCCGGCCAAAGTGGTATTTTCGGGCGTGGGTAAAACCGTTGCCGAAATGGAACAGGCACTTAACCTCGGTATTTATTGCTTTAATGTCGAATCGAGCGCCGAGCTTGAGCAGTTAAATCAGGTCGCGGGCCGCTTAGGTAAAATTGCTCCCGTGTCATTGCGGGTGAATCCCGATGTCGATGCCGGTACGCATCCTTATATTTCGACGGGCCTTAAAGAGAACAAATTTGGTATCGCTATGGATGAGGCCGAAGTTGTATTCGCCCGTGCCCATGCGCTGCCACATTTACAGGTAAAAGGGGTCGATTGCCACATTGGTTCACAACTGACTGAGATCCAGCCTTTCCTCGATGCGATGGACAGAATGTTAGCCCTTATCGACCGTTTGGCCGAGCAAGGCATTGTGATTGAACACTTCGATGTGGGTGGTGGTTTAGGGGTGACCTATGATGATGAAACCCCGCCACATCCTGATGTTTACGCCGCAGCCCTGCTCGCGCGTTTAGGCGATCGCAAGCTCAAGTTAATTTTCGAGCCGGGTCGTGCCATTGCCGCTAACGCGGGTATTTTCGTCACGCAGGTGCTGTACCTTAAAGAAAACAGCGATAAACGTTTTGCGATTGTCGACGGCGCGATGAACGACTTAATTCGTCCCGCACTCTATAGCGCTTGGCAAAATATCATTCCGGTAAATCCAAGGGATGAACAAGCGCAAGTATTTGATATCGTAGGGCCTGTGTGCGAAACCGGTGACTTTTTAGGTAAAGACAGAGCACTTGCGATTGCGGCAGGGGATTTATTGGTTGTGCGCTCGAGCGGTGCCTACGGTTTTGCCATGGCCTCTAACTATAACACTCGTCCCCGTGCGGCCGAGGTGATGGTCGATGGTGACAAGGCTTATCTGGTGCGTGAGCGAGAAAAATTAGCGCAGCTCTGGCAAGGTGAGCAACTCCTGCCGTAAACTAGAAAATTATATTGATTCAGGCGCTTGGCTAGTTAATGGCGGCGCCTAGGCTTAAAGGATAAGTATCTTGATCCAATTCACTAAGATGCACGGACTGGGCAACGATTTTATGGTGGTCGATGGTGTCACGCAGAACGTGTTCTTTTCGCCTGAGCAGATCCGCCGTTTAGCCGACCGTAACTTTGGTGTCGGTTTCGATCAACTTTTACTGGTTGAGCCGCCCTATGATCCCGATTTGGATTTTCACTATCGTATCTTTAATGCCGACGGTGGTGAGGTCGAAAACTGCGGCAATGGCGCCCGTTGTTTTGCGCGCTTTGTTCGTAATAAAGGGCTGACGAATAAGAATAAAATTCGTGTAAGTACCTCGGCGGGTAAGATGACTCTGCGCCTCGAACGTGACGGTACTGTGACTGTGAATATGGGCGTGCCTGTGCTCGATCCTAGCCAAATTCCTTTCAAAGCCAAGAAGGCCGAAAAAACCTATCTGCTGCAAACGTCGCAACAAACCTTTTTATGTGGCGCGGCGTCGATGGGTAACCCCCATTGCGTGCTCGATGTGGAAGATGTTGCTAACGCTAATGTCGCCGAGATTGGTGCACTGCTCACTAAGCATGAGCGTTTTCCGCGCGGAGTAAACGTCGGCTTTATGCAGGTAGTGAACTCGGGCCATATCAAGCTTAGAGTTTATGAACGCGGTGCGGCCGAGACTTTAGCCTGTGGTACTGGGGCTTGTGCCGCTGTGGTGGTTGGGCAAATCCAAGGCAAACTCGATCAACAGGTACGTGTCGACTTGCCCGGGGGCACCTTAACCATCAATTGGGAAGGCGAAGGCAAACCCCTGTGGATGACGGGGCCAGCGCAGCACGTTTACGATGGACAAATTCAGTTATGACCGAGCCTTTGATGCCGCAGACCGATCTTCCCTTCGATGAGTTGATTATTCGCGAGTACCTACTCGATAACCCAGACTTTTTTAATCGTTATCCCGAGCTGTTACTTGCGATGCGCTTACCCCATTCGGAGCGCGGCGCGATTTCCTTGGTCGAGCGTCGTCAAGAGTTACTGCGCCAACGGGTTGGGCAACTCGAAGAAGAAATCACCAGTCTGCTGGCGATGGCAGCGCGCAATGAAAAGATATTCCTCTTTAATACCGAGCTGTCTTTTAAATTACTCAATTGCGTTAATTTAGAAGCCCTTAAAGAAGTGCTGGCCGATAGTTTAAAGACGCAGTTTAATTTTACCCATGTGCGCCTGATCAGCGTGTTAGATGCTGATGTGGAGATGCAAGTGATTTGGGCTCAGCGTTTGCGCAAGGATTACTACTTTGGCCGGTTAACCCAGCAAGAAGCGAAACGCCTGTTTGGTAGCGAAGTGGGCTCTGTCGCGTTAGTGAAATTAGCCGATGAGATCCCGATGATTTTTGCCGTTGCTAGCCAAGATGCGGCGCATTTCCATCCCGATATGGACAATATGTTGCTCGAACAATTGCGCCGATTACTCGCACATATGCTGGCCAAGCTTTAAGGTACATGGTTCGCCTTGCCTCAATTGCATAATGATGAGGAGATGGAGATGACCCCGCAGTGTCAGTCCTATTTGCAGCAGTTTGAAACCTATATGCAGTCTGAGCGCCAGTTATCGGCGCATACGGTTCGCAATTATATGTACGAATTGCAGCGGGGAAGCGAGTTACTGCCAGAGGGCGTCGATCTGCTCAATGTGGGTCGTGAGCATTGGCAACAGGTGCTTGCTAAGCTGCATCGCAAGGGCTTGAGCCCGCGCTCGCTATCATTGTGGTTGTCGGCCATCAAACAGTGGGGAGAATTTTTATTGCGCTCAGGCGTGATTGAACTTAATCCTGCCAAGGGGCTGAGTGCGCCCAAACAAGCCAAACCGTTACCGAAGAATATCGATGTCGATTCTATCTCGCATCTGCTCGCGATTGAGGGCAATGATCCGCTGACCCTGCGTGATAAAGCCATTATGGAGCTGTTTTACTCTAGTGGATTGCGCTTGGCTGAACTGGCGGCGCTGGACTTATCCAGCGTGCAATACGACCAGCATGAAGTGCGCGTGTTAGGCAAAGGCAACAAAGAGCGCATCGTCCCCGTTGGGCGTTACGCCATAGAGGCCATCAGTGCTTGGCTTAAGTGCCGCAAACAAATTTCCTGTGAAGATAATGCATTGTTTGTCACGGAGAAGGGCAAGCGTTTGTCCCATCGCAGTATTCAGGCGCGCATGAGCAAATGGGGTCAGGAGCAGGCGCTTTCTATGCGGGTGCATCCCCATAAGTTACGCCATTCCTTTGCGACGCACATGCTGGAATCCAGTGCCGATTTGCGGGCGGTGCAGGAATTATTGGGTCACGAAAACCTGTCGACCACGCAAATTTATACCAGTTTAGATTTCCAACACTTAGCTAAGGTGTATGATAACGCCCATCCTAGAGCGAAAAAACAACAGGATAAATAATGCGTTGTTATCTTAGACCCCAGAATATTCGTGCGATCAGCTTCGATCTCGACGATACCTTATACGATAACGAGCCTCATATTCTGAATGCCGAAGCTGAGCTAACACAGTTTTTGCATCAGGCTTTTCCGCTGACTCAGGCTTGGCAACCGCAGCAATGGCGACTGCTCAAGTTACAGTTGCTACAGCAAAATCCAGCCTTAGCCCATGACACCTCGGCGGCGCGAATTGCGACTCTGCATAAAGGCCTTTCGCTGCTCGGTTATAGCGAGTCGGAGGCAAAACGGGGCGCGCAGGAAGGTTTGGATTGTTTTTATTTCCATCGCAGCCATTTTCAGGTTTCAGACGAAGTCTTGGCACTGCTCACGCGCTTATCGGCCCATTTTCGGTTGATTGGTATCACCAATGGTAATGTGGACGCACAACGCATTGGCTTGAGTGAGGTGTTCGAGTTTGTGCTGCATCCTGGTAGTGGTGTGCGGATGAAGCCTGCTAAAGATATGTTTTCACAAGCCTGTGAAAGGCTGGATATCGGTTTAGATGAACTGCTGCACGTGGGTGATAGTATGAATGCCGATGTTCGCGGTGCGCGCTTAGCGGGCTGCCAGTCGGTCTGGCTCAACCCGAGTTTTGGCCGCGTGGCGTCGTTGCCCATTGCTGCACTGTTACCCCATATGGAAATTGCGACCCTCGATGCTCTGCTGGAGATCTTGTTGCCTTAATTTGGTTTAGGAAAGTTGAGCTAAGTTATCCGCTGAATTAAGCGATAGCTTAAGGTGATAAGGATCAAAGATTGCTTCACGGCTTTGCCGTAGAGTGTTCGATATATTCACTCGGTTGTTACGCCATCACTGTCAAGGAACTGCTATGGTGCGTTTAAGTCTGTTGCTCCTCTTGAGTCTCTCGTTTATTGCCCCTGCGTCGGCGCACGAAATCCACTCCGGTGGTGGTTTTATGGCGGGCTTTAACCATCCCGTTTTAGGTTTTGACCATCTCCTTGCCATGCTGAGTGTGGGCATGCTCAGTACTCAATTGGGCGGCCGCGCCATTTGGACTGTGCCCTTAGCCTTTGTGTGTTTTATGTTGGTCGGTGGCATTTTAGGCCTGTATGCGATTCCGGTGCCCTTTGTCGAAATTGGCATTGCCCTATCTGTCTTATTGCTTGGGCTGGCGATAGCTTTTGACCGCCAACTTCCGCTGTTGTTTGCCATGGCTTTTGTGGGCGTGTTTGCGATTTTCCACGGCCATGCCCATGGGATGGAAATGCCCGAACTCGCCAGTCCCATACTCTATGCCTTCGGTTTCTTGTTTGGCACTGCGGTCATTCATCTTGGTGGGGTCATGTTAGGATTAGGCATGCAGCGCGTGACGGGCCAGCGCAGCTTAATGCGGGTATCGGGCGTTGCGATTGCCGCCATGGGTGGATATTTACTCGCTGGCTTTTAATGGCTTAACGCGCCTTGAGTTGCTTAGTGCAATGATGGGCGCGGCGCAGCATTTGCGTGACCTGTCTTCGGCTGGCGTGCATGTCGGCATCCCCAACGCGAAAATAAGTCCCCGCATAAGGATCTGTGCCGATAAACACGGGCTTTAGGTGCTCTGGCGCGAGTGGCACGCGAATCCTTATCAGCTTTTTATTCATAATTTCAATTAGCTGTACATCAGAAATCGCCAGGATATTATGGCTGGTGCGGCTTGGATCATCGAGGATTTCCCAAAACTCCTGCAACACGGGCAGGGGATTCGGAATGCCTTCAATGGTGAAATGACCATGTTCTTCACGCACCCCGAGGATAATCTCGCCACCTAAGGTGTTAGCGAAGGAGCTATAGGTCGCCCAAATATCTTCGGGGAGCTGACCTTGACCATCGCGGCCCCGCGCGAGTTTGAACTCCACTTGGGCGGACTCATGCAGTGAACCAATATCATCGAGTGCGAATGTTGGGTATGTCATGGCGGCGGCTCCTTGCGTAGCACACCACTTTTTGTAACACGCCAAAATAACAAAGGCCAGCAGTTGTGCTGGCCTTTGTTGTGAATCAGCAGTCTGTACTAGGCGAGTTGTAGCGCCTTAGGGAAGAGAATGTTGTTCTCTAAATGGATGTGTCGGTGCAAGTCTGCCTCAAATTCGACCAGAGTCGCGTAACAAACGCGCCATGTGGTGCAGGCGTATTCCGGCGGCGTAAAGTCATTGGTTAACTCGTGTAGCTTTTGCAAAATTTGCCCAGCTTCTTCGTGCTCGTATTGCATCGCATTGATGGGGTTGCCTATATGGCCAAAACAACCTTGCACTTGTTCACCTTGGCTCATGGCGCGGATCGCCGGGAAGAGGATATTTTCTTCCTTCATCAAATGCGGCATTAAGTCTTCAATTAAGGCGCGCACCCAGCCAGCGAAGGGAATAATCTCGGCATAATGCTCACCATGGGCGCGAACCATTTTCTCTGAATATTCGAGCAATAACGGCGCCTTAGCGCGAACGTATTGATGGTGGGTACGCTCGATATAATCGATCAACTGGTCGAGTGGCAATTGATTGAGTTCATCTTCTTTAGCTCCCGAGTGGGAAACGGCCTCCAGTGCGGCGACGACTTGCTCAGGATTGGCCTCTGCTCGCTCGCAGGCATTAACGAGTGCTCGACCACCCCCGCAGCAGAAATCGATACCAAATTGGCTAAACACGTGGGCGCGGCGAAAATCCTCTGCGACCAATTCCCCCACTTTGCGTTCAAGCCATGGGGTGATTGAGGCTGACGGTGCTTCAACTGGGTTTTCGGATGAGAGATGGGCAGATAACATAGCAACACTCCAAAGCGAGAATAATTTTACATGCATAATATTTGCAGCTTTATATTCGCGCAATAAATCCTGACTAAATTAGTCGGGCATATCACATTTCATGCTGTGAAATATCTCTAAGGGAGTAGCTTTAGGTCAGCGCTGTTCTATTACTTTGCTGTGGCAGGGAATTGTCGCTAATAAAGCAAAAAGGCGAGTCATTGCTGACTCGCCTTTTTAATACAACAGCTTAATCCTTGCGGATTAGTTCATGCCGTATTTCTTTAATTTTTTACGCAGAGTACCACGGTTGATACCTAGCATGTTTGCTGCGCGGGTTTGGTTGCCGCGAGTGTGTTGCATGATGATGTCAAGCAGAGGTGCTTCAACTTCACTTAGCACCATTTCATACACTTCTTGTGCTTCCTGACCGTCCAACTGTGCGAAGAAGTTAGTTACGGCACGCTTAACAGCGTCACGTAATAACTGGGGCTTGATAGTGCCGTTTGCGGTTTCGATTTTGCCAACGGTAAGCTGGTGAACTTCTGTGTTAGTTGTCTGATCAAACATTCTATTCTGCTCTTTATTAATTCTGTACTAATTCATCAAAATAATATTCCACCAGGGAATACTGTTCTGCAGCGGTTTCCAGCTGATTAAAGTCAGCCCGAAATTGGCGCTGATCCTCTTGGTCTAGGTACCATCCAATATGCTTTCTGGCGAAGCGGATACCCTTATATTCACCATACAAATCATAAAGTTTGGTGAGGTGTTCCAGCATCACTTGACGCTGTTCAGCCACCTCAATGGGCGCTAGCTTATTACCCGTATCCAAGTAGTGCTGGATTTCTCTGAAAATCCAAGGCCGTCCTTGAGCACCCCGTCCTATCATCAGAGCATCGACACCGGTATAGTCCAGCACGAAGCGGGCTTTCTCCGGACTGTCGATATCCCCATTCGCGACAACAGGAATCGAGACATTCTGTTTAATTGCTTTGATGGTGTCGTACTCGGCGTCGCCTCTGTACATGCATTGTCTCGTGCGGCCGTGAACGGCGAGCGAGGCGATACCACAATCCTCTGCAATCTGGGCGATTTGAACACCGTTCCTGTGTTCAGGCTCCCAGCCTGTGCGAATCTTTAACGTGACAGGCACCTCTACTGCAGCGACCACGGCTTGTAAAATTTCTTTCACTAAGGGTGGATTTTGCATTAGGGCAGAACCTGCCAGCTTTTTATTCACTTTTTTTGCCGGGCATCCCATGTTGATATCAATGATGTGGGCACCTTGTTCGACGTTGAACTGGGCGGCCTGCGCCATTAACTCTGGATCTGCACCTGCAATTTGCACTGAGCGAATACCTTCCTCGCCGGAATGCGTCATACGCTGGCGGCTCTTATCTGTGTCCCAAACTTCAGGATTCGATGAAAGCATCTCCGACACCGCTAAGGCTGCGCCATAACGAAGACAGAGATTACGGAAAGCTTGATCGGTGACACCTGCCATTGGTGCCACGATCAGCTGATTCTTCAGTTGATAGGGTCCAATCTGCATTTACTGTTTCACCTTAGCTCTTCAAAGGGGCGCTATAGTAGCCCTTTTTATTGGCCGTGAAAAGGTCAATAAATGACCTAGGAGCAATTTTTTTTCTTGACTTTTTAGCCTTGAGAAGTCATCGACAAAATAAGCCTAAGCCAGTGGTGGCGCATGTTGCGCCACCCTTTAGCGTTATTTGCGCTTACCTGTCAAGCGGCTCCAATCTTCTTTGTGAGCGGCTTCGTCCATATCAAACCATTGGCTATAGAAGTCAGAGATTTCTTGCGCTTGCTCTTTAAGCAGTCCAGAGAGGGCTAATTTACCGCCAGATTTGACGCGCTCGGCGATAAGGGGGGCAAGTTCACGCAGTGGGCCTGCGAGAATATTGGCAACTAACACATCGGCCTTAAGATCGGCGGGTTGATCTTCTGGCAGATAAAGTGCTAATTGGTCGGCAACATCGTTACGCTCGGCATTGGCTTTAGAGGCTTCGATGGCTTGATAGTCGATATCGATACCTGTGACCTTTTTTGCGCCCAGTTTCAGCGCCGCCACGGCAAGAATGCCTGAGCCACAGCCAAAGTCGATCACTTCTTCATTGCTGAGATCTAAGCTATCTAACCACTCTAAACACAGTGCTGTCGTTGGGTGAGTGCCTGTGCCGAAGGCCAGGCCCGGATCTAAGATCACGTTCACTGCGCTCGGATCGGGAACTTCACGCCAGCTTGGGCAAATCCATAGGCGTTTACCGAATTGGATTGGGTGGTAGTTATCCATCCACTCGCGAACCCAGTCTTTATCTTCAATTTGCTCGATTTTGTGGCTGAAGTGCTCGCCTAAAAACGGCAGGGTTTTCAGCATCTCGATAGTCGGTGCGAGATCCGTGTCCGCCTCGAACAGGGCAACTACTACGGTATCTTGCCACAGAGGGGTTTCGCCCAGTTTAGGCTCAAAAATCGGGGTGTCTTTACCATCTTCAAAGGTAATAGAAACGGCGCCTTCTTCCATAAGTAAGTCGCTGATGGTTTCAGCATCGTCACTGTTAGTGTTAATGCGAAGTTGGATCCAAGGCATGGGTAAAATCCTGTGGCTAGGTTTAAAAAATATCGCGCTATTGTATACCCAAACTGCGCTAATTTGCAGAATTCGATGGCAATTAAACGTGAGTGATGGTGATGAGGTGGGTTGAGGGATTCGTGCTAAAAATCTAGGGAGTTTTGGGTAGTAAACGAGGTTTATTTCAGCATGGACAAGGAGTTAGCTTGTCAGCTGTTGGTTGTACGCAAAATCGAACCGCTCGTTTCGATTTTTAATATAAAGCCATGAAATATAATGGTTAATTGGTTTTACCTTTGTTTGGTTTTTACGACTTTTTTGTGATCCTCTTCTAAGAGTTGACGCTTATCCCGTGAGTTGCCTCACGCTTTAAATCTGTGACACTCAGCCGCGTTTTTTGTAGCTGCTATGGTGTAGTTTGCAAAGAGGCGTCAACAAACCATTAAAGGGTAAAAGCAAGATGACAAGCGTAACGCGCGTTCACACTAGCGTGAAAACACAGGGGATAGGTCACCCTTGGTCGGCTAAGGCCGATAGATTACAGAGCGCGACTGGTATTATGCTGGGCTGCTTTCTGTTGTTACATATGCATTTCGAGTCGAGCATTCTGCTGGGTAAAGAGGCCTTTTACCATGTGGTGCAGTTGCTCGAAGGCGGTATGTTTAGCAGTACAGGCCATGGCTTTCCGATTGTCACTAAAGTCTTCTCTGTGTTTATGCTGCTCGTGGTGATTTTACATGCAGCCGTTGCTCTTAGGCGGTTTCCGGCGCAGCTTGGGCAGTGGCGAGCGTTGCGATCACATTTAGGTGGCATTAAACATCGCGATACCCATGCTTGGTTTTGGCAGTTGATCACGGGTTTTATTCTGTTTTTCTTGGTGCCTGTCCACCTCTTTACCATGATCTTAAATCCTGAAATTGGTCCACATTTATCGGCCGAGCGTGTCTATCACGATAATGCTTGGTTGCTCTACGCTCTGTTGCTGCCCGCAGTCGTCATCCACGCCATGATTGGTTTATACCGAGTGGCGGTTAAATGGGGCATCACGACCCAGCGCTCTGGCTTACGTAAGCTTGCTAAGGTATTGATTATCTATTTGTTATGCCTAGGTGGTGCGAGCTTAGTCTCCTATATGTTTATCGGTAGTGAGCTAAGTGTGCCGGTGCAGCCTTACGTGCCCCATTGATTGAAATCCAATTCTGCTGCGTTTATCCCTGATGGATTTGGGCGCAGCAGGATTTTGTTTCGCTGCTAATATTTAAGCATTCGATTAATTATTCGCCTCCTAGTTGATCTAACTCAGGTTTTTTGATGGATTTGTGAGCGATATTAATTTTCGAGGACAACTTATTAAGCAGGGCTCTTAGGAGCCTGCGGCGCGAGGCGAAAGCAATGGCAATCAAACTAAGTATAAAAAAATGGAGTGCGTGGCTGGATTTAAGCCAGAGTTTGTCGGGTGTCATTCTGGCGGTGTTTTTGTGGACCCACTTAGTGCTGGTGTCGTCCATTTTATTGGGTGGCGATGCCATGAACTGGGTGGCTCGCACTATGGAGCTGAGTTTTCTCTCCAGTGATGGTCATGGCTATCCCTGGGTGGTGACTTGTATTGCCGTCGGTATTGCCGCCCTAGCATTGGTGCATGTGATTGTTGCACTGCAAAAGTTACCCATGAGTTTGCGCCAGCAAAGAGCGCTAAAACAACAGATGCAAGTGATTAATCACAGTGATACACGCCTCTGGCGTTGGCAGGCCATTACGGGCGTGGTGATCCTGTTATTGCTGCCAGTGCATCTATGGCTTATTGGCTCGGCGCCAGAAACCATAGGCCCGCAGGGCAGTGCAGAGCGGATTTGGAATCAAGGCGTGTGGATGGTGTATCTGCCACTATTGCTGACGGTGGAGTTACATGCGGCCATCGGGATTTACCGCGTAGCACTGAAGTGGGGTGCGGCGCGGGATCTCAATAGTCGCAGCCGTTTACGTAAGATTAAAACCATTGTGAGTATCGCGTTTGTCACTGTAGGGATTGCCTCCTTATTGGCATTTTTACCCCACGCGAGTTAGCGAATATAACAAAAGAGTGTTGTCCTAAAACAATAACAGCAGTACCCGTTAAGGAGCAGGCGTGAAACTGATTTATACCGATTCATTAGTGGTTGGTGCCGGATTGGCTGGCCTGAGGGTGGCCATTGCCTCTAAAGAGCGCGGGTTAGATACCTTAGTGCTTTCGCTTATTCCCGCCAAACGTTCTCACTCCGCTGCAGCGCAGGGGGGAATGCAGGCCAGTCTTGGCAATGCCGTCAAAGGCATGGGCGATGATGAAGACGTGCATTTTCAAGATACGGTGAAAGGATCGGACTGGGGCTGCGATCAAGAAGTCGCCAGAATGTTTGCCCATTGTGCACCTAAGGCGGTGCGTGAATTAGCCAACTGGGGCGTGCCTTGGACACGTGTGACTGCAGGCCCAAGGGAAGTGATTGTTAACGCCCAAAAAGTCACATTGCAGGAAGCCGAAGAAGCCCACGGTCTGATCAATGCTCGCGACTTTGGCGGCACTAAAAAGTGGCGCACCTGCTATACCGCCGACGGTACAGGTCACTCCTTACTCTATGCCATGGATAACAAAGCGATTTCGTTGGATATTCCTGTTCACGAGCGCGTTGAAGCACTGGCGATAATCCACGATGGTCAACGCTGTCACGGAGTGATTGCCCGCTGTTTAATCACGGGCGAGCTGCGTGCCTATGTGGCTAAATCGACCACGATCGCCACCGGTGGCTATGGCCGTATTTATGAAGTCTCAACCAATGCGATTATCTGCGAGGGTATAGGTCAGGCGCTGGCGCTCGAAACGGGGGTCGCGACCCTTGGCAACATGGAAGCGGTACAGTTCCACCCAACGGCAATTGTGCCCGTGGGGATTTTAACCACAGAAGGTTGCCGCGGTGATGGTGGCTTGCTGCGGGATAAAGACGGTTACCGTTTTATGCCGGACTATGAGCCAGAGAAGAAAGAACTGGCGTCGCGGGACGTGGTGTCTCGCCGCATGACCGAACATATGCGTAAAGGTAAGGGCGTCGATAGTCCCTATGGCCCACATTTATGGCTCGATATCACCCTGCTTGGGCGCAAGCATATCGAAACCAACCTGCGTGAAGTGCAGGAGATTTGCGAAAACTTCCTCGGTATCGATCCCGCGAAGGATTGGATCCCCGTTCGTCCAACTCAGCACTATTCCATGGGCGGGATCCGCACTAAGGCAACGGGCGAGAGTCCGCAGCTTAAGGGCTTATTCAGCGTGGGTGAGGCGGCCTGTTGGGATATGCATGGCTTTAACCGATTGGGCGGCAACTCGCTCGCCGAAACTGTGGTTGGCGGCATGATTATCGGCAAATATGTGGCTGATTTTTGTGAGAATAACAGTCTTGAAATCGACACTCAGCTTGCCGAAAAGTTTATGCGGCAGGTACAGACTGAAATTGACACCTTAGTCGATGGTGAAGGTCATGAAAGTCCCTTTGAACTTAAGCGCGAAATGCAGCGGATTATGATGGATTACGTGGGGATTTTCCGTAATGGCCCAGAACTCGATAAGGCGGTGACAGAGCTAAAGGTGCTGCTTGAACGCTCACGTAAGCTCGGAGTTAAGTGTAAGAAACGCCATGCCAATCCTGAGCTAGTAGAAGCACTAAGGGTAAAGCGGATGCTTAAGGTGGCGTTAACGGTGGCCTGTGGCGCAGCAGCGCGTACCGAGAGCCGTGGTGCCCACGCCCGTGAGGATTATCCGCAGCGTAATGACAGAGACTGGCTCAACCGTACTCTCGCAAGTTGGCCCGATGCCGAGGCGTTGGCCCCCGTTTTAAGCTACGAGCCGCTGGATGTGATGAAGATGGAGTTGCCGCCGGGATACCGGGGTTACGGTATCGATAATGCCATTGTTCACCCTGATACCGCTAAACGCGAGCAGCAAATTGCCGAGATTTTGGCCGGGCTGGGTGATGATGCTGACCGTTACCAGCGCCAAACGGCGCTGATGCCCTTCGAGCTGCCGCCTAGCCTGCAAGCAAAAAATGAACGTTTAAGTGATACCTTACAAAGACCATCTGCCAATGCGCTAGGAGAAAAATCATAATGAGCCAAGGTCGCCAGCTAACCTTTAATATTTTTCGTTATGATCCGCAGGAGCCAAACGATAAGCCGAAGATGGTGCGTTATCAGCTCACCGAAACGCCGGGAATGACGGTATTTATCGCACTCAATAAACTTAGAGAAGAGCAAGATACGTCGTTGCAGTTTGACTTTGTCTGTCGTGCGGGGATCTGCGGTAGTTGCGCCATGGTGATCAATGGTTTCCCTACTTTGGCTTGCCGTACTTTAACCGCCAAATATCCTAAGGGCGAGATCACCCTGATGCCACTGCCAGGCTTTGAATTGATTGGTGATTTATCAGTTAACACGGGTAAGTTTATGCGTGAACTCGCCGAGCGATTAAAGCTGTGGTTACACCCTAAGGCGAATGATATCAGCATCCACCGCCTCGAAGAACCGATGGCGCCTGAGGAAGCGGCGCGTCTCTATGAATTAGAGCGCTGCGTCGAGTGTGGGGTTTGTGTGTCAGCCTGTGCGACTAAGCAAATGCGTGAAACCTTTGTCGGCGCAGTAGGGATGATGAAAATCGCCCGCTTTGAACTCGATAGCCGCGATGCACGCACGGCTGAAGACTTTTACCATGTGATTGGTAATCAGGATGGCGTGTTTGGTTGCATGACCTTGCTCGGCTGCCAAGACAACTGTCCGAAGGATTTACCCCATATGCAGCAGATTGCCTATCTGCGCCGTAAAATGGCGATGACCTTGGTTTAAAATCTCTTTAGCTGTTTGATTCAACATAAAAAGCGCCTTCGTAGGCGCTTTTTATGTGTGGGTCTTAACAGGCATAAGTCTTATGAATATTAACCTGCTTAACCAATCCCTCTGAGGCCGCTAAAAAAGTATTAAAGTGCGGACTTGCCATATGTTCGTCCAGTGCAGCTTGGGATTGCCACACTTCATACACCCAAAATTGGTTGGCATCATCTAAGGCATTATGCAGTGTGTATTCTATGCAACCTGCCTCAGTGCGGGTATCACTCACCAACTGTTTGAGCACCCTAAACAACGCATCGCTTTGGCCCGAATGTGCTTGGACTTGCGCAAAAACCGTGATTTTCATTGGCTAAATCCTTCCAGCACAATTTTCCCAATCGCTTTGCCCGACTCTATTTGGGTATGGGCTTTTAGCAAATTCTGTGCATTGATGGTGCCGTAATGTTCACCAAAGGTGCTTTGGAGTGTGCCTGCATCGATAAGTTCGGCGATACGATTCAGCAGGTGATGCTGGGCAATCATGTCTTCAGTTTGATACAGGCTGCGGGTAAACATAAGTTCCCAATGTAGTGACAGGCTTTTACGCTTAAGTTTCATTACATCTAAGGGGCCGACAGGATCGTCAATCAGCGCCAGCTTGCCTTGCGGTCTGAGGACTTTTACGATTTCGTCAAAATGTTTATCGGTTTGGGTCAGGCTAATCACATGGGTGACATCGGCAATATCCAACTTTGCCAGTTCCTGCGAGAGTGGCTGTTGGTGATTGATAACCTGATTAGCGCCTAACTTTTTCACCCAAGCGGCAGATTCTGGGCGTGATGCCGTGCCAATCACCTCGGCGCCTGTCAGTTTGACCGCAAGCTGAGTGATGATAGAACCTACGCCGCCTGCGGCACCTATAATCAAAATCCGCGCATTCGTGGCCGAGCCATCCTGAGGTAAGCCTAAACGGTCAAACAGTAATTCCCAAGCCGTGATACTGGTTAGTGGCAGGGCGGCAGCCTGGGCATTGTTTAAGGTTTGAGGTTTATGGCCAACGACGCGCTCATCCACTAACTGGTATTCGGCATAGCTGCCGCTGCGGCTAATATCGCCGGCATACCAGACTTCATCGCCCACCTTAAACAGGCTAACTTTATCCCCTACGGCTTTAACGACACCGACCGCATCCCAACCGAGGATTTTATATTCCCCTGCTGGAGCTGAGCTTGATATGCGGATTTTGGTATCGACGGGGTTAACGGATATGGCTTTCACCTCAACTAACAGGTCAAAACCTTGTGGTGTTGGTTCGGGTAAGGTGATGTTCTGTAATGCATTGGGTGCATCGATGGTTCCCGCGGTTTGATAACCTATGGCTTTCATATTCTTCCTCTATGGTGACTCGTGTCTGTACTTGTCAATGGCAACTATTGTGTGGAATATTAAAGCCTAGATAAACGGGGTAAACTTTGTAATTTTTTCAAAGGATTTTTGAAAATCATGCTGCTGAATGATCTCGCACTATTTGTTCGCGTTGCCGATTGCGGCAGTATTTCTGCAGCGGCTGCCGAGATGGAGCTTTCTGCGGCTTCGGCCAGTGCAGCGATTAAACGCCTAGAAAAACAGCTTGATACTAGTTTATTTGTGCGCACGACCCGTAGCCTTAGGTTAACCGCCCAAGGTGAGCGTTATCTAATCCATTGCCGCCGTGCCTTAAGTGATCTCGCCCTCGGAGAGCAGGCGATCGCCAGCGATAAAGGCAAGATATCTGGCACCTTGAGCCTATCGGTTTCATCCGACTTTGGGCGCAACTTATTTGTCCCTTGGCTCGATGACTTCCTGTTAGATTTTCCGCAGCTACAAGTACGTTTGCATTTAGGCGATAACATCAGCAGCTTTTACCACGACAAAATCGATGTCGCGGTGCGTTACGGTAAGCCGCAGGATTCAAATCAGGTCGCCTTCCCGATTTGTTCTGTTGATAGGGTGTTATGTGCTTCGCCTGAATATCTAGCAAAGTTTGGCAAACCCGAAACCTTAGAGCAGCTAACTCAACACAATTGCTTGTTTTATAAGTTAGATGATAGAACCCATGACCAATGGCAATTTGAACGGGATGGGCAAGAATTTAAAATCCGCGTCACGGGGAATCGTAGTGCGAACGATGCGGAAATTGCACGCCGCTGGGCAGTTGCAGGGAAGGGCTTAGTATTTAAATCGAGCCTAGATCTGGCTGAAGATATTATGGCGGGGCGCCTTGTGCCCTTGCTGCCTGAATATCGAGGAGAGGCGGTTAATCTATACTTAGTGTGCCCTGGGCGTGAGCATGTCACACCCGTCGTGCTATTGCTGCGCGAAATGCTTAGACAACAGACCCAAACTTTAAGCCGTGCCTTGGTGGTGTATTTAAAATCTTAAACGCAGTTTACACGCCATTTGAATTCAAACCTGATTTGAACCTTTGATGTTTAGCGATGAAGCGACGATGGCTATGCCCCGTTAAAGGCTGTTTAATGTCGGAGGATTCTGTTCGAGAAATGGCTAACAAAGCGCAATAAAAAAGCCGCATTAAGCGGCTTTCCGTGGAAGATGGAGCTCGGATTAAGACTTAGCGCGTTTCATTGCGGTGAAGAACTCTTCGTTGGTCTTAGTCATCGCCAGCTTATCGATCAGGAATTCCATTGCGCTGACTTCATCCATTGGATTTAAGATCTTACGCAGGATCCACATCTTTTGCAGTTCATCAGGCGTGGTCAGTTTTTCTTCGCGACGAGTACCACTGCGGTTGAAGTCAATCGCTGGGAATACGCGTTTTTCAGCGGCCTTGCGTGACAGATGCAGTTCTTGGTTACCAGTACCTTTAAACTCTTCGTAAATCACTTCGTCCATTTTCGAGCCGGTATCAACCAGTGCGGTAGCAATAATAGTTAAACTGCCGCCATTTTCGATGTTACGAGCCGCACCGAAGAAGCGCTTAGGACGGTGCAGGGCGTTTGCGTCCACACCACCAGTTAACACTTTGCCCGATGATGGGATAACAGTGTTGTAGGCGCGAGCCAAACGAGTGATAGAGTCGAGTAGGATCACAACGTCTTTCTTGTGCTCAACTAAACGCTTGGCTTTTTCAATTACCATTTCAGCCACTTGTACGTGACGGCTGGCTGGTTCGTCGAAGGTTGATGCAATCACTTCGCCTTGAACTAGGCGTTGCATCTCGGTCACTTCTTCAGGACGTTCATCGATCAGCAGTACCATCAACACGACTTCAGGGTTGTTGTAGGTGATTGACTGAGCAATGTTTTGCAGTAATAAGGTTTTACCCGCTTTTGGTGGCGCGACGATCAGACCGCGTTGGCCCTTACCGATAGGAGAGCATAAATCCAGAATACGGGCAGTGATGTCTTCAGTAGAGCCATTACCACGCTCCATACGCATACGTTCTTCTGCGTGGAGTGGGGTTAAGTTTTCAAAGAGGATTTTGTTGCGAGAGTTTTCGGGTTTATCGAAGTTAACTTCGTTAACTTTTAGCAGGGCAAAATAACGTTCACCTTCTTTCGGTGGGCGAATCTTACCAAAAATGGTGTCGCCCGTTCGCATGTTAAAGCGGCGAATTTGGCTTGGTGATACATAAATATCGTCAGGGCCAGCTAAGTAAGATCCATCTGCACTACGTAAGAAACCGAATCCGTCTTGGAGTATTTCTAATACACCGCCACCGAAAATGTCTTCGCCACTTTTGGCGTGGGCTTTAAGAATAGAGAAAATAATGTCCTGCTTGCGAGCACGGGCCATATTTTCGAGTTTCATATTTTCGGCTAGCGAGACTAGGTCGGATATCGGCGTGTCTTTTAATTCAGTTAAGTTCATGTTGGGGATCTTGTGTTACGCGACAAAGCTTACCGCGATCAATCAGTAAAGTTTGTGATTCAGGATAGTGATTGACGAGCGAGAAGTGGTTTAGTTAGAAAGAATCTGGTTATTAAAGTAGCACTAACAAAGCGGGGCGTCCAGAAATTTAGGGGTATTCCGGCACAATTAATTAAAGCTTGTGCCGGAGGTCACTCATAGCGACAACAAATTAGATTTGTGCGTCGATAAACTCTTTTAATTGAGTTTTAGACAGTGCGCCAACTTTGGTCGCAGCTAATTCACCGTTCTTGAACAACAGTAAAGTTGGGATACCACGAACGCCATATTTCGCTGGAGAAACGTTGTTTTGGTCAACGTTTAGTTTAGCGATAGTTACACGACCTGCGTACTCTTCGGCAACGTCGTCAAGGATTGGCGCGATCATTTTGCATGGACCACACCATTCAGCCCAGAAGTCTACCAATACTGGTAAATCGGCCTTTAATACGTCGTTTTCGAAGCTGTCGTCGCTCAGGTATATAATTTTATCGCTCATGATGTTCTCCAGTTTGGTTGCCATTGCTGGTTTGTTAATGGCTTACCATGTATATTGGGGCTGAAAAATAGCTTTTCAAGTTACCTTTTTACAATGTGGCTATTTCAAACGATCGAGTATCTTATTGCAACCCCAAATGGTATGCTTGCGCTATGAGCCAAACACATTTATCTAATCAAAAATTTGCCGACCTTCCTCTACATCCAGAGGTAAAACAGGCCCTTGCCGAAAACGGCTTCGAATTTTGTACGCCAATTCAGGCGTTATCATTACCCGTATTACTTCAATCAAAAGATATCGCCGGCCAAGCTCAAACGGGCACAGGTAAGACAATGGCGTTTTTGGTTGCCACATTTAACCATTTATTATCGACGCCAATTCCTGAAAACCGTCAGCTTAATCAGCCGCGCGCCATCATTATGGCCCCAACTCGCGAGCTGGCGATTCAAATTGCAAAAGACGCGATTCTACTTGCCAAGCATACTCACTTAAAGGTGGGGATTGTTTACGGTGGCGAGAGTTATGATGTTCAGCGTAAAGTACTCGATCAAGGTGTTGATATCTTAATCGGGACGACTGGACGTATTATTGACTATGTGCGTCAGGGCATTATTAGCTTAAATGCGATCCAAGCCGTAGTGTTAGACGAAGCCGATCGCATGTTCGACCTCGGTTTTATCAAGGACATTCGTTTCCTGTTCCGACGTATGCCCAATGCCGATCAGCGTCTGAACATGCTGTTCTCGGCGACACTTTCGATGAAGGTGCAGGAACTTGCCTATGATCATATGAATGATCCTGTGAAAGTCGAAATTGCCCCAGAAGAAAAAACCTCCAAGAACATCAAAGAAGAAATTTTCTATCCCTCCCAAGAAGATAAAATTCGTTTACTGCTGACATTGATTGAAGAAGATTGGCCCGAGAAGGCCATTGTTTTTTCAAACACTAAGCACAGCTGTGAGAACCTATGGTCTTGGCTTGAAGGGGATGGACATCGCGTTGGTTTGCTGACGGGTGATGTACCGCAGAAGAAACGTATTCGTATCCTGGAGCAATTTACTCAAGGCCAACTAGATATTCTGGTCGCGACCGATGTTGCTGCACGTGGACTACATATCTCCGATGTTTCTCATGTCTACAATTATGATTTACCTGATGATTGTGAGGACTATGTTCATCGTATCGGTCGTACGGGCCGTGCGGGTAACAAAGGCGTATCTGTTAGTTTCGCCTGTGAAGAATACGCACTGAATCTGCCTGCGATTGAAAGCTATATCAATCACTCCATTCCTGTGAGTAATTATGACCGTGATGCGCTGCTGGATGATATTCCACCGCCGGTTAAAATTCATCGCAAACACCCCGCTGGGGCGCGCAATTTACGTGAGCGCTCTGGAGCTGGTCGACCTCAAGGTGCCCATCGCAGTGGTGGCCGTCCACCTCGTCATGACAGGACGCGTAGACAGCCGTAAATGCCAACACCCGCTTATGCCGCCATTACTTTAGGCTCTAACAGTTTTAATATGCTGATCGCTAAGACAAAAGGCGGTCGGCCACATATTATTGCTAAATATAAGCGTAAGGTTAGGTTGGCAGAAGGCATTGGTGAAGATGGCCATTTAACTACGGAAGTGATGCAGCGTGGCTTAGATTGCCTAGCGATGTTTGCTCAAATGTTAGCGCTGCATAAGATCCATCCAAATCATGTCGCTGTGATTGCTACGGCGACACTGCGTACCATCAATAACGCCGATGAGTTTAATCAGAAGGCGATCCCACTCCTAGGCCATCCTATTGAAATTATTTCGGGGATGCGTGAGGCCGAGCTGATTTATCAAGGCATGGTGGCGACTACTTGTGGCCAAGGTCGACGGTTAGTCATTGATATTGGTGGCGCCAGTACCGAGTTTATTATCGGTGATGGTCATCAAGTTCAGTTTAAGACTAGTTTACCTATGGGCAGCGTGACTTTTAATCGTCGTTTCTTTAGCAACGCTCCGTTGCAAGAGCTCGATTTTGAAGATGCCAAGCAGGAAGTGTTGGAAGTCTTAGGTGAACATAGACAAAGGTTAAAAGACTTAGGATGGCACTGTGTCGTTGGCGCTTCTGGTGCGGTGCAATCAGTGGTCGAAGTCTTAATGCACCGTAAGTTGTCTGAAACCATTACCTTAGCCGTGCTGACACAGCTTAAAGCGGAAATCCTTGCCGAAGAAGATGCGAGTCTTGCGGGGATTATCGGCCTAAGCGCCGAACGCGCACCGACATTTGCCGCTGGGGTGGCGATTTTACTCGCGCTCTTTGAACTATTGGGAATTGAGCAGTTGGCGCTATCGGGCGGCGCATTGCGTGAGGGCGTGTTAGTCATGCTGGCACAGCGGATTTTAGAAGAAGCAATTTAACCTCAAATCCATTTTAAAATAATAAAGGCCGCGAAGTTTACACTTGGCGGCCTTTATATTTAGCGACTCGAGATTACTTTAATATCTCGACTAAATCTTTTTCGAGCGAGACGGTTGGGCGTTCAACGATACGGCCAATTTCCTTACCTTGCTGTAGCACGATAATGGTTGGAATACGCTTAAACTCGTATTTTGCCGCCAGCCCTTCGGGATCTTGCTTGCTGCGATCAACCCCAATATAAGTCACTTTGATATTGGGGTTAGCCACTTCTTCCATAATGCGAATAAAGCGTGGTGTTTCGCGATGGCAGTCTGGGCACCAAGTGCCGATGATGACCACGATTTCGGTTGGCTCAGCGATGTTCTTAAGAGGGGCTAAGGATGCTGTATCCACCTGATAGCTCTTGTAGCCCTCTGCAAACTCATTGAGATCTTTTACTAAATGTTGCGCTTCAACTACACCAGTTAAAATCACTTCTTGTTTCTCCTCGCTGCAGGTGGCAATCAAGCCCTGTTGTTGCTCTTCAAAGCCACAGCCGCCATTTGCCAGTACCTGGCAACTAAAAAATAACGCGGTCGTGGCGAGTAATGCTTTAACGTTATTGTGCATGATATGCCCTCGAAATCGAAGAAGAATAATGAGATTGCATTCAAACACTAATTTGCGTTTTCTAAAAGTTGCGAATGAATTTGCTGCAACCCAGATCACGTCTTGCTAATGTAAAATCTAAATCTTGTCCGCTAAATACAGGTTTTAGTTACTGGGCTTGCTCTAATAATTTGGTCAGAATGGGCTTATTGGCATCGGGGAAATCGTATTGGCTTAGCTCATGTTTATTGACCCAAGCAATCTGTTGCCCTTCAAGCCCTTGCGCCTCTCCCGTAAATTCACTCACAGTGTGAATATCGAGTAACACTTGTTTATCGGGATAATCGTAGCTTAGCGCCATAAAAGGTTCGCTTGTGCTGACGATTAAAGCAACTTCTTCTTTTAGCTCACGAATTAAGGCTTGGGTGACTGTTTCGCCCTGTTCGACTTTACCGCCTGGGAATTCCCACTTGCCGCCTTGATGCAAATGCTCTGGGCGCTTAGCGAGTAGGATTTGCCCGCTAGGGTTGAGGATAATGCCGACGGCAACATGAATGCGTTTTGTCATAAAATTCTGCTTATAAAGAACTGAAACGGGCTAATTATTGAGGCTTATTCTTTAAAGAAACTCTCTTCGTCGTAACCGAGTTCATCTAACGCGTCGAGGTCAAACTCAGATTTGACGGGAATAGCATGTTTTTCGGAGGCCCAATCACCTAGGTCAATCATCTTGCAGCGCTCGCTACAAAAAGGTTTGAATTCCGATTGGGGTACCCATTCTACTGGGGTTTTACAAATAGGACAGTTGACGGTTAATGGCATAATAGACTTCTCCTTAGCAGTCGACTGAGTGAACAAAGGAATCGCTGAGTATCAAAGCGTGCCAAGAGCGGCAAGTGACGGCTTAACTCTGCAGAAACATAGAAGTCGTTAGTGTAAAGGCTTCAGGCACAGGTCGCTAGTAAGAATTCGATGCTACGGTCGGAATGGCGTTGTTGGTCGAATTGGACAAAGTGGATAGCGTAGCGATTTCGATGACCACTGATGGTGGGGTAGCAGCCGTGGGCGGCATCGACTCTGACTCTTACTAGTGAGAGTGCTTGAGCACTATCTCCCTGGTAGAAACCAGCGTGTGCGGTGGCATTATCGAAATGGGCGGTGCTGCGGGTAAGTTGGAGTAAAAGCGTGATGGGAGTGAGAAGGGGATCAAAATGGCTGATCCAAGCTTGGTAGTCCTGTTGTCTTTCTTCCCAAGGTTTAGCAAGCCAAAAATGCAGTTGGGGAAGGTCGAAGTTGCAGCAGGCGCCTGGCATGCCAAAACGCTGTCGCAAGGCAGAGAGAAAGCGGTCTTGTTTGAGTTGACTACCACAGCGCTCAGGGCGTTGTAATTGCTCTCTGGCTTGCGTCAATGATTGAATGTAAAACTCAATCTGTTCGCTATCGACATGGTCAAGCTCTTGCCATTTACCCAGTTGTAGCAGATTGCGCTCGATATCTTTAAGGACTTCATTGCGATAATCGCAACGCTCGGATAATTCGCACAGGGAGAAAAGAGGGTAGAAACATCTATGCTGGTGGTCGTGATTTAGATTATTACCGAGCTGTTTATTGAGATATTCGAGGCGCAAATAGCTGCGAATCTTCTCATTTAATGGCTGTTCGTAAACTAAGTCAGTCATGGGCGTTATGATTACCGGATAATTGTAAATAGCGTTGGTGCAATGCTTGCACCTCTTGCTTTAGTTTTGATATCTCTCCCTGATTATCAATAATATCGTCGGCTCTAGCGAGTTTGTCACCGCGACTACATTGGCTATTAATGATGTTATTTACCTGAGTGGCGTCCACATTGTCCCGATTTACGGTACGGCTTACTTGCAACTCCGGCGAAATATCCACCACTAAAGTCCGATTGACTAACCTATCTAACCCGTTCTCAAATAGCAAGGGCACAACCATAATTACATAGTCTGAGGTGGCATTTTCAACTTGAAAAAGCATTTCTTGGCGGATCATAGGGTGGAGCAACTGATTCAACCATTGGCGTTCTTGCTCATTGCTAAAAACCCGTTGCCGCAGTTTTGCGCGGTCAAGCTCACCAGTCTCGGTTAATATTTCAGTGCCGAAGTGAGCGATAATTGCTTGAAGTCCTTTTGAGCCTTTCGCGACCACTTCGCGAGCGACTACATCGGCATCGACTAAATCGACACCTTCTTCGGCAAATAAATTGGCAACGGTAGTTTTACCGCTACCAATGCCACCCGTTAGGCCTACGACAAATTTGGACATAAGATTCTCGTATAGATGATGATCTTCATCGATTCGGACTATCCCGCACAACCTAGGCGCTAAAGATTAAAGAGGCGCATCCAGTTTTTATAGCGTACTTAGATACCAATCGACTATGGGTTGTCCCCATATCAATGCTATCCACCCAGCGGCGGCAATATAAGGCCCAAAGGGAATAGGGTTTGCGAGCTGATTACGTTTGAGCACGATGAGCGTGATGCCAACAAGGGCACCAACTAAAGAGGACAGTAAAATGACTAGGGGGAGCATCTGCCAACCCAGCCATGCACCAAATACGGCGAGCAGTTTAAAGTCGCCATACCCCATGCCTTCCTTACCTGTGAGTAGCTTAAACAGCCAAAACACCGACCAGAGACTCAAATAGCCCGCTGCAGCGCCTATAACGGCATCGGTTGGCGTGGTAAAGGTATGATTGAGGTTAATGAGTAATCCTAGCCATAGGAGTGGAAGGGTCATCTGGTCGGGAAGCAGCATCTCATCCAGATCGATACCCGTTAATGCAATCAATACAAAGGTTAATACCGCAGCAAACACAAATTGCCAGCTAGGACCAAAATGCCAAGCGAGCGTTGCAACGAGTAACCCTGTTACTAACTCAATAATTGGATAGCGTGAGGATATTGGTGCATCGCAGGCAGCGCATTTTCCTCTGAGCATTAACCAGCCCACAATCGGCAGATTATGCCAAGGTTTGATTGCGGTTTTACATTTAGGGCAGGCGGAACCTGGTACTACTAGATTGTATTTTTCAGGGTAAGTATCTATCGGCTTATTGAGCTTTTCGATACCAATCTGCTTTACCACATCTACATGGTATTCTTGCAGATATTGATTACACTCCTGTTGCCATTCGCGCTTCATCATTACCGGAAAGCGGTGAATGACGACATTTAAAAAGCTACCAATAGTGGCAGCAAACACAAAACTTAACGCAATAAATAGCCAAGGACTCTGCGCAAGAGAGTGGCTTAAAAGAGAAATAAAGTCTGACATTAGTGGTTCTTATTCTTACTCATTAAATCAGTTAGTTGGGTTCGCTGCGTTAAGCTTAACCTACGACATTACCCATTTGGAAAATCGGTAGATACATACCGACAATCAAACCGCCGACCAAGATGCCAATGACTACCATCATAATGGGCTCGATAAGGCTTGATAAGCCATCAACGGCATCATCGACCTGCATTTCATAAATATTGGCTACTTTATTGAGCATACTATCGAGTGAGCCAGACTCTTCACCGATCATCACCATTTGGATCAGCATATCGGGGAAAAGCCCTGTGGTACGCATGGCGACGTTCATCTGCATCCCAGCCATCACTTCTTGGCGTACTTTCAATAGTGCCGATCGATAAACCGCGTTGCCAGAGGCGCCGGCAGCTGACTCCATACCATCGATTAAAGGCACCCCTGCCGCAAAGGTGGTGGCTAAGGTGCGGGAAAATCGTGCCATGGCTGCTTTATGCAATATCTCACCGATAATGGGAATCTTAAGCACAAGTTCATCTATTCGATCCCTAAACATTTGTGAATTGCGGTGGGCACGGACAAATAACCAGATACTGATAGCTATGGCTGCGAAGAATATATACCAAGAACTCTGTAAAAAACGCGAAATGCCAACGATCATCTGGGTAAAAGCTGGAAGCTCTGCACCAAAGCTTGCAAAAATTGATTCAAATTGCGGTACAACAAACAACAGAAGCAGTGTTGTTACTGCTATCGCTACCACAACGACTGCGGCAGGGTAAAACATCGCCTTTTTAATTTTCGACTTTAAGGCTTCGGCTTTTTCTCTGTATGTTGCAATTCGGTCAAACACTGCATCAAGAGAGCCTGAATGTTCACCCGCTGCGACAAGATCGACGTAGAGATCATCAAAATAACGTCTATGGGGGCGTAGTGAGTCTGATAGTGGAATACCCGATTGTACTTCTGACAATATAGTACCGAGTAACTCGCGCATTTTTTGCTTTTCATGGCCGCGGCCGAGCATTTCTATTGTGGTGACTAAGGGGACACCTGCTGCCAGCATAGTCGCTATTTGGCGTGTTACCATGGCGATATCCATAGGTTTGATATCGGGATTGTGAGCGAAAAGAGGTGATGCTTTTTTGCGTACAACTTTAGGGTTTACCCCTTGGAGCTTAAGCTGACTTTTCACCTCGGCGACACTGGTGCCTTTTAATTCGCCACCGGTTTTTTTGCCATCACGGTTTAAGCCCTTCCACTCAAAGGTATAGATCTTAGGTTGGCTTTTTTGCTCGTTCTTTTTGGCACGAGGCTTTTTTACTGTCGTTGCCGTAGCCATAGATAGTCCCTATTAGGCATTAATTAGCTATGAGTTTATTGTCACTAGATTAGTATACATAGCGAAATAAAAAGTGGTTATATAAAACCGTTCAGCGAGCTATGTAGCGTAGCCAAATAACTATGCGTTTTAAAAACTTGTGACTCGGTTTACTTCGGCAATACTGGTTACCCCTTGGATAACTTTAAGAAGGCCCGATTGACGCAGATCACGCATCCCCTGTGCTTTGGCTTGCTCGGCAATTTGTAATGAATTGCCGCCTTCCATAATTGTACGAGCGATTTCATCGGACATTTTCATTACTTCGTAAATACCCACCCGTCCTTTATATCCGCCAGAACAATGCTCACAACCTACAGGTTTATAGGTGGTAAAGCCTTGAGCGATTTGCTCATCGGTAAAGCCTAAACGTTGCAATTCATGTTCTGGAATATGCTCTGCTTGCTTGCATTCCGGGCAGAGTCGTCTAGAAAGACGCTGAGCAATAATCAGATTCACTGAACTGGCGATATTGTAACCAGGTACACCCATATTAATTAAACGGGTCAAAGTTTCCGCCGCCGAGTTTGTGTGCAGTGTTGATAATACTAAGTGACCCGTTTGCGCGGCTTTAATGGCAATTTCGGCGGTCTCAAGGTCGCGGATTTCTCCCACCATAACGACATCGGGGTCTTGACGCAAAAAGGAACGTAGCGCTGAAGCAAAGGTTAAACCCGCCTTTAAATTAATATGGACTTGGTTAACCCCTTCAAGGTTGATTTCTACCGGGTCTTCGGCGGTAGAGATATTGCGCTCGGCAGTATTGAGGATATTTAACCCTGTATAAAGCGAAACCGTTTTACCCGAACCTGTAGGACCTGTGACTAAGATCATCCCTTGGGGTTTGGCGAGCATCTCAAGGTAAAGCTTTTCTTGATCGGGTTCATAACCTAGTTTTTCAATGCCGAGCTGTGCGGAGGAGGAATCTAATATCCGCATTACAATTTTTTCGCCCCAGAGCGTCGGTAATGTGCTCACCCGAAAGTCGATGGACTTAGTGCGGGAAAGCTTCATCTTAATCCTGCCATCCTGAGGAACGCGGCGTTCGGCAATATCGAGTTTCGACATTACCTTTAAGCGCGCCGATAACCGCCCTGCTAGGCTAATTGGCGGTTCGGAGACTTCATGCAAAATACCATCGATACGGAAACGAATGCGGTAGCGTTTTTCATAGGGTTCAAAGTGAAGATCTGATGCCCCCTTACGAATTGCATCGGTTAATATCTTATTGATATAAATGACGATTGGTGCATCATCACTACCGTCACTTGTATTCTCGTCTTGGCGTTTATCGGTATCGGTAACTTCTATGCCGGCTAAAGCCGCTTCATCCATACCTCCTAAATCAAGGCTGGTAATATCCTCTTCGAGTACCTTTTCGAGGGCTTTAGCGAGCTTATCTTCTTCAACTAGAATGGCTTCGGCATGTAGGCCCGCACTGAATTGAAACTCTTCAAGTGCAGCAATATTTGTAGGGTCTGATGTCGCAATGTAGAGGCGATTACCGCGTTTAAATAAGGGTAAACAGCGGTGCTTTTCAATCAGCTTTTTATTGGTAAATTCTTCGGGAATGGCACTGAGTTCAAACTCGGCTAAATCTAGCAGCGGGGTGCCATATTCTTCATAGCAAAGTTCGGCAACCGAGCGTGCCGAAATCAGCTTAGTTTGTACTAGGGTGCTAACGAGTGCCTGTTTTGTCTGTCTGGATTTAGCGATAGCGCCCGCCATCTGCTCTTCATTTAGCAGGCCTTTACGAATAAATAAGGTAGATAAACCTAAATGAAGGCCTGTAGATGGCATATCTGCTCCAGTGTGTAATGACAATTAGAATAGTAACATTGGTTTAAAAATTTGTCATTGGAGTTGCTTACATTAATGCTACATTAACAAGGTGTTGGTCGCGGATCTACAAGTCATGCGGATAAAAAGTCATCGTTAAATGGGGAATGTAATTGAAGGCTTATGCTTATCTTGTGTTAGTTGGGCTAATTAGTTTTTTTTTGTTAGGGACTACCTTCGCTCTTGATGTTAATCATGTGTTTTCAATTAATAATGAATATGATTTAAAGCGAATTTTGGCAATTGCTTTTATTTGGCTTATGGTGTTAATGCTCAGCTTTAAAAGGGAGCATTATCTGTTGCGACTAAAAAAACAATCTATTGCTTTTTTAGTCTTTTTTTTTGGACTGGGGAGTATTTCAGCTTTATACAGTCAACATTCGTTTTGGAGTTGGATTGAGTTAGGCAATATCTTATTGTGCCTGATTGGCTTATATTGTTTTAGTAGCGTTTTAAGAAGTTTGTCTACCTCACAGGTTTATCGTTTTTGTTATTTTTTTTCGCTCGTCATTTCAATTGCTACGTTACTTAAATATCTGCTTTTTTTAGTTTTTCACTATATTGAACTACAGCCATTTAATATTCACGGGCTTATTTATGGCTATGTGAATGTTAGATTTTTTAATCAGTTGCAGGTGATGATGGTTCCATTGCTGCTTTTGCCTTTTTTTTCTTCAGAATTGAAGCGGTTCTCTGTGATGTCGTTAATTTTAATCTCATTGCACTGGATGGTATTACTGCAAACAGAGGCGAGGGGCGCCATGGTTTCACTCATTAGTGCGATGGTTTTGATATCGTTTTTTTTGGGAGCAGATATTCGAAAGTCGTTAATCGCGGTTGTTTGTCGAGCGATTTTATTAGGTATTTCCCTCTGGTTACTTTTTATTGTCATCATCCCCATTCTCATCATGGGGGATAACTTTGCCCATCTTCGTGGGGGCAGTTCAGGCCGTTTAGACTTGTGGATGTATGTTGTTAATAATATATCTGAGCATCTTCTATTGGGTCATGGCCCAATGGCATTTGCTTGGGCCGAGAATAAGCCGCTGCCCCATGCTCATCCCCATAATTCTGTTATGCAATTACTATACGAGTACGGCGTCGTGGTTTGTATGGGGACCATCTTATGGGTTGGGAGCTATTTAGCTAACTTACTGGCGAGTTTGAAGCAAGAAACGAATGTTAATCAGTTGCCTATCATAATGTCGTTGCTTACGGCATTAATTTATTCACTGTTTAGTGGCGTGGTGGTGATGCCCTTTGCGCAACTACTGTTGGTGTTTGTGGTATCGGTGACGGCTCTGCCATTACCAGCAGTGTGTTATCCGGTGAGTGCACTGGTGCGGGGGATAGCAGTGATGGGCGTTTCATTACTAAGCTGGGCATTATTGGCGAGTTATCATCATTCGCAGTTATTATCTGCCTTATTTCCGCGATTTTGGGTCAATGGGTTACTGAGTTACTGAACAAAAAGGCCGCAGTAGCGGCCCTTTAACACATTGATGCTAGCTATTGATTAAGAGCCAGCTGAACAGGTTGCAGTACCCCAATCACAAGTAATTGTTGTCCCAGTCTCATCTTCTGCAGTGAAGGTTTCTGGACCTGATAATGAAGCCAGATCTGTCGGTGTGGTGGGGGTACTTGTGTCAGCGCATGACACTGCTTTGTAGTCTGGTACTGTTGTTTCACCTATAACTGCTGCGGAAGCTGCTTTGGTCCAAGCACTGGCTTCGCTTAAGCAGGAGTTGATTTTACTTTTGTTGACGTATTCTTTATACGCAGGCAGTGCGATTGCAGCCAAAATACCGATAATCGCGACGACGATCATTAATTCAATCAGAGTAAAACCCTGAGCCTTTTTATTTAACGTTTGGTTCGTTGCTTTCATGTTTCTCTCCAGTTTACGCAGTGTCACAATTAATTAGCCAATTTTACTTACTAGCTACCCTGTCGTCACCCTAGCGATTGTTTATCAAGCGAACTCCATTATGTCACTTAACTCACAAACACATAACAAACGGTGGTGTAACTATATTTTAGAGAATTTCAGAGAATGTTATCTCAGTGAATACTATTTCATTGAGCACCATCCCAGTCTCTGTGAGTACTACCTCTGTCTCTGTGAGTACTAAGGAGTGTTGTAATATCAGTATTTGCGGTATCAATACCAATTTTTACGCAACAACTTAGTAACAACGTTTCTTGTATATGCTATACCTTATTGAATCGTCAAGCATTTTATGCAATTCATTCATATGGCATAACCATTACCTCTTGTTATTACTCCCCTTTAGCTACTTAAAAAGCTAGCTTTGCAAGTTAAAGAGCAGGCCTTGCGAGCGTGCTCGAAGGTGCGCCTATGTACTCGGGGGCGCTTTAACAATCGGTTGATTTAACCCATCAATTACTCTGCCGTTACCGTAGTCAAAGAACTTCTTGTTCAAGTCAATCGAGCTATTGATAAGGGTAGGTTAATGTTGTTGGGTTTAGGTTTTGGTTGGGTGACATAACACCGCATTTACCTTGCTAAAAGTTAGTACAAAGTCATCTAAATTGAAACATATTTTTCAGCAAAAATATTAATGAAATGATTATTTTGTATAAAAAAATAGCAATAGGCAGAGATGGGTTATAAAAAATTGTTGCAACGATATTTAATTGACGAGTTTTGCGCTTAAGTCAATTTTATGTCGTATGAAGTGTGAGCGTGGAATGTGTGTTAAGGAGTGAGCTTTAACCATATACATAAAATGATGTTGTTGATTGATTTTATTCTATCAAGCTTTATGGTGTAGAAAGCTCAATAAGGTTGTCCTCTATACTATTGAATTTTTGATTGAAGGGGAAAAGTCGTTTGCCTTCTCTGTAGACACTGTTTGCTCGCTCTTGATTCCCCTGCAATTGATAGGCAGTAGCAAGATCTTGATAGAGTCTAGCTCTTGGCCAGTAATTCAATTTTTGCTCTGTGGCTGCAATAAAACGTTCTATTGATTCAGTATTTTGTCGATTTGTTAATAAAGGCGACGTAAGCCAAGCATAGTCAATAGTTTCTGATATTGCTATTGGATTTATGATCTCTTGCAGGTAGGTCATATCACTATGGCCTGTTTGCTGAAAATGACGCAGGCGATTAAGGGTGTGCAATCCTGTTAACGTAAAGCACAGGGTTAGAGCGGGGATGATCAATGCCGTAAGTTTGAAGTTTAGGGCTTGGGGTAGTGTGGTTTTTTTTTCTATAAAAGCTGATTTTTCAATCATGTAAGCTGTAAAAGTGAATGTAATAAACACAATTGCAGCATGGTAAAAGGGCAGCTCTGTCATAGAGTGAAAAGCCGCGGGGAAGATAATTGATAAGTAAAAAATCCCCTTACGCCATCCCAAGGCTAAGTATCGGTAACCAACGAAAATAAATAAAATTACAAAAGAGATAAGGGGCAATAGGCCTCCTTCGACTCCCCAGAGTAAAACTTCATTATGTGGATGGGCTGCATTATTCGCGAACTGTTCTTTACTAAACTCGTGGGTTTCAATGTATTCGGCTTGGGCTTGATGAAAATTAACGCTAAAGCCGCCATAACCTACCCCTGTGAGTAGATTTTTTGCTATTAAACCTAAAGAAATAAAATATAAGGTAGGTCTGATGTTTTCGACGATTTCACGGGGCTTAAATGTTGAGTCCATTAGGTTGAGTATTAGCGGTATTGCTAGCCCGAGGAGAATGGCATAATACCAGTGTCGTAGGTGTGCTCTATTTGCTTGACGGTATAATAATGGTGCCGTCCCTATTAAAACGATAAACAAGGCGATAGTTGCGGTTCTTGAGGTGTTAAGCATGATGATCCAGGCCGCAACCAGTCCTGCAAGATTAATGATGTATTGCTCAATCTTTGAGGTATGTTTATTGAAGGCTAAGTTGAAGGTAGCCAGTGCAATACCCATTACGGCAAACGTCGATATGACATTGGGTTGCTGAAAAATGCCTGATGGTCTCAAGTTGGGATTATGTTGCATCCATACTGTGTCAGGAAACACATACTGTTGGGTGAAACAAATCCCTCCTTCAATGATTATACCAACCTGTATCCATGGGATAAGTTTATGCCATTTTTCAACGGGTAAGTTGATTTGATACAAGCTGAAAAGAAATGCAAGACCTGCAGTTAAACCAATCAGCCGTTGTGTACTATGGATGAGTAGCTCATTGTTGCTATAGAGAATAGGTATAAATAATGACGCGACAAAAAGACTTGTGGCAACTAATAAGGGGGAGTAGTAAATCTCACCATTTTGGCTGCAATGCCACAGACCCAAGCCGATTAGTATCGATACAAAGCCCCACGTCATTAAGTTGAAAGGTGCTGTGAGGCCTACGCCACCGTAGTTATATTGGTAATAATGCATGCCAGCCGCAAACAAAAGTGCAAAAATAAAATAGAAACTGCGTTGTACGGTGGTCATGGCATTCCCTTTGAGCCCGAGTGTTTAGTGTTAACTGTGGGCTCGTAACTTTTATATAACACTATCGTAGTCTAAGGGATAAATCCAATGCTTTTAGATGCTTAGTCAGCGCACCAACGGAAATATAATCCACTCCGGTTTTGGCAAACTCACCTAGGGTCTCTAAGGTGACATTGCCCGAGACTTCAAGTTTGGCGCCGCTGCCTTTAGCTTTGTATTGGTTATTGAGTTCAACCGCTTCGACCATCATGGTGATGTCAAAGTTATCTAACATGATGATATCTGTGCCTGAATCTAGCGCTAGTGCCAGTTCTTCTAGGGATTCGACTTCAACTTCTACGGGTTTATTGGGGTGCAAGCTGCGCGCAGCATCCACCGCTTGGCGAATGCCACCGCAAGCCATAATGTGATTTTCTTTAATTAAGAAGGCATCAAACAAACCGATTCGATGGTTTTTACCGCCGCCACAGGTGACCGCGTATTTTTGAGCCGTGCGAAGTCCTGGGATGGTTTTGCGAGTATCGAGTAAGCGTGTGTGAGTGCCCGCTAACTTATCCACATAATGTTTTGTCAGTGTCGCGACTCCTGACAAGGTCTGAATAAAGTTCATCGCAGTGCGCTCGCCCGTAAGGATAGTGCGGGCAGGGCCTGATAGTTCACATAACACTTGGTTTGGTAGCACGAGATCGCCATCATCAACATGCCAGTGCAGTGCGACTTCGCCACCTAATTGATTGAAGACTTGTTCGGCCCAAGCTTTTCCGCAAAAAACTCCTTCTTCGCGGGTGATTAAGGTCGCTTCGGCATATTTATCAACAGGTATAAGTTGGGCGGTAATATCGCCGTAGGCAATGGCTTTGCTGTGCTCGTTGATCTCGGTTCCACCAAGGTCTTCATTGAGGGCGGTTTTTACGGCGTGGCGAATATCGTTCTCTAGCATGATTGGGTCCTTGCATTCTTGCATGCCACAGATGGCGTGCTTGAAATTGCTTGCTTGCATTTAGGGCTAAGATTACCACCTAGTGCGGGTGATAAAAAGTCACAGGGAGTGGGCCGATTGAGATTATCGTGCTAACTGATGATGATTTGGGGCGTGGCTGGTTATTTAACCTTTGTCATTGAATTGCATATATTCAGTCACTTAATGCTGTTAGAGTAGTGGCATTATGCCTGTAATATAGGAAGAGCTTATGCGCTTTGATGCCGGATGGTTTTCCTCGGCTCGACGCTGTGAGTCATCGCATTTTAACCGTCGCCCATTTGGGGAAATTAGCCTGTTGGTGATCCACAATATCAGCCTGCCAGCGGGATGCTTTGGACTTCCCTATATTGATCAATTATTTCAAGGGTGTTTAGATACTGAGGCCGATGATCGTTTCGCCGATTTAGCGGGGCTGCAAGTGTCAGCACATTTTTTAATTCGACGCGATGGTGAATGTGTGCAGTATGTCAGTTGCGAAGATAGAGCCTGGCACGCAGGTGTATCTCGTTATGGCGAAAGGGAAAATTGTAATGACTTCTCTATCGGTATCGAGCTTGAAGGCACAGATACTGAGCCCTATACTGCGGCCCAATATCAGCAGCTTACAGAGTTGACTCTAGCCTTATTGGCGCAGTATCCCGCATTAACAGCGCAGCGGATTGTGGGGCATTGTGACATTGCACCGATGCGCAAGACGGATCCAGGACCAAGCTTCGACTGGGAAAGGTATTTAACCGCGCTAGGCTAGCAGCAAAGAGGAGCAAGCGAGGGGGAGATATTTTCTCATCACCCTGAGCGTTTCCGGCTTTTTTACAAGGAGTATTACCGATGGCATTATTTTCATTACTGGTCGCCATTCTTGTGGAACGATTGAAGTTCCTTCCCGCCTCGTGGCAGAGCGATCGCGTGCTGCAATCCTATCAATCGACTTTTTTTGGTGACAAAGCCTCGTTAACCAGTACCAGTATGTTGCTCGCTTTAGTGCTGCCGGCTTTAGTGGTGCATATATTAGGTTGGGTTGCGTCAGGCATGTTTTGGGGGCTGTTAACTCTCGCCCTGTGGGTGGTAGTGGCAATTATTTGCTTTAATCATCAAAAACAGCGCGATAGCTTTAAAAAGTATATGCAGGCGGCGTGTCGCTCCGACGTGCAAGCCTGTTACCACTATGCCGCCGAATTAGATTGCAGTGAGTGTTTAGATACGGTGTCTGAAAAAGACTTAGGCGCCAAGGTCGGGCAGAGTGTTGCCTGGATCAACTATCGCTACTATGGCGCCGTGGCATTATGCTTTATCTTCCTAGGCCCAGTTGGCGCAGTCTTATATTGCACCGCGCGTTTTTACGCTGAAGAGAATATGCGAAAATCCCTCAACTTACCGTTAATTGACGACATTATGTTCGTTCTGGATTGGATCCCGAGTCGGATATTTTCCTTTGGCTATGCGCTCAGTGGTCAGTTTAGTGAAGGGCTCACGGCTTGGCGTGACCATGCCTTAAATATCAATGCGAGTGCCAGAAGGGTGGTGACAGAAACGGCGTTAGCCTCCCAGCCGCTGCCAGAGGAGTCGAGTGCACCAGTTTGTGTACAGTCGACCTTGGCATTATTAGTTTTAAGTAAACGCAACTTTACGCTGATGGTTGCGGTGCTGTCGCTGTTGACCATTTTTGGCCTAGTGACCTAACACATCTTCATTATTTAGGGTTAGGGCGTGTTGACGTTTCGAGATTAGATTTTGTTCGTTCTGGCAAGCACGTGCTCGCGAAACGAGGAATGAAGTGTAGTTATTCTACTCAAATGACGAGTGACAAAGAGCAAGGGCTTGCCAGGCGAACCCTTCGGGCTGCATTTGGCTGGCGTTTCTGCCGCGTTATCGTCCGTTTATGTAGAATAACTACACAGCACGGACTTTGCCTTGCATAAAAGCCAGCCAAATTGCTGCAAAAATAACCCTGAAACGTCAACACGCCCGAATTAATCAGGAATTGGTTTGCGAGTGCGGCCAATTCCTTTTTTGTTTTTAGAGGCGCCTAACACGTCCTTTTGGCGAGTTCACAGAATAGGTTTCTCAGACTGTTTTTTCGAGTGACTTTCGGTGAAAATACTTCTTACTCAGTGGCTTATTGGATAAGGGGCTCACTATGTCAAATGGTCTGACCCCATAGTGGTATTTTTAGGCTATGCTCTCACATCGTGAGCGGTTTTGAATGTGATCACCTTTTAAGGTCGATTTTCAATCTAGACATCAAAAGTGTGATTTGATAAAGTGCGCTCACTCATAAAAATTGGTAAGACCAATTTACAACGGAGCTGAGTGCCTAATGGCCTATAGTAAAATTAATCAGCCAAAAATTTCTGATGTGATCATGGCGCAACTCGAGCAGATGATCCTCGAAGGCAGTTTACAGCCGGGTCAGAAATTACCGCCGGAGCGCGAACTGGCCATCCAGTTTGAAGTGTCTCGCCCTTCACTGCGTGAAGCCATTCAAAAGCTTGAGGCGAAAGGGCTGTTAATGCGCCGTCAAGGCGGCGGTACTTATGTCAAAGAACAACTCTGGCAGAGCCTTGCCGATCCTATCGTTGAATTAATGACTGCCGATCCAGAAAGCCAATACGACTTGCTGGAATTCCGTCATGCAACCGAAGGCATGATGGCCTATTTTGCCGCCCTGCGTGGCACAGACGCCGATATGCAGAATATCAAGCGTATGATCCTTGAGGTGGAAGCCGCCACCAATATCGAACAACAAGCCGCCGCGATTGTGCGTTTCTATCGCGCCGTCGCCGAAGCGTCACACAATGTGGCTATGTTGCATCTCGTACTCAGTTTAACCCCTGTGCTGCATAAGAATGTGGCGCAAAACCTGGAGCTTTTAAGCCGCCGCGAAGAAGCCTCCACTATGGCCAACGATCACAGACGTGCTCTGCTCGCTGCTATCGTTCGTCGTGATCCTGAAGCCGCCAGAGAAGCCTCGAATGAACACTTAAGTTACATCGAAGAGGTGATGTTATCTGTGCGGGAAGAAGATAGCCGGTTGCAGCGAAGTTTGCGCCGTTTAAAGAGTGGCGCTTAAGTTCCCGACTTTAGCACTCGCTAAAGCGGAATATGCCGCAAACACCATTCATTATCATGTATATAGAGAAGGACAGTGTCATGTCTGAAGATATGCTACAAGACTTAGATCCGTTAGAGACTCAGGAATGGGTTGACGCCCTGCAAGCAGTATTAGAACAGGAAGGCCCTGAGCGCGCCCATTTCTTATTAGAGAAACTGATCGATAAAGCCCGTCGCAATGGCACACACTTGCCTTACACTGCGACCACGGCCTATTTGAACACTATTCCAGCGGGTCAAGAGCCGCACATGCCTGGCAACCAAGAGATGGAACGTCGCATTCGCGCCATCATCCGTTGGAACGCCTTAGCTATGGTTCTGCGTGGTTCTAAGAAAGATTTAGAGTTAGGCGGCCATATTTCGAGTTTCGCGTCGAGCGCAACCATTTATGACGTGTGTTTCAACCACTTCTTCCGCGCGCCAAACGAGAAAGACGGCGGCGACTTAGTGTATTTCCAAGGCCATATTGCCCCAGGTATCTACGCGCGTTCATTCTTGGAAGGCCGTTTAACTGAAGACCAACTGGCTAACTTCCGTCAAGAAGTGGATGGCAAAGGTTTATCTTCTTATCCGCACCCTAAGTTGATGCCTGACTACTGGCAATTCCCAACGGTTTCGATGGGCTTAGGTCCAATCCAAGCGATTTACCAAGCGCGCTTCTTAAAATACCTGACTGACCGTGGTCTGAAAGATTGTTCTGATCAAACCGTTTACTGCTTCTTAGGTGACGGTGAGTGTGACGAGCCAGAAGCTTTAGGTGCTATCGGTTTAGCCGCCCGTGAAGAATTAGACAACCTAGTCTTCATCATCAACTGTAACCTGCAACGTCTGGACGGCCCAGTACGCGGTAACGGTAAGATCATCCAAGAACTGGAAGGCGAATTCCGCGGCGCTGGCTGGGAAGTGGTTAAAGTGATTTGGGGTCGTTACTGGGATCCATTATTAGCCCGTGATACCAGCGGTAAGTTACTGCAGTTAATGGAAGAAACCGTTGACGGTGAATACCAAAACTGTAAAGCCAAAGGTGGCGCTTATACTCGCGAACACTTCTTCGGCAAATATCCAGAAACCGCCGAAATGGTAGCGAACATGTCAGATGATGACATTTGGCGCTTAAACCGTGGTGGTCATGACCCAGTTAAAGTTTACGCGGCATTAGACCATGCGCGTAAGACTAAAGGTCGCCCAACTGTGATCCTAGCGAAAACCGTTAAAGGTTACGGCCTCGGTGATGCGGGTGAAGGTAAAAACATCGCACACAACGTGAAGAAAATGGGTATCGAGTCTATCCGTTACTTCCGCGATCGTTTCAATATCCCAATTCCAGACGATCAATTAGAAGATCTGCCGTTCTACCACCCAGGTCCAGATTCGGAAGAAGTGAAGTACATGATGAGCCGTCGTGCCGAGCTGCACGGCAGTGTGCCACAACGTCGTGAGAAGTTCAGCGAAGAGCTGGAAATTCCATCACTGAAGATTTTCGACTCGATTCTGCAGGGTTCTAACGGCCGTGAAATTTCGTCAACGATGGCGTTTGTTCGCGTACTGACGGCACTGTTAAAAGACAAGAAGATTGGCAAAAACATCGTGCCAATTATTCCTGACGAAGCGCGTACCTTCGGTATGGAAGGTCTGTTCCGTCAAGTGGGTATTTATGCTCACGAAGGCCAAAAATACGTTCCGCAAGACTCTGACCAAGTGGCTTACTACCGTGAAGATAAGTCAGGCCAAGTACTGCAGGAAGGTATTAACGAATTAGGTGCTATGTCATCTTGGGTATCGGCAGCGACCAGCTACTCAGTGAACGATGTGCCAATGATCCCATTCTACATCTACTACTCAATGTTCGGTTTCCAACGTATTGGCGACATGGCTTGGGCTGCGGGTGATATGCGTGCTCGCGGCTTCTTAGTCGGTGGTACTTCTGGCCGTACAACCTTAAACGGTGAAGGTCTGCAGCATCAGGACGGTCACAGCCACGTACTGGCTAACACCATTCCTAACTGTATTACCTACGATCCAACTTACGGTTATGAAATTGCCGTTGTGGTACAAGATGGTATTCGTCGTATGTACGGCGAGAATCAAGAAGATATCTTCTACTACCTGACCACAATGAACGAAAACTACGAGCAGCCAGCCATGCCAGAAGGCGCAGAAGTTGGCATCGTTAAAGGTATCTACAAGTTAGAAACCGTTGCCGGCTCGGGTAAAGGCAAAGTTCAGTTAATGAGCTGTGGCACCATTCTTGAGCAAACACGCAAAGCGGCTCAAGCACTGGCAAAAGACTTCGGTATCACTGCCGACGTATTCAGCGTAACCAGCTTCAACGAACTGACTCGCGATGGTCAAGCGGTTGAGCGTTGGAACATGCTGCACCCAACTGAAACGCCAAAACAAGCGTATATCAGCCAAGTGATCTCCAGTGATGCGCCTGCAATCGCAGCGACTGACTACATGAAGATCTACGGTGAGCAGTTACGTGCATACATGCCAACCGATTACAAAGTGTTAGGTACTGACGGTTTCGGTCGTTCAGACAGCCGTGACAACCTGCGTCACCACTTCGAAGTGGACGCTAAGTTCATCGTTATCGCGGCACTGAAGTCACTGGTTGATCGTAAAGAGCTGCCTGTTGATGTGTTAGCGAATGCCATCAAGGAATACGGCATCGACGCTGACAAGATCAATCCACAGTACGCGTAAGAGGCAATAAAAATGGCTGAATTAAAAGAAGTTTTTGTTCCTGATATCGGCGGCGATGAAGTACAGGTTATCGAAATCTGTGCTTCTGTGGGCGATACCTTAGCAGCGGAAGAGTCGATTCTGACCGTTGAAAGCGACAAGGCGACCATGGACATTCCTGCGCCTTTCGCGGGTGTGTTAGCCGAATTGAAAGTGGCCGTCGGTGACAAAGTCAGCGAAGGTACTTTAATTGCGATGATGCAAGCAGCGGGCACGGCTAATGTTCAAGCTGCGCCTGTTGCTCAAGCTGCCGCTCCTGCGCCAGCCCCAGCAGCACCTGCACCAGTACAAGCGGCTCCAGCCCCTGTGGCTGCCGCGCCAGCGACGGGCGCAACCCAAGTGGTTGAAGTTACTGTGCCGGATATCGGTGGTGACACCGATGTGTCTGTTATCGAAGTCTTAGTTGCCGCTGGCGATAAGATTGAGGTTGACGCTGGCCTTATCACGCTTGAAACCGACAAAGCGACCATGGACGTACCATCGCCATTCGCGGGTGTGGTAAAAGAAGTGAAAGTGGCAGTGGGTGACAAGGTTTCTCAAGGCTCATTAGTGATCATGCTCGAAGTGGGCGGCGCGGCACCTGCTGCAGCGCCACAAGCGAGCGCGCCAGCAGCCTCTGCACCTGTCGCTCAAGCGGCTCCTGCTGCGCCAGTTGCTCCAGTCGCCGCTGCAGCACCAGTGGTTGCGGTTAAAGAAATCCAAGTGCCTGATATTGGCGATGCGAGCAATGTCGATGTGATCGAAGTGCTCGTGTCTGTGGGCGATGACATTACAGTTGATCAAGGTTTAATTACCCTTGAAACCGATAAAGCGACCATGGAAGTACCAGCGCCATTCGCCGGTAAACTGTTGTCGTTAACCGTTAAAGTGGGTGACAAGGTTTCTCAAGGTAGCGTGATTGCGACGATTGAAACTGTGACAGCAGGCAGTGCGCCAGCGCCAGTAGCTCAAGCCGCAGCACCTGCACCAGTTGCCCAAGAAGCGGCACCGGCACCTGTTGCTGCCGCTCCTAGCCGTCCACCAGTTCCACATCACCCAAGTGCGGGTGCGCCAGTGGCAACCGGTGTGGTTCATGCGTCTCCAGCGGTTCGTCGTTTGGCCCGTGAATTTGGTGTGGACCTTACTCAAGTGACGGGTTCAGGCCGTAAAGGTCGCATCATGAAGGAAGACGTACAGGCGTATGTGAAGTACGAACTGTCTCGTCCTAAGGCGACAGCAGCAACTTCAGTTGCAACGGGTAACGGTGGTGGTCTGCAAGTGATTGCTGCACCGAAAGTGGATTTCAGCAAGTTTGGTGAAGTGGAAGAGATTCCATTGAGCCGTATCCAGAAGATCTCTGGTCCAAACCTGCACCGCAACTGGGTAACTATTCCTCACGTGACTCAGTTCGATGAAGCTGATATCACCGAAATGGAAGAGTTCCGTAAGCAGCAGAACGACGCGGCGGCGAAGAAAAAAGCCGATTATAAGATCACTCCGCTGGTCTTTATGATGAAAGCCGTGGCGAAAACGCTGCAACAGTTCCCAGTGTTCAACTCAAGCTTAAGCAGCGACGGTGAATCACTGATCCAGAAGAAGTACTACCACATCGGTGTGGCGGTTGATACGCCAAACGGTCTAGTGGTACCTGTGGTACGTGACGTGGATAAGAAAGGCATCATCGAGTTATCTCGTGAGCTGGCCGATATTTCTGTCCGTGCCCGTGACGGTAAGCTCAAATCTGCCGATATGCAGGGCAGCTGCTTCACTATTTCAAGCCTAGGTGGCATTGGTGGTACTGCGTTTACCCCAATCGTTAACTACCCAGACGTGGCGATTTTAGGTGTGTCTAAATCTGAAATTAAGCCTAAATGGAATGGTAAAGAGTTCGAGCCTAAATTGATGTTGCCACTGTCGCTATCATACGATCACCGCGTGATCGATGGTGCTATGGCTGCACGCTTTAGCGTGACCCTGTCAGGAATTCTGTCCGATATTCGTACTTTGATTCTGTAAACAAATAAGGCTGCTCATCTCGAGTGGCCTTTTGTTTATTGTGATCAGTATCAAACACAGGTTAAAATGCGCCCACCTTACGCGCTGGCGCATTTTCGGTTGGCAGGATTACTCTCCTCCAACGGATTGAATGAGAATTAGAGGAAAACATGAGTAACGAAATCAAAACTCAGGTAGTGGTATTAGGTGCAGGTCCTGCGGGATATTCTGCTGCCTTCCGTGCGGCTGACTTAGGTCTGGAAACCGTTATCGTTGAACGTTTTAGCACTTTAGGTGGCGTGTGTCTGAACGTGGGTTGTATCCCATCTAAAGCCCTGCTACACGTTGCTAAAGTGATCGAAGAAGCCAAAGCCGTTGCTGCACACGGTGTTGTGTTCGGCGAGCCAACAATCGACTTAGACAAGTTACGCAGCTTCAAGCAAAAAGTGATCAGCCAGTTGACTGGTGGCTTAGGCGGCATGTCTAAAATGCGTAAAGTAAACGTTGTTAATGGCTTCGGTAAATTTACTGGCCCTAACAGCTTAGAAGTGACTGCGCAGGACGGCACTGTGACTGTTGTTAAGTTTGACCAAGCGATCATCGCTGCGGGTTCTCGCCCAATCAAACTGCCATTCATTCCCCATGAAGACCCACGTATTTGGGATTCGACCGACGCATTAGAACTGAAAGAAGTTCCTGGCAAACTGCTGGTAATGGGCGGCGGTATCATCGGTTTAGAAATGGGTACTGTTTACTCTTCTCTGGGCAGTGAAATCGATGTGGTTGAAATGTTCGACCAAGTGATCCCAGCGGCTGACAAAGACGTCGTTCGCGTATTCACTAAGCAAATCAAGAAGAAATTCAACCTGATCCTCGAAACTAAAGTGACTGCGGTTGAAGCCCGTGAAGACGGTATCTATGTTTCGATGGAAGGTAAGAGCGCGCCAGCAGAGCCAGTACGTTACGATGCAGTGTTAGTGGCAATCGGTCGTACCCCTAATGGCAAGCTGATCGACGCTGAAAAAGCGGGCGTTAAGATCGATGAGCGTGGTTTCATCAACGTAGACAAGCAATTACGTACTAACGTACCGCACATCTACGCTATCGGTGACATCGTTGGTCAACCAATGTTGGCTCACAAAGGCGTGCACGAAGGCCACGTAGCGGCCGAAGTGATCGCGGGTATGAAGCACTACTTCGATCCAAAAGTTATCCCATCAATCGCTTACACAGACCCTGAAGTGGCCTGGGTTGGTCTGACTGAGAAAGAAGCTAAAGAGCAAGGTATTGCTTACGAAACAGCGACTTTCCCATGGGCAGCCTCTGGCCGTGCAATCGCTTCAGATTGCAGCGAAGGTATGACTAAGCTGATTTTCGATAAAGACACTCACCGCGTTATCGGTGGTGCTATCGTGGGTGTGAACGGCGGAGAACTGTTAGGCGAAATCGGTCTGGCAATCGAAATGGGTTGTGATGCTGAAGATTTAGCATTAACCATCCACGCTCACCCAACTCTGCACGAGTCAGTGGGTCTAGCGGCTGAAATCTACGAAGGTTCTATTACTGATCTGCCAAACCCAAAGGCAAAGAAAAAGTAAGCTGAAATCTTTTTTAAAAAGCGTCCATTAGGGCGCTTTTTTATTGTCTCGATAAAATTGTAACGTAAGTGTGAATAAGCGGGTGAATTGAGGCTTTTGAACTGCTACAGTACATTTATACCCAAGCGACCTCAAAATACGAGTTTCAGAGCGCCTAGGGGGCTTCGATTCAAGGCGCATCAATGAAAAAATGTCGGCCACCTTTTGAATTGATGCAACACGGAAGTGGAGTGCCCTAGGCGCTCCGTCCCGGCGGGGTTTAACGCACTTTATGCCGTGTTGGCTATTTTTGACTTAGCCCACTAGGCCTACAAATAGCCGCCTTGCTTAAAGTGCGTTAAATTCCCGCTGAATTCTGCATTTTGAGGTGGTTTGGGTATATGTATGAAGTAAGTCATCAAATGCAAACAAGAATATCTAAAACACTTCTGGCATGTTTCATCCTTTTTGTCTCTGGTCTGAACATGGTTTGGGCCGGTGGATTTGTGCAGCGTGTTTTCACCGACAGAGATGGACTAGCCGCCACTAGTATCCGTGGCTTGACCTTAGATGACCATGGTTTCATCTGGGCGGCGACGGAGCAGGGCTTATATCGGGTTAGCAATTCTAAGGTCAGACGCATAGACAAAACGGGCAGCGAGTCCCGTCTTGCGGATGATTTCCTCAACTCAGTGGTTAACGTAGGGCAAGACAAGCTGCTGGTGAGCACCAACGCGGCGCTTTACCTCTACGATATCCGCAACAATCAATTTACCCTGTTTGGCTCCCCCGATTTGTTTCCGCACTTTCCCGGTGGCGCCATGTTGTCTGCTGCGCGCATGGATGCACAGCATTGGCTATTACTGATTGATAATGGCCAGATTTATCAATATTCGCCTACGACTTCTGAACTCACTCTGGTGACTCAACTGGCGGTTAATCGCGATCTGCCTTGGCGCAAGCTATTGGTGCTACCCAATGAGCAAATACTACTGGCGGGGCAATTTGATTTATTGCTGCTGGATAAGACAGGTAAAACCTTAAGCAAATATCCTTGGACTGAGTCTATGGGAAGCATTCTCGATATGCTTGAGGATACAAAGCATAGAGTTTGGTTGGCGACGAGCCGCGGCGTGTATCGGTTTGATCCCAGCTCGCAGCAACTTGAGGCTGTGGCAGAATTACCCGATTGGAGCACAGTGATTGTTGAGGATCCTAAGGGGGCGTTGTGGTTTGCCAGCCGTTTTGGTCTGTTGAAATGGTCACCTGAGACGCACCAGATTGAGAGTTATCAAGAGGAACTAAAAAAGCAGGCCAATATGGAAATCCTCAAGGCCATGCTGTTCGATGACTCAGGCTTAATGTGGGTGGGCGGCTCGGGTGATGGTTTGGCATTGTTGGCATCACAGCCCGATTTTATCTTAGAGACTTATACGGCAGATAAACCTTATGCGCTGAGCGATGCCATGATTTGGTCGATTCTAGCAGCACCAGAGGGGCTCTGGTTTGGCTCATCCAATGTGATGTTTATTGCCAAGGATACTCAGCAAGCTATTGATATTCCGATTGAAGGCTTGCTCTCCCATGAGAGCATTTACGATATCAGAGCATTTTCTGAGCATTATTTGCTGGTCTCTACCACTAGTGGTTTGTTTGTAGTCGATAGGACAACCTTAAAGGGACAGAGCTTTGCACAATGGATAAATGGGCAGGATGAATTTAAAAACAAGCTGGTTTACCGCACCTATATCGATCCTTTGTTAAAGGGGCGAGTGTGGATTGCCAGTTCCAATGGGCTGTATTTCTGGGAGCTCGGCTTAAAAGCGCCACAAGCATTTAATATCGATAAGCTCTCTGAAGGGGATGTTGAGCCGAAGCGCCCAGCGATTCGAACCTTGTATCGTGCCTCCGATGGCAAACTTTGGATTGGCGGTAAGCGAGTTTTTGGCTATCTAGACGAGGCGAATGAATTCCATGATCAGCGCAGCCTATTTAATGGCTTGAGTGCCATGCCCACCGTTAGCCATATCGAAGAAATGTCTCCAGGGATCATGTGGTTTGGCTCCTACGAAAAGGGATTATTCGAGTATCACCTCAATAGCAGTGAACTGGTTTCTCTAACCGCGCTGTGGCAAGTGAGTTGCAGCTCAGTGTTTTTTATCCAAAAGACGCCTAAAGCCAATCTGGTAGCCTGCGCCGATTCGCTTATCCGCCAAGATATCGCAACTGGGCATATCGAAATGTTTAATCAACTCGATGGGTTAATTTCCGATGAAATGAATGAAGGTGCGTATTTTTATTCGCCTGAGTTGGGCTTGTATCTTGGCACACCGGATGGCGTCATGCACCTCGATGTGGATAAGCTGACCAACCGGATCACCGACGATCATGTGATGCTCGAGTCTGTGTCTGTCTATTACGATAACAGTACGGAAGTCTCCCTACTGCCCCAGCCCATGATGCAGATTAAGCCCGATGCCAGCATGGTGAGTTTGCAGATCACAAACCTTGATTATCTCGATGATTCGCCGATTCAATTTAAATATCGGCTGCGTTATCAAGGAGAAGATGATAACTACGTACTGCTCCAAGGCGAGTCACAGATAAACCTCGCCGGACTCGCTGCGGGCGAGTATGGGCTGGAGATTTTAAGCCAAGTGAATGGGATCTGGTCGGATAAACCCTTCGTTTATCCCTTCTATGTTGAGCAACATTGGTGGCTAACGCAGGGCTTTAAGGGCATATTACTGTTGGTGTTTTCGATAATTGCCCTGAGTCTGGCCTGGTATCGTCAGCGCCAAGTTCGTACTTTTATGGCGATGAACCAAGCGCTGACCGAGAGTGATGATCGCTTGCGCCAGTCGTTGCGCGGCAGCGATTCCGATCTCTGGGAATGGCACCGAGATACCCAGAGCTTTTACCTCGATAACCGCGGTTCTGTGCTTGGCAGCCACGCCAATGAGATAGTTGCGACCCTAGAGACGCTTCCAGTCCACCCTGAGGATAGGGGTAAAGCCTTAGCTCAGTGGAACAGTATGCTGGCGGGGGAAATTGACAGATTTGAGGCTGAATATCGTTATCAGCGTCGCAGTGGTAATTGGGGCTGGTTAAGGGTGCGCGGGCGTCCTGTGGCTCGTAATAAACAAACCCAAGTTATTGAGCGGGTAGCGGGTATTTATAGTGATATTACCTTACAGCGTCAGCTAGAGGATGAAATCAATCTCCTCGCTCAAGCCTTTGAGAATACCTCCGAGGGGGTGTTGATCTTAGACGTGGATGAAAACATTCGGGTGGCGAACCATGCGGCGCAGCAAATTATAGGTTCGGAGCAGCATAATCTTGTTGGCCAATCATTTTCCCAATTTGTGCAAATGAAGGATGGCCTATCGGCGGAAGTACATCAGTTACTCGGTCAAGACAGTTCGTGGACGGGGGAACGTGAGTTAGTGGGGCAGAATGGGGTGATTTGCCCCGTATGGCTTAACGTCTCTGTGATGCAATCTGCTAGCGATAGTTCACTGCATTATGTCATTGTATTTTCAGATATCACCGAGCGGAAACGTACCGAGGCGGACTTAAGACGACTGGCTAATTATGATGTGTTAACTGGATTGCCGAACCGCTCTTTATTTTCTTCTAGGTTATTACAGTCGATACAAATGGCGCAGCAAAGCGGTGAAAAGCTGGCGTTGTTATTTTTGGACCTTGATCGATTTAAGCATGTTAACGACTCCTACGGCCACAGTATGGGCGATGCCTTGTTGGTTGAAGCTTCAAACCGCTTGCAGTCTTGTATCGGCAGTGAGCATTTATTGTGTCGTTTTGGCGGCGATGAGTTTGTAATCCTGCTTAGAAACGCTAACAATCTCAATGAAATTAACCATATTGCCGAGCGATTACTCGCGCAAATTGTCGCGCCATTCAAATTGTTTGGTCGGGAGTTTTACATTTCGACCAGTATCGGCATCAGTATTTGGCCCGATGATGCGGTGCAGCCCGAAGCCTTTATTAAAAATGCCGACCTGGCCATGTACCACGCCAAGGAAGAAGGGCGCGGCAACTTTAAATATTATTCCTCGGAGCGCAATGCCCAAGCCTTATATCATTTACGCTTGGAGGCGGATTTACGTAAGGCCATCGAGCGGGAAGAGTTTGAACTCTATTACCAGCCGCAAATTGATATCTTACGGGGCGATAAATTTATTGGGATGGAAGCCTTAATTCGTTGGCGCCATCCTAAGGAAGGTTACATCCGTCCCGATATTTTTATTAAGGTCGCCGAAGCTTGTGGTTTAGTGGTTGAAATCGACCGCTGGGTATTTCGTCGAGCCTGTTTAGACGGTGCTAAATGGGTAAAACGTTGTGCCACACAGTTTAAATTGTCGGTGAATATTTCGGCGGTACATTTCCGCCAGCCAGATTTTATTGACGGCATAAAGAAAATTTTGGCCGATACACAAATGCCGGCTTCATCCCTCGGGTTAGAAATCACCGAAGGGGTGTTGATGAAGGAAGTGCAAGCGGCGAAAAGTCACCTTACTCAGCTTAAAGAATTGGGGATTGAAGTCGCTATCGACGACTTTGGCACTGGCTATTCTTCTTTGGCATATTTACGTCATTTTGATGTGAACACATTAAAGATCGACCGCTCATTCTTAATTGATATCGCCACCAACTCTGCGGATCAGGCCATTGTCAGTAGTATTATTGAGCTGGCTCGTAACTTAAAATTAACCGTAGTAGCTGAAGGAGTCGAAACCGTTGAGCAGTTGGAGCAAGTCTTTAGCCGCGGTTGTTATATTGTGCAGGGCTATTACTTTGCAAAACCTATGTCGGTCACTGACTTTGAGCGGTATTTATTGCAAAAATGTACGTTGAGCTCTTAAGGCTGAGTGTATTCCCTCAAGCCGCAGGTACTTTTATTTGCGGCTTTTTTGCTATTATTTTGAGCTGCGTTCGCGGCGTTTAAGTTAATTATTTGACTTAGGCATAAGATGATGTCGTTTATTTTGTATCCCTTACTCACTCATCGGTTCAGATAAAATATCGCTGACGGTTAAATCAATAAATTTGTTAAGATAAGTTGAATTTTTTATCCAATAAAAAGTAGCCCACTATGATGCGTCGAATATTCGCTTCTGTCTTTTTATGTTTACTGTTAACGCCCTTGTATGCGGCAGAACGGCCTAAGGTCGGGCTGGTGCTCAGTGGTGGTGGCGCTAAAGGTGCCGCCCACGTTGGCGTACTTAAAATCCTAGAAGAACATCAGATCCCCGTGGACTATATCGCAGGCACCAGTATCGGCGCTTATGTGGCCGGCATGTATTCATTGGGTTACAGCGCCAGTGAAGTCGAAGCCATTATGATGGGCGTTGATTGGGATAGCGGTTATTCGGATACCATTCCGCGTAATGTCCTGAGTTATCGAGATAAACAGTTACGTGATCGTTACAATATCCCCCTCAACATTGGTTACAACGAGGGTGAAGTCCGAGCTCCGAGTGGTTTGTTGCGTGGACAAACCATGTCACAGTTATTACGTCAATCGACCGATCTTGTGCAGCAGTTTGGCGATTTTGATGAGCTAGCCATCCCTTATCGTGCCGTCGCAACCGACCTAGAAACCAGTTTACCCGTAGTGCTCAACCATGGCAGTTTAGTCAAAGCCATGCAGGCATCTGCGACTGTGCCGGGTGCGCTGCAGCCGACACAAATCGATGGCAAGTTATTAGTCGACGGCGGAATAGCCAACAATATGCCCGTTGACGTGGTTAAGGCCATGGGCGCGGACATTATCATTGCCGTGGATATCGGCTCGCCACTGGTGACCAAAGATAAACTCGATAGCACGATTGCGGTGCTCGATCAGTTATCTAACTTCTTGACCAATGCCAGCACCGAAAAGCAAAAGCAGCTGCTAACAGATAGAGACGTGCTGATCCGTCCCGCGATCGATGCCTTAAGCACGACTGACTTTACCATCATGCCTTTGGCCCTCACGCTAGGGAAAGAAGCCGCCAATGGTCAGCTGGATAAATTGCAGAGCATGAGCGTCAGCGCCGAAGAATATGCAGCCTATGTTGAAGCCAAGAAGGTTAAGGGCAAAAAATTAATGGCGGATGTGGCGCATCCAATCCAAGAAATTGTGTTCGATAATCAGTCGAAGGTGAGCCTTAACTTATTGAAGGAAACCTTAGATCTCAAAGCCGGCCAAGCCGTGACTAAGGATGAATTAAACGAAGCGTTAAAACGCATCTATTCCCTTAATAAATTTGAGCGCGTGGATGCCGAATTTATTGAATCCGAAGAAGGCCGCGTGCTGACAGTGACCACTCGGGCTAAATCATGGGGGCCAAATTACTTCCAACTCGGTTTTAACTGGGAGGACGACTTTAGCACCGAATCGGCCATTAGTTTCGATATGGCCTATACCATGACCGACTTAACCTTTAATGGCGGTGAGTGGCGCAACGAAGTGAAGCTTGGGTTTGAAAAGCTGTTTGCGACCGAGTTTTATCAACCCTTGGATAGGGATCAAGATTTTTATAGCCGAGCACGTTATCAATACGATATCCATAACTGGGATCTATACGATAACAATAACCGCGCCCTTATCTTCGACAAGAAGACCCACACTGTTGAACTGGGCATTGGCTATAACTATGTTTTACAAGGTTTTGTTGAGCTAGGTTTAGTGGCTGAAAAGGGCGTTATCGTTAATGATGCCTGGTTGATTAAGGATTTCGATTTTAAATCCTATGGCGCTTACTTAAGAGCGGGTTATGACAGTTTAGACAGTATCAGCTTCCCGACATCGGGCAACCGTATCACCTTAAACGTCTATGTGCGTAACGAAGATTTTGACGATATTGTCGATAACAATGAAAACGAATATAGCGTGCAGATTGAGGCCGATTGGAAGGGGGCGCTCAGCGTAGGTAATCATGCCTTTGTGGGGAAAGCTTCGGTTGCGACCAACAATAACGATGGGCTTAACACCTTACACTTGTCGGATTTAGGGGGATTCTTAAATCTTTCTGGCTATCACAAGGACTCGCTGACTGGCGCCCATAAACTCTTTGGCGCCTTTGTTTATCAGTATGATTTAGGCCGTGATGCCTTAGGAATGACGGATTATCCGCTCTATTTAGGCTTAAGTTTAGAGGCGGGGAATGTCTGGTTTGAGCGAGATGAAGTCTCACTCTCGGATCTGATTTACGCCTCAAGCCTATACATAGGCACAGATACCTCCATGGGGCCGGCAGCATTGGGTTTTGGTGTGACCGATATGGGTGATAAATCCATGTATTTATTCATTGGTAAGGCGTTCTAATTACCCCGAAGGGCATAACTGAGGTTATGCCCTTCGTTTTTATCAACAGTACATAATTCCCGTGTAGCTTCAAAACCGCAGTTATACTCGTTTGCTGAAATATCAATAAGTGTCATAACCTTTTACAAAATCTTGCTACAGCCTGACAGGGCAAAATGCTAAGGTTTTGCGGGATAAAATAACAACTTTAAACGGAAGCTGAGGAAAACAATGAAGAAGATTAGCACACTGGCGCTGGGGATTGCCTTGAGCCTAGGTTTAGCCGCTTGCAGCAGCGAGCCTAAGACTGAAGTCGCCGCGGTTTCTGGCATTGAATTACAAAACTTTGATGCCTCAGTTCGCCATCAAGACGATTTCTACTACAGCGTGAACGGCAAATGGTTAGCGAATACGCCCATTCCAGCCGACAAATCTAACTATGGCGCATTCTCTGTGCTGTACGATCAAAGCCAAGATGCATTGAAGAAAATCATCGATGCCGCCGCTGCGCAAAAAGATGCCGCACCTGGCTCGAATAATCAAAAAATCGGTGACTTTAACGCCAGTTTTATGAACACCGATTTGCTCGAAACCTTAGGTGTGACCCCGCTTAATCCACTATTGGCCGATATCGCAGCGGTGAAAACCCACAGCGAATTACCTGCGGTAATGGGCAAATTACTCACCAGCGGCTCAGGCATTCCTTTTGGTTTTTACGTGAACAACGACGCTAAAAACTCTACCCAATATGCGGTGTATTTAAGCCAGTCAGGCTTAACCCTGCCAGATCGTGATTACTACTTAAAAGATGACGCTAAGTTTGTCGCTAACCGCCAAGCGATGGCGAAATATGTGACCGATATTCTGACCGAAGCGGGCTACAAGAATGCCAAGCGCGCGGCGAAAAACGTGGCCGACATCGAGATGATGATCGCTAAGAGCCAGTGGAGCCGTGTTGAATCTCGCGATGCGAACAAGGCTTACAACAAGCTGAGCCGTGCTGAGCTGCAAAAGCTGACCGGCAAGTTTGATATCGATGCCTTTGCGACCAGTGCGGGCCTTGGCGATAAAGTGACTGACATCATCGTGCGTCAGCCATCTTATTTCGAAAAATTAGGCGCTAACTTTGATGCCTTCCCCGTTTCTGCTTGGCAGGATTACTTAACGTTCCACTTAGTGGATAGCTATGCCGAGCTACTCAGCAAAAACTTTGTTGACCTAAACTTTGCCTTCAAGAGCAAAACCTTGATGGGTATCGAAGAGCAACAACCACGCTGGAAAAAGGCTGTGGATGGCGCCGACCAAGTGATTGGCGAGTTAGTGGGTGAAGAGTATGTGAAGCAATACTTCAAGCCAGAAGCCAAAGCCCGCATGGAAACCATGATCAAAAACCTGATCAAGGGCTTTGAAGTCAGTATCAATGAACTCGAGTGGATGACGCCTGAAACTAAGGTCGCCGCACAGGAAAAACTGTCTAAATTTACCTATAAAATCGGCTATCCAGACAAATGGAAAGACTACACTGCGCTAGAGATCAAGCCTGATGAGCTGGTGGGCAACTATATGCGTTACGCCCAGTTTGAATATCAAGACATGATCAACAAGCTTGGTAAGCCTATTGATCGTACCGAGTGGCATATGACGCCACAAACAGTGAACGCCTATTACAGCCCTGTAAGTAATGAAATCGTGTTCCCTGCCGCGATTCTGCAACCACCATTCTTCAATATGGATGCCGATGATGCGGTGAACTACGGTGGTATCGGTGCGGTGATTGGCCACGAAATCAGCCATGGTTTCGACGACCAAGGCGCTAAGTACGATGGCGATGGCAACCTGCGTGACTGGTGGTCGGATAAAGACCGTGAAGAGTTCCAAAAACGTGGTAAGCAACTGTCTGCGCAGTATTCTGGCTATGAAGCCCTGCCAGGTAAGTTTGTAAACGGTGATTTAACCTTAGGCGAAAACATCGGTGACTTAGGCGGTTTAACGGTAGCGGCGCGTGCCTACGCGATGAGCTTAAATGGTAAGCCTGCCCCAGTGCTGGATGGTTTAACGGGCGAGCAGCGTTTCTTCGTCGGTTGGTCACAGGTATGGCGCCGCAATTACCGTGATGAAGAGTTAGGTCGTCGTCTGCTGACGGATCCGCATTCACCTAGCCACTACCGCGCTATGGGTACGCCTCGCAATATCGAAGCCTTCTACAAAGCCTTCGAGATGAAAGAGGGCGATAAGATGTACTTAAAACCAGATGAGCGCGTTAAAATCTGGTAACCCATAGGTTTGTCTCGTCCTAAGATAGGTTGACAGTTTTTAGGCCAGCTCCAGTAGCTGGCCTTTTCTATTGTGCACCTGATTAGGGGTTGCCATATTCAAACTCAGATGCGGTCTCATATCGTTGTATATTGCTATCGATTCTCTAACAAGTATCTTCAGCTCCGCAAATGTCCTACATCGGTGCAGTAAAAACTCCTGCTTCAGTATGCCATTTACTCTTTCTGCTAATGCATTTTGGTAGCAATCATAACCATCCGTCATTGACGGCTGGATTTGGCTCGCCTGAAGCGCATTCTGATAAACGGCTGAGCAGTACTGTAAGCCTCTGTCTGAGTGATGCACCGCGTTGCCGATATAGCGCTTATCTTTTATGGCCATTTTTAACGCTTTCACCACACTCTCGGCTTTCATGTCTTTACTCACGTGATGACCGACTATTTTACGAGAACTGGCATCGGTGATCAGTGACAGGTAGTGCACACCTTGGTCTGACTCAAGATAGGTGATATCACTGACCAGTACATGCCCTGCATCATGCAGTCCTTCCTCTTTCAGCAGATTAGGATGCTTCTTCATCCAGTGTTTGCTGAACGTGGTTTTGGTGTAGCTTTTCTTCGGTTTAACCAGTAAACCTTCACTTCTCAAATAGGTAAAGAACCCATCTCGCCCGAGTTTAATATCGTGCTCAACCAGCTTGGATTTTATCAACGTGTAGAGCTTACGGGCCCCTAACCTTGGCATATATTTACGCCAGTACTGGACCCAGTCTTTGATGACCGATAGCTCAGCTCTACGACTTTCCATTCGAGCAACTGCCTGATAAATACCTTGCCTCGACATACCCGCAGCACGACATGCGGCAGCGAGGTTTATTTCGCCGTTGTTTTTTGCTTGCCAGACGTACCGGATAAGTACTTTTTTCTGAGGCCTGCTCCATATTCATTGTCCATGATATCAACCATGCCATTGAGGATTTTGTTACGCAGTTTCTCTTCTGCTAACTCACGTTCAAGGCGCTTGATCGTTTCGGCAGGGGTTTCTTTTGACTTAGGCATAAGGGGATGCTGAAAAGGTTTCGACCAATCGAGTCTACCATGTTTTCTAAGCCAAACGAGTACCGTTGAACGGCCTTGAATACCAAAATGGGCTTGGGCTTGTTTGTACGTCATTTCGCCTTTTTCAACACGCTCTACAACGCCTAATTTAAAAGCTAAGGTGTAATCTCGTTGTGTGCGCTTACGGCTTGAGTTAATTGATGTTGTCATAAAGAAGTCCTCTTTATGTCAACGTATTTCAGGACTAGACAGTTGAAAACGAAAAAGCCAGACGGATGTCTGGCTTTTTTATTTTGCGTCAATCACTGCTGTGATTAGCCCAAAATAGTCGGTAAATCTAATAGGCTGTCGACTTGGTGATGGGCGACAACCCATTTGGTCTGCCCGCGTTGCTCAGGTGCGGGAATCGCAACGGTCTGCATATTGGCAGCGCGGGCGGCGATCAGACCATTGAAGGAGTCTTCAATCGCGAGGCAATAGCGCGGATCGACCCCTAAGGCGGCAGCGCAATTTAAGTAAACCTCGGGATGGGGTTTGCCATAGGTGAGAGCCTCTGCCGATTCGACTGCCATAAATTGCCCTTCAAGCTTAAGTCTTGATAGTACTGCATTAATCAAAGCCGTTGGTGAAGAGGTGGCTAAGCCTATCTTTAAGCCTTTGGCTTGGCAGTAATCAATGGCTTGTTGAACGCCTTGCATGGCTTCGCCCGTTCGCAGGATTTCCTCTGCGACTCTATCAACAATGGCGGTGCTGACCTTGGCATTGTCGTAGTCGGCCCAAGGCGCTTTGTGATACCAATAGTCGACACATTGATCGATACGTAAACCTGTGGTTTGTTGAATCGTTTCGATAGTGACTGGCACGCCAAGCGCCGATAAGACTTCATACTCAACCCGCTGCCAGAGGGGTTCTGAATCGATTAACACGCCATCCATATCAAAAATAACAGCTTGAATACTAAGGGATGTCATTACTACTCCAAGGGATGGGAAGGATTACTAAGCACTATGCTCTGGGAGCTTGAGTGTAAGTTTAAGCTCAGCATCTTCAAAGTCTAAAAGCACAAAGTTTAAAAAAATTTACCCTAAACAGGATTTTGTGAGCAAAAAAATAATCGTTCGATTTTAAATTGATTAACTTATGTTAACTATTTGTCGCTTATGGTTTTTTGTCTGTTTTCAAACTATTGTCTAATTTCCCTTGTTTCATTCTTGCCGTAAGTTGGGCTGCACCTCCGGATTTAGCCCTTATTTCGTCTTTCGCCGAGTGTGACCTGATTCATACTTTTGCAAAGCTGTAGTATACTGCTGGCCGGAAATACGGGTCGATCATGTCGGACTGTCAGCTTCAATTGAGAAGACGTGCAGTTTCGTTGTTAGAGCGCCAAACAAAGAGGAATGTTGCCGTGCTAGAAGCATATCGTAAACACGTCGCAGAACGTGCTGCAGAGGGCGTAGTCCCTAAGCCATTAGATGCACATCAAGTGGCTGAACTGGTTAAATTGGTTCAAAATCCCCCCGCTGGTGAAGAAGCCGTTATTCTTGACCTGCTAGAAAATCGAATTCCCCCCGGTGTTGACGAAGCTGCTTACGTAAAAGCCGCTTTCTTAGATGCGGTTGCTAAAGGCACTGCAACTTCACCTATCCTGTCTGCCGAACGTGCGACTGAGTTATTAGGCACCATGCAAGGTGGCTATAACATCGAGCCGCTGATCGCTCAGTTAGATAATCCAGCTCTGGCACCATTAGCCGTTAAAGCACTGTCTCACACTCTGCTGATGTTTGATTCTTTCCACGATGTGGTTGAGAAAATGGAAGCGGGTAACGCCTATGCTAAACAAGTGGTTGAAGCTTGGGCAAATGCAGACTGGTACTTAAGCCGTCCAAAATTAGCGGACAAAGTGACTCTGACAGTATTCAAAGTCTCAGGTGAAACCAACACCGACGACCTGTCACCGGCTCCTGATGCTTGGTCACGTCCAGATATCCCGTTGCACGCCTTAGCTATGCTGAAAAACGCGCGTGATGGTATCGAGCCAGATGTACCAGGCAGCGTAGGTCCAATCAAGAAATTAGAAGAACTGAAAACCAAAGGTTTCCCATTAGTTTACGTGGGTGACGTTGTAGGTACAGGCTCATCACGTAAGTCAGCGACTAACTCAGTACTGTGGTTCATGGGCGATGATATCCCATTCGTACCTAACAAACGTGCTGGTGGTTTCTGCTTAGGTGGCAAGATTGCTCCGATTTTCTTCAACACTATGGAAGATGCGGGCGCGCTGCCAATCGAACTTGACGTCAGCAAAATGGAAATGGGCGATGTAATCGACATTTATCCATACGCTGGTGTTGTTAAGCGTCATGGCACAGAGGAAGTCATTTCTGAGTTCAGCCTGAAAACCGACGTATTGTTAGACGAAGTGCGTGCGGGTGGCCGTATTCCACTGATCATCGGTCGTGGTTTAACTGACAAAGCTCGCGCAGTATTAGGTTTACCTGCTTCTGAAGTATTCGTACGTCCACAGGATATCGCTGATTCTGGCAAAGGTTACACCCTTGCGCAGAAGATGGTTGGTAAAGCCTGTGGTGTTGCTGGCGTGCGTCCAGGCCAATACTGCGAACCTAAGATGACGTCTGTCGGTTCACAAGATACTACAGGTCCTATGACCCGTGATGAGCTGAAAGACTTAGCCTGTTTAGGCTTCAGTGCCGATTTGACTATGCAGTCATTCTGCCACACTGCGGCTTATCCAAAACCAGTTGACGTTAACACTCACCACACTCTGCCAGACTTCATCATGAACCGTGGCGGTGTGTCTCTGCGTCCAGGTGACGGTGTTATCCACTCTTGGTTAAACCGTATGTTATTACCAGACACAGTTGGTACTGGTGGTGACTCACATACGCGTTTCCCAATCGGGATTTCATTCCCAGCAGGTTCTGGTTTAGTGGCATTCGCTGCCGCGACCGGTGTGATGCCTCTGGACATGCCAGAATCAGTATTAGTGCGCTTCAAGGGCAAGATGCAACCTGGCATCACCCTACGTGACTTAGTACACGCGATTCCATTAAAAGCGATTGAAATGGGTCTGCTGACCGTTGAGAAGAAAGGTAAAGTGAACATCTTCTCTGGCCGCGTACTGGAAATCGAAGGCTTAGAAACCCTGAAAGTAGAACAGGCATTCGAACTGTCTGACGCTTCTGCAGAACGCTCTGCAGCGGGTTGTACTATCAAGTTAGACAAAGAGCCAATCATCGAGTACCTGAACTCGAACATCACTATGCTGAAGTGGATGATCGCCGAAGGTTACGGTGACCGTCGTACTATCGAACGTCGTATCAAAGGCATGGAAGAGTGGTTAGCGAATCCTGAGCTGATGAGCGCAGACGCCGATGCCGAGTACGCTGCGGTGATCGAAATCGATCTGAACGAGATCAAAGAGCCAATCCTGTGTGCGCCAAACGATCCAGACGATGCAGTATTGCTGTCATCTGTTGCGCAAACTAAGATTGACGAAGTGTTCGTGGGTTCTTGTATGACTAACATCGGTCACTTCCGTGCGACCGGTAAGATGTTAGACAAGTTCGCTAAGACGCTGCCAACACGTCTGTGGATTGCACCACCGACGAAGATGGACAAAGACCAGCTGACCGAAGAAGGTTACTACGGTATTTTCGGTCGCGTTGGTGCGCGTATCGAGATCCCAGGCTGTTCACTGTGTATGGGTAACCAAGCACGTGTGGCTGAAGGTTCTACTGTGGTATCGACTTCTACCCGTAACTTCCCGAACCGTTTAGGTACAGGCGCTAACGTTTACTTAGCTTCTGCGGAATTAGCGGCAGTAGCAGCCCTGTTAGGTCGTCTGCCATCGGTTGAAGAATACCAAGAATACGCTAAAGAGTTAGATGCAACTGCAGCTGACACTTACCGTTACTTGAACTTCGATCAGATCGATTCTTACACTCAGAAAGCATCACAAGTGATCTTTCAATCAGCTGTATAATCGATTGATATGATAATGAAAAAGCCAGCGAAAGCTGGCTTTTTTGTTTCTCTATTTTACCCGTTGTTATTCTGCTTATTAAGACTGCGTAATCGAGTTAAGAGCAAATTCACAACCTGGAGTGACTCGCACTTTGCGCTTTCAAGGCGTACTTAGCGCCACTCAACACTCATCATTAATTAAGCTTGCTGGGCGTGCTCTGAATACTGGTTATGTAACACTTCGAGCAATTTATCTTCTAATTCGAAACGGGTTTCCATGGTGTGGGCCAGTTCGGAAAGATCCTTATCGAGCTGATACAGCACTTGGTCGTCCTGCGCTTCGGCGTACTTATCATTAAAATCTAATGCGGCGTTGGTGGTTGGCGTGATCTTCGGCAACACTTGCTGGGCTAAGGTTTTGCTCGTAGCGCCAAATTTTTCACAGGCATTAACCACTTGGTCATAGACTTCGAAATGGCCTTCGGAGACGTAATCGACTAATAAATCACAAAAGGATTTCACATGATCGAAGGAGGGAAGGGATTTTTCGGCTTTCCCGTAAGGGGGAAGTCCAGCTATCTGGCAGTAATGCACCAAGAGTTTACGACGATTTTCTAGCCATTGATCTATAAGCTTATTTGAACCGCCCCACTTTTGTTCTGCTTTTTCGAGTTCTCTCAGCATGATGCATTCCATTTAAGTGCCAGGACATGACTCTAATGTAGGGGAGAAACAGCTCTTGGATCAACCCTTTTTATCGGGATTTGCGAGAATAAGCAGATGGACAAACCAGCTGTTTTGTATAAAAAAATGCGGAAATAAAAAGCCCAACGATAGAAACCTATCGTTGGGCGAGTAATGTATATAGCAGGCTCGATGCGACGAGCTTCTTGATTGTTCTTGCTAGCGCAAACTTTTTATACCAAAGGCAGGAAACCAGCGCAACTTTTTTCTGTCTTAGTGTGACTTTGGGTTCGATTAATAAACAGTATGTTATCTTGCTAGCATTTTGACGATAAGTGCTTAAATGGACAGCAATGATGGGGAATAGCTCACATAAATTTGCACATAAAGGTTACATTATCCGCGTAAATGCTAAACTACCGACCCAGCGGATCTCAATAAGTCTAGGAATCAAGCCAAATGGCAGAATTAAAGAATGATCGTTATTTACGCGCCCTACTAAAACAGCCTGTTGATATGACCCCAGTGTGGATGATGCGTCAAGCTGGCCGTTATCTTCCTGAATATAAAGCGACTCGCGCTCAAGCGGGTGACTTCATGTCTTTATGTAAAAACCATGAATTGGCTTGTGAAGTAACGCTACAACCGCTGCGTCGTTATGAGTTGGATGCAGCAATTCTGTTTTCCGATATTCTGACTGTTCCCGATGCGATGGGTTTAGGTCTGTATTTTGAGGCGGGCGAAGGCCCACGTTTTGAGCGCCCAACAGACACTATCGATGCCATCAAAAAATTAGCCGTTCCCGATCCAGAAGATGATCTGGGTTATGTGATGAAAGCGGTTAGCACTATTCGCCGTGAACTGAATGGTCAAGTGCCATTGATCGGTTTCTCTGGTTCTCCTTGGACACTCGCGACTTACATGGTTGAAGGTGGCTCGAGCAAAACCTTCGAAAAAATTAAGAAGATGGCCTACGCAGAGCCAGCGGCGCTGCATATGTTACTCGACAAGTTAGCCGATTCTGTGACTCTGTACCTGAATGCACAGGTTGCTAACGGTGCTCAATCGCTGATGATCTTCGACTCATGGGGCGGCGCCTTATCGCACACGGCTTACCGTGAATTCTCACTGCGTTATATGCAGAAGATTGTCGATGGCCTGACTCGTTTTGCCGATGGCCGCCAAGTACCAGTGACCTTATTCACTAAGGGCGGTGGCTTATGGTTAGAAGCCATGGCAGAAACTGGCTGTGATGCTTTAGGTTTAGACTGGACTGTCGATATTGCCGATGCCCGTCGCCGTGTCGGCCACAAAGTGGCGCTTCAGGGCAACATGGATCCTTCTATGCTGTACGCGCCAATTCCACGTATCGAAGAAGAAGTGGCTCAAATTCTGGCGGGCTATGGTGAAGGTACAGGCCATGTGTTTAACTTAGGCCATGGTATTCACCAGCACGTTGACCCAGAGCATGCGGGTGCCTTTATCAAGGCGGTTCATGCTCAATCTAAGCAGTATCATAAGTAAGCGATACTGAAGAAAAAACGGACCTTAAGGTCCGTTTTTTTATGCTGTGACTCTGTGCTAAACAATGTGTGCTTAACGTCAACTCGGCTCGGATTATGCCTTTCTCCCCAAGCACAAAGCAGAGGCATTAAAGGGGGTTACAAGCGGGTTTAGAACATAGGGTATTGATTAACATCTAACTTTTAAAAACTTATTTATCGAATAGCTGCGCTAAATCAAAGGCGTTTTAAACAATTAAATGCATGCTATTGCTTACTTTAGCAACGGATAAAGCAAAGTGATATTTAATACTATTTGCAAATGAGATATGTTGCAGGACGCGTTAAGGGACTATGAAAGCCGTTAATCAACTTAATTACGAAAGCCGTGGTAAGAGATGCACATTGGCAACAAAATATTGGTATTTATTGCAGGATTCTGTCTACCAGCGGTTGTGCTTGTGTCCTATTGTCTTGGCTATTGGTTCGACCATAGGGTCGAGTTGCTGCGGCAGGACAATATCCAGCATGAACTCACAAACGTTCAACAGCAGTTTCTTATCGATATCGACCGTTTAAGTTTTCTCACCCAAATCTATGCCTCTCCGCTGTCTCGAGTCGATGGCGAACTGCTGCAATCGATAGAATCATCATGGCTTGAGAGTGCCATGTCCGCCAATCTGCATTGGTTTATTCTGCAAGCTGGACAGCTGCAGAGTGTCCTCGCTAATACTTCCAGCCTTGCATTATCGACCCAACAAGAGATTGCCGATGCGGTGCTCGCCGCCAATAAACCAAAGGTTGCAGGGGCTTATCTTGCCGGAGATACAGGCTTAGTCGTCACCGCGGTTGCCGTCGCGCCCGAGGAATACGTGCTCTTGGTGCGGCAGATATCGGCGCAGGATTTATTGGAATATGCCCAAGCACCATTAGTCACTCAGGTGTTGATGAGCCGCAGCAACACCACGGTTGCTAAAGATTACCTCAGCTTTGTGCCCATCCCGAGTTTATTGAATAACGCGCCATTGTATCTGCAGGTGCAGTTTTCTACTGATCCCTTGCAGGAGGTCAAGCTCGATCTCGATTGGGTTTCAGTCGGCATTATTTTACTCGGTGTATTAATTGTTGCGCTGGGCTACATTTGGCTCCGAACTGGTCTTTTAAAGCCGTTTCAGAGCATGATGCAGCAGTTGGCATTGGTCGATCCTATGGCAAGCGTTTATCGGCCTGTGAGCGGCGAAGGTAACGCCGAGTTAGAAGTGCTGGCAAGCCGTGTAAACAGCTTACTTGCTCGCATATATCAGCAGAAAGAACGCGGTAAAACTACTCTAGAATCGATTGCCGAGGCGGTGATCCTGACCGATATCGATGCCAAAGTGATCTACATGAATCCCAAGGCCGAGTCCTTGCTCGATGTTGCCAGTTGTTATGCCGTTGGCCAGAGCCTAGCATCGTTATTAAAAGCGGGGGAGCAATTAAATCAAGCGGTATTCCAGTGTATGCGCCTAGGTGAGACTACGCCTCAAGTCGCTAAAATCAAGTTATTAACCGCAACACCACGGATTATCGAACGCAGCATTAGTAACGTGTTGAACCACGATAAAGAGATTACCGGCACTGTGGTGGTGCTGCGAGATATTACCCAAGAAGAGCTGCTCAAGCGTCAGCTACAAAAACGCGCCAACTTCGATGGCATTACCGGCTTGCTTAATCGGCAAGCCTTTGAAGAGCAGTTACCGCAGTTCGCTGGTCAGGCTAAGCGCTTAGCCGTGTGTTATCTGGATTTAGAGCAGTTTAAGCTGATAAACGATAGTTGTGGTCATACCGCTGGCGACCGCATGTTGGCCATGGTGGCGCGGGCGATTCAATCCTGTCTGGGGCCGCAGGCATTATTAGCCCGTTTAGGTGGCGATGAATTTGGCTTGGTCATTTGCGACAGCACTGCCTTGGCTGTGGCGCAGCAGCTAAAACAAATTATCGCTCAGGTATCGCTGCAAGTGCTGCATGATAAAAACTGTAACTATAAAGTCGGTTTGAGTATCGGTGTCGCCTTTGGACGAGCGCCCTATATCAATGCGTTAGAGCTACTCAAGGATGCGGATATTGCTTGTATCGCCGCCAAAGCCAAGGGCACAAACCAAATCCATTTTTATGATGATAAAGATAAAGAGCTTACCTACCAGCGCAATGCCCCAAAATGGGCGGTGCGTATCGCGCAAGCGATTGAAGAAAATGAACTCCTGCTCTACTACCAACCGATCCGCGGTTTAGGGGCGAGTTCTAAACGGCAACGGATGGAAATCCTGCTCAGGATCCAAGAACCCTGCGGCCGTATTTTGGCTCCAGCGCAGTTTATTGCCGCTGCTGAGCGCTTTAAGTTGATGCCTGAAATCGATAAAGAAGTGATACGTAAAGCTTTTTTATGGCTATCCTTAAATCCTCAGCTTTGGCCGGATCACTGTATTTCAATCAACCTTTCAGGCAATAGCTTAGGCGCCGAAGGCATGGTGGAATATATCGCTCAGCAGCAACATATTTTCGATATTCCGAGCCAGTGTGTTTGCTTTGAAATCACCGAAACCACGGCGATTCAAAATCGCCACCGCGGCATGGAGATGCTTAGGCAGCTGCGTAAACTCGGGTTTTCCTTTGCATTGGATGATTTTGGAAGCGGCTTTGCGTCCTATGGTTATCTGCGGGAGCTACCAGTGGACTATGTCAAAATTGATGGTTGCTTTGTGAAAAACCTTGCGGTTAATGCCAAGGATTATGCCATCGTCAAATCGATTCAGGACGTGTGCCGAGTGATGGGGATTGAGACCGTCGCCGAATTTGTGGAAAACCAAGATATTATCGATAGATTACAGGTGATTGGTATTAACTATGCTCAAGGTTATGCGATAGGACGGCCGCAACCTTTGACCAGTTATTGCGAACCGTTTGCAGTACCGCAAGCACAACGCGCATAAAGGATTGCGATTTTAAGACGGTTATGCCAATTTACCTTGGAACATAATTAACACATTGGTAACAAGGGAATGGTTATGGATGGACTGACGGGTAAAGTGGTCATTATTACGGGCGCTTCGGAGGGAATCGGCCGTGCGCTGGCCATCGCCATGGCGCGGGTGGGTTGCCAACTGGTGCTCAGTGCCCGTAATGAAACACGTTTGGCATCCCTTGCCCTCGAAATCGCTAACTATGGTCCGACTCCCTTTGTATTTGCCGCCGATGTCAGTAGCGCCTCCCAATGCGAAGCCTTAATTCAAGCCACGATTGTCCATTATGGTCGCCTCGATATTCTAGTGAATAATGCGGGCATGACCATGTGGTCACGTTTCGATGAGTTAAATCAGTTGTCTGTGCTTGAAGATATCATGCGAGTCAACTACTTAGGGCCAGCGTATTTAACTCACGCCGCCTTACCCTATTTAAAGTCGAGCCAAGGTCAGGTGGTGGTGGTTGCCTCGGTAGCTGGGTTAACGGGCGTGCCGACACGCAGTGGCTATGCCGCTTCTAAACATGCTGTTATCGGCTTTTTTGATTCGCTGCGGATTGAACTGACGGATGATAATGTGGCCGTGACTGTGATTTGTCCCGATTTTGTCGTTTCACAGATTCATAAACGTGCACTCGACGGTGAGGGTAAGCCACTCGGAACATCCCCAATGCAGGAAGCGAAAATTATCACCGCCGAGCAGTGCGCGAATATGATGCTCCCAGTGATAGCGACCCGAGGTCGGCTGCTTATTACGTCGCTACGCGGCCGACTCGGGCGCTGGCTAAAGCTGATTGCGCCAGGCTTAATCGATAAAATTGCCCGTAAGGCGATTGCCTCGGGTCGTTAATGGTTATTTTCCATTGTTAAGGTGTTTAACAATGGTCTGCTCGGCTTCGCTTTGGGTGGCCTTATCGCCATAGGCCTGAATATGAACCTGAGCTTTGTGTCCCGTGAGATCCTCTGCAATATGTAGCCAGTCTGGATGCCAGTAAAAATTCTGCCCAGATAAGGTTTGCCAATTGTGCACGCCAGACTTTTCACCTTGATAAATAATATCTTTGATTGAATAACCCATCCCTAACCCCTTATTTTATTGTGAGCTATAGATAGTGCGCCCACAAAATGACAACGAGTGTGCTTAAGTTCACGCTTTCGAGCAAAAATAAACCTCGCATCGGCGAGGTTTATTGTTTATCCATGCTGAAACATCAGCATCTTAATCTCATGAAACTTAAGGTTTGGCACATTGACTGGGAGATCCAACGCCTTTCCACAATGTGCTGCCATCGCTAACTGACAGAGGGATAAAGCTTAAGCCTTGGCTCATGTTTGCTGGTGGCAAATCGGTTTCAAGCTCATACATGCCCATAGGAACCGCTCCTTGGCTGGCGTTTGCCGCTACCTGCGCGGCGGCGAGGCTGGAGTAACGCAGGCCCAACATATCAAAATGGCTGCGCCAATCTTTGCCTGTGAGCTTACTCAGGGACACCAGCATAAAGTCATTGCCCGGAATATCCCTCACTGTTTTGCCGCCGTAAACGCTATGGCCCTCGTATGGGAAGAGTTCAAAGCCCAGTTTGCTGCGGTTAGCCTCCCAGTCGCTGGCACTATTGGCATATTTACCAAAGATGCGGCTGTGCTGATATAGCAGGGTAAAGATATTGAAACCATTGCTTAGGCTGGTACCGTCGTTAAGCGTCATGCCATGGGCTTTTAGCGCCATTTGGATGTAAAACGCCATGCGATAACCGTTGTGTATCGCGTAGGCATTGCTTGCCCAAGGGGCGGTGTATCTGTCTTCGCCCACATCGAGCACTTTGCAGTTGGCGCCAAAGACCACGCGTTTGCCACTGGTATCAGTGGTGCCTGCCGCATCGGACATAAACACATAGAAGAGATCTTTGTGATTCATATGACCATCGGTGATGCTGCTCGTGTTGCCGTCGCGCAGATAATGGGTCTTCCACAACACCACATAGGGGAAAATATTGTTGGAGTTTTCCCCCGCGCGGCTGCCATAACCAGCCCAATTGTCGCGATTGGCGGCAGTGGCATATTGCACATTGAGGCGGTTGGTTTGCAGATTGTGGCCGAGTTCGTGGTTATCTCCCCAACCCGTTGGCGAAATATTCCAAGCCGCATCCCATGGATTACCGCTACAACCCGAGCCGCAGTGGGCGTTTTGGTCATAGTTAGCGTGTTGGATGATGCTGCGGGTATGCAGGCTAGCATCGGTGCAGTCTGCGCCAAACAGTGCCTGACAGCTTGCAAGCACATCCGAGGGGAGAGATTCACTTAAGCTCTTACCTTGGATTTTCAGCCCAGCGAGGGTATACACGCTGTTGATATGATCCTCGACAATGCTCTTGAGCAACGCATTGACATCCGGGATCTTACCGCCAATCGCATTCATAAAACGGTCACGGCGCAAATGCTGCTCGGCGCCATCGGTGCGAAGATCCACATGGGGCAACTCGGTATTTTGGATCTTATCGTTAAAGGCCGTGATTTCTGCGGGATTAGAGAAATCCATAATGCTGGGGTGCTTAGCCACATTCTTGGCTTGCACATCGACACTGAGCGCACCTTCGCCACCACTGATATAGAGATAAATAGGGCCGCCATAGGGGGTTGAGAATTCAAGACTTTGCCCTTTAGCGAGCTTGAGGCGTTGCTGGGTAAGTTCCAGTGGCGCGCGGTAAACCTTTTGCTCATAGGCGCGGTTAGTATTACGTCTATGATAATTCAGCTTAATTTCGACATTAGCTTCTGTATTATCTAAGCGATTGAGTGTGATGGTCTGCCCGGGTAAGGCGTACCAGCCCGTTGTTGTCCACTGGCCAGAATAAGGTACTGTGATGCTCTTACGCTCCGATACTGTGGCAGGATAAGCGTAATGGGCATTGCTACCCTTACTTAGATTGGTCTTGTCGGTGACATACTCACCTAAGTCAGGTTGGGCGAGGTTGTGGGCGCGGGCATAGCTGACTGTCCAATCGGCAAACAGGGCTTGCTGCCACTGGGCGGATTCGCTGTAGGCGATGGGATAATCGATTTCACTGCGATACTTGTCAGCGAGGAGTAATCCCGCTTTCATCAAGCTAAAATTAGGGCTGTTAAAAGCATCGATATCATTGTTATCTAAGGTTTCGGCATTGCTGCGATACCAATCTGCACCCGCCTTGAAGGCCTCGACAAAGGCGCTGCCGTTACAGCTTAAATAGTTGCCGCCGCAGTCATTGAGCACTTGCGTATCGAAGCGTTGTTCGCGCAAATTTGCCAGCAGGGTTTCGACATCCGCGAGCGTCTTATCTTCCGCCAGAATAGTGCTCACACTCAGATTATTGGCATTGAGTTTCGACCAATAGTTTCCTGCAGTAGAGAGCCCCATCTCAAGATAGAGTGGTGAGAGCATAGCGCTTTGTTCGCGTCGATAGTTTGAGAGCAGCAGCGGGATCCCTGCCGCCTTGGCTTTAGTGATGGCCGCTTGAATGCCCGCGTAACCTAGGTTATCGCGGTCAATATCACTGATAACGATTAAATCGGGTTTTAAGGTATCGATACAGCTGGCAAGGGCGGTGTAATCACAGCTATTGGCGTCGTTGATGCTGTGGGGGTCGGGGTAGTACTTGCTTAGCCACGTGCGGATCCCTTCGTTATGGGGAAAATACCAACTGTCGGCGCGACTTGGCATCTGTGCCGTGACTATACTCAGGCCATTCTGCTGATCGCCGCCTTTGGTTAGCCATCCGATGAGGTTTTTCAGCAGCTTATCACTCTGATCCGAATTATTTACCGCAAACAGGTTGCCACCCATGGCGGCATAACGCTGGCCTTGTTGTTCACCCGCCATCACTAAACCGCGTACGGCGCTGGCGCCGCTGCCATCAACATTGGATGGCAGTAAGGTAAAAGTGTTTTCCGGCATAAAGCTCGAAAAGGTGATGGAATCGTGGGTCGGATGCCAACTGATGCTGTTACCCACACCTTGATAGAGTTCGGTGATTTGTGTCTTGCGGGCGGTCTCTATGTTCGCCAGTTCGGTGGTGCTGAAATCAATCAGCTCGTTAGCGCTGGCAAGGGTATGGTCTTGATGGCGAATGGCATTTTCAGCATTGCTGATAAAACTTGGGGTGATAGTGCAATCTGCGCTTATCGTCGCAGTGATGTAGGTCAGTGCGGTCAGCGCGCCGCCACAGCCGCTAATGCTATCCAGTACGAAACCGTTGTCGGCTTGAACGCTAAAGCTGGCACTTTTACCCGCATCGACCTTTTGGCTGCTAGGGATGAGCTTACCACCCAAGACTGAACTGGTACTCGCTGTATATTGAGTCACCACAGGAGGTTGGACTGGCGGCTCCGGCGGGGGTGTTGTGCTACCCGTGTCCTCTGAGCCTCCGCCACAACCCGCGAGTATCAAGGCGATGGCGGCAGAAATGAGTCTAATCTCCATGGAGAATCCTTAGCATTTGTAGGTAGTTAACATTTGCGTAGCATTGTATAGGAATAATGCGGGTGAAAGTAGGTTTTGATTACTTAAAGTTGATATAAATCATTAACTTAAATTTGGCGTCCGTCAAATTTAAGGCATAAAAAAACCGGCACATGGCCGGTTTTTTTAAATGAATTGAAGCTTAGCCCTGTTGTTCGCGGGCAATGGCGCGATAGCCGATATCGGTACGGAAATACACGTCGTCCCAGTGGATTTCATCAACCAGCAGATAAGCGGCTTTTTGTGCTTCGGTCACAGTGTGTCCTAGGGCTGTAGCGCATAGTACGCGGCCGCCGTTAGTGACCACATGGCCGTCTTTCATCTCAGTTCCCGCGTGGAAGACTTTGGCATCGTGATTACCTAGGCTTAAACCTTGGATCACATCGCCCTTGCGGTATTCATCTGGGTAACCGCCAGCGGCTAATACAACACCGACTGCGGCGCGAGCATCGTACTCGGCAGTCACTTTATCCAGCTCACTACGGGTCGCGGCTAAACACAGCTCAACCAGATCTGACTTGAGGCGCATCATAATAGGTTGGGTTTCTGGGTCGCCAAAGCGGCAGTTGTATTCCAGTACTTTGGCGCTGCCGTCTGGTGCGATCATCAGACCCGCATACAGGAAGCCAGTGTAAACATTACCTTCAGCCGCCATGCCATCCACGGTTGGGCGAATAACGTTAGCGATTGTCCAATCGTGCACGCTTTGGGTGACCACGGGCGCTGGTGAGTAAGCGCCCATGCCGCCAGTGTTTGGACCGTGGTCGGCATTATCACGGGCTTTATGGTCTTGGCTGGTCGCCATGGCGAGGATGTTTTTACCATCGACCATGACGATAAAGCTGGCTTCTTCACCTTTTAAGAATTCTTCGATAACCACGCGAGAACCTGCATCGCCAAACTTGTTGCCCGCGAGCATATCTTCGATGGCGGCATCGGCTTCAGCTTGATCTTGGGCGATGATCACGCCTTTACCTGCGGCTAAACCGTCGGCCTTGATTACGACTGGATAACCTGTCTTGCCCGTTAGTTCACGCACGAAGGCTTTAGCATCTTGGATTTCGGTACAGTTTTTATAACCCGCTGTTGGGATATTGTGGCGTGCTAAGAAGTCCTTAGTGAACGCCTTAGAGCCTTCTAACTGTGCTGCCGCTTTGGTTGGGCCGAAAATGGGTAGACCCGCAGCGTTAAAGGCATCGACCACGCCCAATACCAGCGGCGCTTCCGGGCCAACGATGGTGAGTTCGATCTGATTGGTTTGCGCAAAATCGAGCAGGGCAGGAATGTCCGTCGCGCTGATGTTGAGGTTTTCTAACTTCGGCTCGAGGGCTGTGCCCGCGTTACCCGGAGCAACATAAACCAGCTCTACCTGTGGGGATTGTGCCGCTTTCCAAGCTAGGGCATGTTCGCGGCCGCCGCCACCAATAACTAATACTTTCATGTTAAGTCATCCCTTTGAGTTTTAAATTCTTGTGGTTAGATTTTTAGCGCTACAGAGTGCGATAAACGAAACAGCCAGCACATGGCGTGCTGGCTGTAGGTGGCATTAGTGACGGAAGTGGCGCATGCCCGTCATTACCATGGCCATGCCGTGCTCGTCGGCTGCGGCGATGATTTCAGCATCGCGCATTGAGCCACCTGGCTGGATGATGCAGCTGATGCCCGCCGCCGCTGCGGCATCGATACCGTCGCGGAATGGGAAGAAGGCATCGGACGCCATCACAGAGTTAACCACTTCTAACCCTTCATCGGCCGCCTTGATACCCGCAATTTTAGCGCTGTAGACGCGGCTCATTTGGCCTGCGCCGACACCGATGGTCATACCGTCTTTAGCGTAAACAATGGCGTTAGATTTAACGAACTTAGCCACTTTCCAGCAGAACATTAAGTCCTTCAGCTCGCTCTCGGTCGGTTGACGCTTAGTCACGACTTTAATGTCATCTAAGCCAACCATGCCTTGGTCGCGGTCTTGTACCAGCAGACCACCGTTCACGCGCTTATAGTCTAAGGTCTTGGTCTTAGTATCCCATTGACCACACTCTAACAGACGCACGTTGGTTTTCTTGGCCACTACATCGCGGGCACCTTGGCTCACGACTGGCGCAATAATCACTTCAACGAATTGACGCTCAACAATAGCGCTAGCGGTTGCTGCATCTAACTCGCCGTTGAAGGCGATAATGCCACCGAAGGCTGACGTTGGGTCAGTTTGATAGGCGCGGTTATAGGCATCGAGCAGATCTTTACCCAGTGCAACACCACATGGGTTAGCGTGTTTAACGATAACGCAAGCGGGTTCGCTGAACTCTTTTACGCACTCAAGGGCGGCATCGGTATCGGCGATGTTGTTGTAAGACAGTGCCTTACCTTGCAGTTGAACTGCAGTTGCGACTGAGGCTTCGTCGATCTTAGTGTCAACATAGAAGGCTGCAGTTTGGTGGCTGTTTTCACCGTAACGCAGATCTTGCTTCTTCACTAATTGAGTGTTGAAGGTGCGTGGGAACTTAGAATCTTCGAAGCACTCATCAGTGCTATGCGCAGGAACCATAGTGCCGAAATAGTTGGCGATCATGCCATCGTAACCGGCAGTGTGTTCGAAGGCGGCAATCGCTAAATCGAAACGGGTCGCGTGAGTCGTGCTGCCATTGTTGGCGGCCATTTCGGCTAATACGCGATCATAATCGGCGGCATTAACAACGATAGTCACATCTTTATGGTTTTTCGCCGCAGCGCGCACCATAGTCGGGCCACCGATGTCGATGTTTTCAATCGCATCTTCTAAGGTGCAACCGGCTTTAGCAACAGTATCGGCAAAAGGGTAGAGGTTAACCGCAACCAGATCGATTGCATTGATGTTGTTGGCAGCCATGACATTTTCATCAAGACCGCGACGCGCCAAAATGCCGCCATGCACTTTCGGGTGCAGGGTTTTAACGCGACCATCCATGATCTCAGGGTGTCCTGTATAGTCAGATACTTCGATAACAGGCACGCCGTTATCCGCTAACAGGCGAGCGGTGCCGCCAGTTGACAGCAGTTCAACGCCTTGGGCGTGTAATGCTTTGGCGAATTCGAGAATTCCGGTTTTATCTGAAACGCTTAACAGCGCGCGACGAATGGGTCTGGCATTATTTGCAACAGTCATTTGGGTACAGGGTCCAGTTATTTTAGTTTCAAGGATCTTTCGGAAAACAGAACAACTTCTATCTGATTCTGCTTTCCAAAAGCCCCTTGGTCCTACTTATATTTTTTGTCCCAACGTCAGGCGCGCGTATTCTACCGTAAAACGGGATTTACGGGTGTTTTTTCTGCGCGATTTCACAATATTGATATCAGAACAAAGTGGAATGATTTGGGGGTCAAGTGTAAATTTCAAAATAGCCCTTGACCTTGGAGTAGGCTCTAAGGTTTATACTCGCTCCATCATATTGATTGTCAGTGTTGCTTGAGGTGATTCCAGTGATGCTGCAAAGGATAGCACTATGTACCGAATTGGTGAGTTAGCCGATTTATGTGAGGTTAAGGCCGATACCCTCAGATTCTATGAGAAGCACGGTCTGCTTTCGCCTTCGAGCCGCACCGACTCTGGCTATCGGGTCTATACCGATGCCGATGCCGCGCGGCTGCGTTTTATTCTGCGGGCGAAGGCGGTAGGTTTTAGCTTGAGTGAAATTAGCGAGCTGCTTTCAATCGAGTTGGATAAATCCAATTGGGCCTGTGCCGATGTGAAGGGCATGGTCGACGTCAAGTTGGCTCAGGTGCAGACTAAGATTGCCGAGTTACTGCATTTTCAAACCAGTTTGCAAAAACTGTCGGATGCCTGCTGCGGCGGGCCGCGTAGCGCCGAACATTGCTCGATTTTAGAAGCGCTGGAGTCGAGTACAGAGCGAGTGCGTGTGGAGCACGACCACGGCCAAACTCCAGATGCGACAACCCTAGATAAGTCAGGGAATTAACTATGTTATTGAAGAATTTTATCGATCTGTTTTTAGATTCCGCCCCTTGGCTGTTGCTCGGCTTGATTCTGGCGGGCCTACTCAAAGTGTTTGTGCCCATGGCTTGGATGCAAAAGCAGCTCGGCGGGCATGGCTTTAAAACCGTGGTGAAGGCGGCGTTATTGGGCGCGCCATTACCTCTGTGTTCCTGCGGGGTGATCCCCGCGGCCGTTGGGCTGCGCCGCTCTGGGGCATCTAAAGCGGCAACCACCTCCTTTTTAGTTTCCACCCCTGAAACTGGGGTCGACTCTGTAACGGTTTCTTACGTTTTGCTCGGCCCTTTTATGGCGATAGTACGGCCGATTGCGGCGATCACTAGTGCTATTGTTGCGGGCCTTTTAGTGGGGCGAGATGATGACGATGGCAAACCTGCTGCTAAGGCCGAGGCCCTGTTAGACAAGGCTCAGTCAGACAAGGCATTCGCTAGCACTGCGCCTGTCGCTTCATGTTGTGCTTCAAAATCCCCGTCGGCAGAGAAAGTGCTCAAAGCCGAAGCGGTAAAAAGCTGCTGCGCATCGACTAAGGCGCCCGCAATCACGCCAGTTAAATCTTCCTGCTGCGGCAGTGATAACGCGAAAGCGCCAGCAACCGAGCCGAAAATCAAAATGACGCCGATGGCTACGCCAAGTCTAATGGCTGCTGGCGGCCCAAGTATGGGCACTGTCGGTATGGTTAATGCGGCTAAAGTCAGTGCGGTCAAGGTTGAAAATGCAGGTTCATGCTGTGGTACTCAAACCGCTGCGCCTGAAAAAATAGTCGTAGTGAAGAAGGGCGCTTGTTGTGGTAGCTCAAGCGCGAAAACGGCAGATAGCCATCAAGCCGAAGGCGAGAGCTGCTGCGCATCTACACAGGATATGGCGACCGAGCTTAAGTCTGAATCTGTGATTGCACGAGTAGGCATAGGTCTTAAATATGCGGCGACGGATCTGGTGCGTGACACTACACTCTGGTTGCTGGTGGGCTTATTCTTCGCAGCCATAGTGCAAACCTATGTTCCAGCAGACTTTTTAGCTAAGTGGGGCGATGGATTGCTGGCCATGCTGGTAATGGTGCTAGTGTCTGTGCCTATGTATATCTGCGCCACGGCTTCGACGCCGATTGCCGCCGGCTTGCTACTGGCGGGTGTCTCCCCTGGTGCCGTGCTGGTATTTATGATGGCAGGTCCTGCAACCAATATCGCGACTTTAGGCGTGGTGACTAAGGAGCTGGGTAAGCGCGCGCTCTATGGCTATCTTGGGGGCGTCTTGGGGGTTGCCTTAGTCGCTGGCGCTTTGGTGAATTATCTGGTCGCCACCTTTGGTTTTGAGGTGATGCCACAGATTGGTGAGCAGCACCAGATGTTACCCGAGTGGTTAGTTGCGACCTCAGGCATAGTGCTCGCATTGCTGATGGCGAAAGTGGTATTCGAGAAAATCCCCCGTAGTTGGCTGCGCCGTAGCGACTGCTGCTCATAGTGCTAACGCTAACTAAAAATCCCCAGCAATGACTGGGGATTTTTTATTATGACACTTTAATGGTGCTGCTCACGCGGCAGAGCGACGCGTGATGCTCAGTCGTTTATTAGTTCGACTTTTTAGCATCGATAAAGGGCAGGGTGCCCGTTGGCAGCACTGTGGTGGGCAGCTTGCCGTCCCATTTCTCTGCCTTGGTCAGTTCGACGAGGTTTTGATTTTGTGCCAGAGCTTCGGCGCGGCTCTTAATGGCAGACGCCTCTGCATCCCCTTTGATCCTAATACTCTCGGCCTCGGCCTTAGCGCGGGCGAGTTGCGAGTCGGCTTCCGCCTGCGCTTGGGTCACGGCGATTTGTGCGCTGACTCTTTCTTTCTCGAGGTTTTGCAGCTGGGTTTGTACCTCAACTTCGGCGCGCATTCTGTCTTCTACCGACTTTTCGTAGGCATTAGAGAAATCGATATTTTCAATCTGCACTGAGGTGATTTCGATGGGGCCTTTGACCGAATGAGTGATGGCGTTTGTCACATCGATACCGAATTTGATCCGCTCCTGCACGACCGAAATTGCTGTGTATTTACCAAAAATGTTCTCAACTTGCGTTGGCACTTGGCGGTCGAGTAGGCGAGCCACCATGGCATCGATACTCTTAAAGTTGGCATAGACCTCTTCGACACGATCCGGCGGCACATTGAAGGTGACTGAGGCATTGAGTGTCGCGGGTTGCTGATCGCGGCTATAGGCTTGCAATGAGCTATAGCTGGTGGTGTGGGTTTGAGTGGATATCTTCACTACTGTATCGAACAGCGGCATTTTAAAACCCAGTCCTGGTTCGGCGGTGCCGATGATCTTACCGTTACGCAAAATCACCCCGCGCTCACCTTGGTCGACCGTGTACCAACTGCCAAAAAGCGAGATGAAGATAATGAGTAAAATCACCAGGGGGATGATTTTAGAGAGGCCAATGGAGCTTGGCAGGTTGAGTTCATTTTTTATCATGTCGCTTCCTTTGCTGATATGTTGCGATGGCGGAATTTATTGGGGCGAAATACGGTTTAATTTTAAACACTTGGCGTTACATCTAGCGTCAAAATGTATCTTAATGGTTAACGGGTGGCAATAAGACTGTATCGAGTTTTCCTATGTGTGACCCAGATGTCATTGCTTATGCTTACAGTGTAAATGTTATTGCGAACTATTCTCACCAAGGTTAGAGTCCCGAAATTAACTCAATTTCTATCATTTCGCCCCGTTTTTGTTTGGTGAAAATCAGGCGCAAAGCGGTAGATTTCAGTGGGTTTAATTGTGCTAACACTTTGTCGTGAGAGGATAAATCCCCGTGTTGCAACTCATCTTTTTGTTGTCGACACTGATGGCTTGCCTGTTGTGTTATCTGAGCAATAAGCAACAAAGACTATTAACCTGCCCCCTTCCTAAGCGGCCATGGCGGTTACTCGCCTATGGGCTTGCCCTCGCTAGCTTGATTGGTTGGCTGAGTCTGTTCACCTTCAGTGCCGCAATGTTTCTCTGGATAGCCCTGTTGATGTTGCTCTCGGGCTTAGTGCCTTTTATCTCTCTTATCGGTCGGAAATAAGCCATGACGCGTTTAGCAGAAAAGGACAAGTTACAACCCGACTGGTGGACTAAGTCACTGGCAGGGTTAGTGTTAGGTTTTACTTTAGCCCTAGGGCTAGTGGGATTATTTGCCTGGTTTGGTCCGGGCGGAATCGATGCCGACACTAAGGTGCAGGTCAATATGTGGTTGATCGCACCCATTTGGTTATCTGTCTTAAGTTTGAGTTTTCTCTTTAAAACAGGACTCAGGGCCATTGGCTATTTAGGCCTGTTTAACGTTTTGACTTATATAGTTTTATATACCTTTAGGTGATAAGGGATGAAAGTTCGCAGTGATGTGTTAAGGGTGTATCAGTCTATCCATATTTGGACTGGGATCATCGCCGGAATAGTGTTGTTTATCGGTTTCTATGCCGGATCGCTCACTATGTTTAAAGGTGCGATTGACGCTTGGTCAATGCCGCCCTCTGTGACTTTGCCGCAAGTCTCTGCTGATAGGCTCGATGAGTTAGTGTCGCAGGTGTTAGCTCGGGACGATAAGGCGAAAAACGGCTTTAGTTTGCATTTGAATGATGAACATCAGTCGCCGATGACTTGGTATCAGCAGGGCTCGGAGCGTGAACTCAGCATGAGTAACCAGCTTTGGCATGCCAGCCTCGACGAGCAGGGGCAATTAGTGACTCAACTAAGCACCCCAAGCGAGCTGGCCGAGCTGATTGACCAATTACACCGCACTGCGGGGATTGCCGGTGAAGTGGGCCACGATCAAGCGGGTGTCTATGTGCTCGGCGTCGCCGCCTTCTTATATTTCTTGGCGCTGGTTTCTGGGGTGATTTTCTTACTGCCCACCTTAACTAAAAGCTTTTTCGCCCTACGTAAAGATAAGGGCGAAAGCCGTTTCTGGCTCGATGCCCACAACTTAGTCGGCATTACTAGTTTGCCATTTCATCTAGTGATCAGTCTGACCGTGATAGTGTTTGCCTTCCATGATCAGCTTTACGATGGGCTTAAGCAGGTGGTTTACGGTGAAAAACCGCTGTTTGCCCAACCCGCACCCGATAGAACGCCCTATACACTCGCCGATTTGCCTAAGGTCAGCACAGTTCTGGCTAAGGTGCAGGAGCTCGCCCCCGAGTATCAAGTGCATGAAATGACCTTTATGAACTTGAATAATCCTCGCGCGACCTTGCGTTTAGGCCTGTACAACCCTAGCGGTTTTATGCGCGGACCAGTCACCGATTACTTATATCTGCATCCCTATAGCCTCAAGATAACCAACAGCACCATTGACCAGAGTGATAAGGGCATTTGGGCCAGAACGGTCGCGGTATTCTTTGGGCTGCACTTTGGCAGTTACGGCGGCGATCTTGGGCGCTGGGTGTATTTCTTTTTAGGCTTGAGCGGCGCCTTTTTATTTTACAGCGGTAACTTGTTGTGGCTGGAAAAGCGCCGTAAAAAACAGGCGAGTGAGCAGACGCGTGCCTGCCGATTAATGGCGAGCGCCACCGTGGGGATTTGCTTAGGTTCGGTTGCCGCTCTGGCGGTGAGCATGCTGCTGGGGAAATGGTTCTACTCACAGGTGAGCAATATTAATCATCTCTATCTGTGGTTGTACTATGTCGTCTTCGCCGCCTTAGTGGCCTATGCCTTCTGGCGCGGCGCGGCTAGGGCGGCACTGCTGATTTTACCTCTGTGCGCCTTGGCGACTCTGGCTATGCCTATTAGCTCTGTGATCGGGCTGTTAGTGCCGAGTCTAGGCTTATGGGCGCCCCATTCTGCGGCAACGCTTGGGGTCGATCTCGTGGCGCTCGGCTTTAGTGGGCTGTTCTACTATGGATACCGACTCACGCGCCATCGCTTATTCAATGGCCCGCAGGACAGTGTCTGGGCGATTCCCAATAAGGATGCTGTGGTCGAGACCGCTTCAAAAACAGTTTGAAAAATGGGCGCCTTAAGGCGCCCATTTTGTTACTGAGCAATAGGCCTTAAGCTTTTGCCGTCGGCAAGCGAGGTTTGCTTCGCACCAGTAAGCGCGCGCCAAGATAACAAGATGTCAGCACAAAACTGGCGGCTAAGTAGAGTAACAAGCCATGTTCGATATGATTAAAGCGACTCGCTGTAACTGGGCCGATAACCGAACCGACGGAATAACTGAGCAACATAATCTGAGTTGCAGACACAATTTGGCTGCTAGGCAGATGATCGCAGGCCAGGCTGATGGCGATAGGGTAGAGGGCAAAGGCACAGGCGCCCAGCAACACAAAGCCTAACCAGAGTCCAACGAGGGATTTCTGTGTCAGTAAAAAGAGTGCCGCAGCGCCAATTAAGCAGAAGGCGGCCATTAAGGCACTCTTCTGGAAGCGTGGAGATAAATAGCTCACTAAGGGCTGGACTATCATGCCGCCCATAATGATCAGCGCCATAAATTGCCCCGTCTGCTGGGCAAATCCCATGTCCTGCGACACATAAACAGGCAATAAGCCGTAAATGGGGCCGAGCAATAATCCCGAGACTAAACAACCGACCACGGCGGGTTTACTCAGGTTTTTAAGATCCGAGAGGGCAATCGAGTGTTGCTCGCTCGATTGCGGTTGACCGCGTTTAACTAAGAGCGCGGGTAAACTGGCGGCGGCCAGTAAACCTATCACCACTAAATAGGGAAGGTTGCCCGTGGTACCTAAGTAATCGACCGCGAGTTGTCCTATTGCCGTGCCGCCGTACAGGGCGGTCATGTACAGGCCTAAGCGTTTGGCCCGCTGTTTTTGGGTGTCGGCCATAAGCAACCAAGATTCGACGACCACAAAAATTCCTGCCACCGCGACACCAGCAACGAGTCGCGAGGCGAGCCAGATACCGCCCTGTGGCAGCAGTACCATAACCACAACACTGCACAATAAGATATTGAGAAATAAAATAAAGGCTTTGCTGTGGCCGATGCGTGCCACGATTGGCGCGATGCAAGGGGCACCCAGCAATAAGCCGAGGTAGAAAATACTCGCGAGCCATGGCGCGAGATCTGGGCTGAGTTCGAAATAACTGAGCGAGAGCGGGATCAAACTCATCAAATAGCCCGACGCGAGGGCAAATAGGCTTAAGCCTGTAACTGGCACAAAAAGTCCTGGCTTTTGAGTCGATTGAGTTAACGCTACATTTTCCACTGGCGGTACCAAACAGGTAAAAAATAAACAGAAGGAGAGATTGCGGGCGCGACTTTAGGCCGAATTTTGTTCAGGGTAAAGTGAGTTAGATTGACTGAGATGGTGAATAATATTTGTGTTTATTATTCATAGAGATAATGGAATTTAAATGTTATTGGTTTGGAGTGCTATTGTACATTTTTGCGAAGGTTTCACTAGGTCCTTGGAATGCAACTTCATGCTTATGCTGTATTAAACATCACCACACGATTTCTCCCTGCCAGCTTTGCCTGATAGAGTGCCTTATCCGAGCGGCGCAGTAAGGATTCTGGTGCATAATCCGCAGTGCTCATAGTGGTAAAGCCGATACTTACACTGACGCTGATCGGTATGCCGTCGAAGTCCAAAGCCGCCTTGGCAATGGCTTCCCTGATATCGTTAAAAAATTGCATAGGCTCATACTCGGTTTGCTCAGGGAATATAATGGCAAACTCCTCACCGCCAATACGAAATAGTTCCGCGGAGCTCGTCATCATGGCTTCAGATATGGCGACAATTTTCTGTAATACATAGTCTCCTGCGGTGTGGCCAAATTGATCATTGAGCATCTTAAAATGGTCTATATCCAACAAACCAAAATAAAAGAGTTGTCCCTTTTCATGGAATGTCTCTATGGCTTGCAGGATTTTTTGGGTAAATACCCGGCGATTACCAGCGCCTGTCAGGTGGTCTGTTGAGGCAAGGTATTCGAGTTCTTTAAGTTGCAGGCGCAGGCTGATATTAAGGCCAATCAAATTAGCTAAACACTGCAACTCTAAGGCGTCTAAATCTTTGTAATGATAAGGCTTGTTGTGGGCGACATTGAGTGTGCCCAAACAAATATTTCCATAAAGGAGTGGGGCATTCATGCTGGTATTCATGCCATTCTGCGCCAGCATGAGGCCATCCAACTTGGTTGATTTAGTGAGGTCGTCGCAAATAAGCACAGTCTTTTCTGAAAAGGCCTGACCGACAAAGCTATTAGCGATAGGCACCCTAAAATCGAGCGGGATCGCCTTATTACCACTGATGGAATAGATTTTTAAATAGTCAGCATCGTCCTTCAAGGTAATGCTAACCCTTTCAGCATCAAATAATTGATATATCCATTGGGAAACATTATCGAGGACTTCTTGGAGGGAGGTTGCTACGGCAAGCGCCTGCACAAATTCCACGGGGAGGCTTATTTGATGTCCTTTCGCTTTATCAGATAAGTTTAAGGGGTTAAAACTTTTTTCCATTGCAATGCCCCTTTAAATCATTGGTCATTCAAAGCTATATCCTAAATGCTTAAATAAGATCCTATCTGGAATATAAATCGAATTTGTACCTGGTAGCAATCTTTGTTTTTTGGCTAAGTCATCTCTTGCTGGTATTTAAGCCCTTGGATCTTGATAAGAACATTAAGCGTAAATGGCAGGTTATTAACCAATGTGCAATTAGATAAGGTAGACTCGAACTCAGAGGGAAAAATAACTTGTTGTTTAAATGTGACAAAAATGCTTAAGGTGCGGCTGTTGCTGGTAAGAGTGATATTGAGTGCTAATGATGCCAATGGTCATGGATGTTAAAGTGTTAACTGCTGTTTTTAAGATTAAATTCAGCCTTTATCACTTGGTGAAAATTCAAAGTTTGACCTATATCACAGTTTTAAACATTTATTCAGTTACAGCTTTCACAAACTTCTGCGGTATTTTTGTGCGTTTGAAAATTTTGCACATAACTTTAGATCAAAAACAGGTGATTTTTATCTCGAAAATGGCTTTTTTGCGCCTTTTGTCTGCAGTATTTGTGGTTGCCTAGTGGCAAAAGTACAAAATAAACTGCTTTGCCAAGTGTGACCTATGCCCTAAATTTGCCTAAAAAAATAATGGTATGAAGGTTGTCACCATGTCGTCTTTAGAGCAGTCAACGTCGGTTCCCCCCAATCATTCGCCCGCGAATGCCGGGCTTGAAAAGAAAAAAATGCTGATCTTAGTAGCGGATATTCTGCTGCTATTCGCGTTGTATTACGGTTTACCCTTTGACCAAGGGGTCAATACAGGGCTTGCTATCTTAGTGTTCGCCGCCATCTTGTGGTTAAGCGAAGCTATTCACATCAGTATCACGGCGATTTTAGTGCCGATTTTGGCGGTATTCTTTGGAGTGTTTGAAACCAAAGAAGCCATGAGTAACTTTGCCAATCCAATTATCTATCTGTTTTTCGGTGGTTTTGTATTAGCAGCTGCGCTGCACCATCAAAAGATCGATACCCTGATAGCGCAAAAATTATTGCTGGCCTCCAAGGGTAAACTCAGTATTGCCTGTTTAATGCTGTTTGGCGTGACGGCGTTGCTGTCTATGTGGATCAGTAACACAGCAACCACGGCGATGATGTTGCCACTCGCACTGGGGATTTTGCAGCAGCTCGATCGCAAGATGTACCACAGCACTTATGTGTTCTTACTGCTTGGGATTGCCTATTCCGCCAACATTGGTGGCATTGGTACCTTAGTCGGCAGCCCGCCAAACGCGATTGCCGCGGCGCAGGTCGGCCTAAGCTTTAGCGACTGGCTGAAGTTTGGTATTCCAACGGTAATCTTGATGTTACCTATGATGCTTTTGGCACTCTACTGGTACTTTAAGCCGGATCTATCTGCGCAATGTAAGTTGGATGTTGAAGAGCAAAAACTGACTTTCCAAGGCAAACTCACCTTAGTTATCTTCCTCGCGACGGTTTGTTGCTGGATTTTCAGTGTGCCGCTGGCCAAAGCGCTCGGTGGGATCACGCAATTTGATACCGTCGTCGCCCTTGGCACTGTAGTGTTGCTGGCTGGACTCGGGCTCGTAGGCTGGAAGAAGATAGAATCGACCACAGATTGGGGCGTATTGATCCTGTTCGGTGGCGGTTTAACCTTGAGTGCCGTGCTCAAAAGTACTGGTACCAGCGTGTTCCTCGCGCACTGGATGACGGATATTTTTGGTAGCACCCATATGTCGTTGTTCGTGTTTGCGGTAATCGCTTTCGTGGTGATGCTGACCGAGTTTGCTAGTAATACCGCAAGTGCCGCGCTGTTAGTGCCAGTATTTGCGGCGATTGCCGAAGCATTAGGGGTATCGCCAGTGATGCTCTCAGTGCTGATTGGTATTGCGGCTTCCTGCGCCTTTATGTTGCCTGTGGCGACGCCGCCTAACGCCATTGTTTACGGCTCTGGCCATATTAAGCAGTCGGAAATGGTGCGAGTGGGCATGATAGTTAACTTCCTCAGCATGATAGTGCTGGGCATTATTGCCCACACCTTCTGGGAAGTGTAAACACGCCTGATTCATCCAAATAAAATACCCAGCTAGGCTGGGTATTTTTATGGGCGAAACTATAGATTCTAGCAATAACTCTGCAGCCATTGGTCGAGCGCCGACTTGGGTAAGGCGCCCGCTTGCTGGGCGATAAGATGCCCCTGTTTGAATATCATCAGCGTAGGGATAGAGCGGATCCCAAATTGCGCCGCCAACGCCTGTTGCTCCTCGGTATTAATCTTGCCGAAACGAAATTGTGGTTCCCATGCTTTTGCTGCCGCCGAAAAGGTGGGGGCAAAGCTTTTACATGGGCCGCACCAGCTTGCCCAAAAATCGACAACGATTGGCAACTCTGACTTGTGAGCATGATTGATAAAATTGGCGCTCGTGAGCTCAATGGGCGCCGCCGCAAACAGATCCTGTTTACATTTGCCGCAGGTAGGCTGCTCAGTTAACCGCTCTTGGGGCACGCGGTTTAAGGTGTCACAGTGGGGGCAGGCGATAATCATGGAATGGCTCCTTAGCTCAATGCATGCTGTAGATATGGGGACGCCGTGGCAAATTTAAAGGGAGGTCAAGGCGTATCGAAACCTGTACCACAAAATGGGTGAGCTGCACCGACAAGCTCGGCTGGCGATGTTAGAATAGGCTCTTTGATGGATCACTTGAATGTAAGTGAAGACGAAGAGATTAATTAAATGACTGAATTAGAAGTTGTCGATCTGGTTATCGGCGAAGGAAAAGAGGCCGTAAAAGGCGCGTTGATCACCACTCAATACCGCGGTTTTTTGCAGGATGGCACTCAGTTTGATTCCTCCTATGACCGTGGTCAGGCATTTCAATGCGTGATTGGCACTGGCCGAGTGATTAAAGGTTGGGATCAAGGACTGATGGGCATGAAGGTTGGCGGAAAACGTAAGTTATTCGTCCCTGCGCATTTAGCCTACGGCGAGCGTCAAATTGGTGCCCATATCAAGCCTAATTCGGATCTCACCTTTGAGATTGAATTGCTTGAAGTGCTCACCCGCGATTAAGCGTCAGCTTGATGGAGTCAGCATCTGGCTGACTCCTTTGTATGGCTTGTCAGCCCCCCTTGGCTTTATCCTTTTTACTATGTCCCTTCGGCTTTAACTGTTTTACACTGGACGAAAATCCCCCAACCTAACAACAGAGACTTTTCGTGGTAGCGGATTCTGCAGCACAAATAAAGCAACTTCAGGCCGAAATCGCCGAACTTAAACGTGAAAATGCGCGGTTAACGGCGCTCAATAATCGCGCCGAAGAAAAACTGTTTGCCGCCCTCGATGGCAATGGCTTGTGTTTGTGGGAGCAGCATGTTCCCAGTGGCAATCTCACCCTGTTCAATGTGAAGTGGGGCGAACTGCTCGGCTTTAGCCGCGAGGAGCTTCGCGCCCATGTCGACAGCTGGAAAAGCAAACTTCATCCAGAGGATAAAGACTGGGTAATCAAAGCCTTTGAAGACCATGTGAATGGTAAGGCCGATTATTATCAGGTCGTACATCGCATGCTGCACAAAGATGGCAGCATCACTTGGGTGTCGGATCGTGGCCGCATTGTTGAGCGTCTACCCGATGGCACGCCGCTGCGAATGATGGGCAGCCATATCGATATCACTCAAGAAAAGCGCTACGAGCTGGATTTAGCTCGGTTAGCTCATAGCGATCCTCTCACCAACCTGATGAACCGCCAAGCCATCACCACGGCCTTCGATGAGTTATTGCAACCCGGCCAGCGTGGGGCGTTATTCTTTATCGATCTTGATGGTTTTAAAGCCTTAAATGATCACCATGGTCACAAGTTTGGCGATAACTTATTGGTGCATGTGGCGCATTCCTTAGTGGAGCATTCGGGTGCACAGGCAAAGATCGCGCGGCTCGGCGGGGACGAGTTTGTGATTGTCCTGCCCACTTCGGATATCGAAGCCTTAGGTATGCTCGCGCAATCCTTATTGGATGTTTATCGACAACGTTTCTTACTCGATGGTTGCGAGGTGGCGATAAGCCTGAGTATTGGTATCGATATTTTTGAGTACGGTGATCGTTTTGCTCAAAGCTGCGATCGCGCCGATGCCGCTATGTATCGTATTAAACACCAAGGGAAAAACGGCTACAGTTTCTCTCGGAATGAGAGCGCTATTGACCGTTAATCGGCGGCAGATGCGCCTAGCTTGCGCGTCTTTATGAAGCGACATTTCACAGCTGACAGCCCCACACCTCAACGGCGGCATCGTGTTTGTTCGGCGGGCCAATCCAATGACTCATGGCTTGGCATTGCGCCTCCCCCGAAGCCTGAGTGAAGCACAGCTCAAAATCCCCCGCCTCGGGTGTGCGCCCTAGGCGTAATCTCGGCAGCACGGGCAACTTAGGTTGATAATGCCAACTGCCATTGCTAAATACCGCATCATCGGGGATTTCCATTCCTGCCCCCGTGCCTTTGACTCTGGCCTCAGTGAGGCGTAATCCTTGAGTGGTGACTTGATAGTCTTCTTCCCAGCGGATTTTTTCTATGCTGTGGTTCCACGCGAGGGTGAACTGCTCTGTGGGCACTTGTGCCCACAGTGTGCCCGCTAGGCCTAAACATAGACCTAGCATCTTATTGCCTTACCTTTGCATACACTCAAAACCTTACCCCTGCTCGGCAAGACGTTTCAGTTTGCGCGCTCTTAGGCTGTGCTGCACGATAAAGAGTAGCGCCAGTCCAAAGCCGATTTCATCACTGAGCGGTGTCGCAAGGATTAAACTGGCTCCGGCGAGGAAGCCGATAACACGCTCCCACCAATAGAGTTTTTGCAGTAAGAAACCGGTGAAGATCACGCCCCAGATACCAATACCTACGGTGGCTTTTAACATCACAAAGCCGATGGCAAGCCAGCTATCGCTTTGTAGCATAAGCGCCGGATCGTAAACCGCCATAAAGGGGATCACAAAGCCAGCGATAGCGATGCGAATCGCCCATAGACTGATCTTCAGCCCCGATTCTTTTGCGATTGGCGCAGCGGCAAAGCAGGCCAAGGCGACGGGAGGCGTGAGGTCGGCCATAATTCCAAAATAAAACACAAACATATGGGAGACGATCAGCGGCACACCTAAGTCCAGCAGCGCGGGGGCGGCAATCGAGCTGGTAATAATATAGTTAGGGATACTCGGGATGCCCATGCCTAACACCATGCAGGTGAGCATAGTTAACACCAATGAGAGGAAGAGGTTATCTTGACCCACGGCGAGGATGTAACTGGCGAAGGTTGAGGCAATCCCCGTCAGCGAGACGATCCCGATAATCACCCCAACCAGGGCGCAGGCAATCCCCACGGGCACCGCATGGCGAGCGCCATCGACTAAAGCGTGCAGGCAGATGGTCAGGGTATCTTTACCCCCTTTGATAAACCAGCAGACAGCGACGAGTAAGGCGATGACCCCAAAGACGACGGCGATTCCCATCTGGAAGAAGCCGGCACACAACACCCCAAGGGCAATCCAAAAGGCGAAGCGCATCGCATTAGAAGGTAGGCGCAGCACAATCGCAGAGCCTAAGATCACAATCGAAGTTAGTGCTAAACCGACCATGCCAGAAAACAGCGGCGTACGACCCGAAAACAGCAAGTAAATCAAAATAAACAGTGGGATCAGCAGATACCAGCGCTCCTTCACTGCCGCCCAGGGATCGGGGCATTGATCCTTAGGCAAACCACAGAGATTGGCGCGTTTGGCCTCCAGATGCACCATCCAGAACACTGAGCTGAAATACAACAATGCGGGGATTAACGCCGCTTTGGCGATTTCAATAAACGGCACGTTAATGGTTTCGGCCATGATAAAGGCCACCGCGCCCATGATGGGCGGCATAATTTGGCTGCCCATACTGGAAGTGGCTTCTACACCGCCGGCAAAGGCGGGGCGGTAGCCGAAGCGCTTCATCAAGGGAATGGTAAATTGCCCCGTGGTCACCACGTTGGCAACTCCCGAGCCCGTGATTGTGCCCATCATCGCCGAAGAAACCACGGCCACTTTCGCCGGGCCGCCGAGTTTATGGCCGAATAATCCCATGGCAAAATCGGTAAACAGACGGATCATCCCCGCTTGCTCTAAAAATGCACCAAAGAGAATAAACAGGAAGATATAGGTAGCCGACACATAGGTTGGTGTGCCGTAGAGCCCTTCGGTACCGAAGGATAACTGATTGATAATTTGGTCAACGCCGTAGCCACGGTGCATTAAGTCACCGGGGAGATATTGGCCGAATAAGCCGTAGGCCAAGAAAATACAGCAGATAATCGGCAGCGCCCAGCCCATCACCCGCCGCGCGGCTTCAAACACTAAAACAATCAACACCACGCCAATTACCATATCGGCATCGGTGAGTTCACCGGAGCGCTGGATCAAGTCGGCCTCAAAAAACCATTGATAGGCGGCCGTTGCCATGCCCGCAAGGCCAAGCACCCAGGCTAAGGGTTGCCAGGGGCGAGACTTGCCCACCGCCGGATAACTCAAGAATACGACTAAGAGTAAAAAGCCCACGTGGGTTGCCCGCAAAACTTGGGTCGATACGGGATGAAAGGCGGCGGTAATGATTTGAAAAATAGAGAAAAGTAGCGCGGTGTAAAACAGCGCCTTGGGCCAGTCACTGGTCTTAGCGCCTAGTCCTTGTTCGGAATCGCTCATATTTATGCCTCACAGCATTAGACTACAGAGGGCGACGCAGCACTTGAGTGACGCTATCACTCAAGTGCTTAGGTGAAAAATGGGTCGCACAGATTGAGGTTACACCCTTAGAGTGCGCCAACTTCTTTGAAATAACGCTCAGCACCTGGGTGCAGTGGCGCAGGCAGGTTTTTGGTTGCCTTGTCTAATTGAATGGCTTTCGCCGCTGAGTGGGCGTTGCCGAGGCGATCTAAATGCTCAAACATCAGTTTAGTCATCTGATAGGCTAAATCGTCAGACACACCAGTTTGAGTCACAAAGAGGTTTTGAATAGCAACCGTAGAGACATCGGCGGTTTGGCCTTCGTAGGTGGCTGCTGGGATCACTCCATGTTGGTAGGCGGGATTATTGATTTTGCCGATCACATCTTCGGGAATTTCCACAAAGTTGATTGGCATAGTCGCGGCTAAATCGCGGATCGCTGCCATACCTAAGCCCGAAGATTGTAAGGTCGCATCTAACTGACGGTTCTTAATTAGCTCGACCGATTCGGCATAGGGTAAAAACTCCACTTTGCCCATGTCTTCGTAGCTTAAACCCGCGGCTTTAAAAATGGCGCGCGCGTTGAGTTCTGTGCCCGACTTAGGCGCACCGACAGAAATACGTTTACCTTTCAAATCGGCTAAGGTTTTGATGCCAGACTCCTTATTGGCCACAATTTGAATGTAGTTAGGGTAAGCGGCTGCGAGCACGCGCACCTTATCTAATGGCTTTTTAAAGCCGGCATCGGCATCGCCTTGATAGGCAGCAGCCACAGAATCGCCTAAGGCTAAGGCCAATTCACCACGGCCCGCTTGCAGCAAATTGAGGTTTTCAACCGAGGCTTTAGTGGCCTGCACTGAGGTTTTGGCGCCTTCAATGCCTGAGCCATAGAGCTGCGACAATGCCACACCAATGGGGTAATACACGCCACTGGTGCCGCCAGTTAAGATATTGATAAAGGCAGGTGCGGCCGCCATTGAGGCTGCGCTGAGTGAGAGCGTTAATGCTGCGCCAACGGCGATAAAACGTTTGTTGATTTTCATGCTGAAATATCCTTATTTTTTATTGTGTTATATAGGGTAAGGTAAATCGGACTGTTTGATTGCAACTTTAGTATCACTACTTATATACCCAAATCTGCTCAAAATACAGGCTTTGTCACGAGTTTATATGCAGTCTAAATCGTGATTTATTAGGCGTATAGCCAATATTCCAATAGGGCTAGCGAGCGTCGGGTGCTGTGATGGCTAAAATGGAATAAGCTGATAAATCGGTAACTTAGCTGCGATTGTGGTTCTGGGTGATCTAGGTAAATAAAACCTTAGCAAAAGACTCAAGCAATGTGCATGTTGCTTTAGTCTAGGTGACTTTTTTAGTTAAAGGGTTTTCCTAGTTAAAGTAATGATTTAATTGGTTATTAACTTGTTTTGTTTGCTGAATTAATCACCAATGGTATGGGGAATAAAAAGCGAGCCAATAAAAAGGGCTAACCGCAGTTAACCCTTAATTGTCGATATTGGAGGCGCACCCTAAAGTGCCACAATATTATTTAACGTTATCGAGGAGACCTTTAGACGCGTTTTTGGCGTGTTTTGCGGCACGCTTTTCCTTCATCGTCATTAACGGCTGTTTCTTGGCCTCTTTGCGATTTTTTTGCTCTTTACTCATAGTTAACTCCATGTACTTTCAGTGGTTGTTCATCAGGCTAATCATGTAAGCCATTTGCGTAAAACCCGTTCCATGATGTCCTGATTAAAGCGAAACGATTAAACTCGAATTACACCATTTTTAAATCACAACTATTTAAAACTATTGGTAATTTACTTGAATTTATTTGCCTCTCTGAGCGGTACTCGCAAAATAATCTTATCACCTAAATCCTAACTAAGATCCACTCACTACTTAGAATAATTCACGCTAATGGTAGTGCCAATGTGTATATAAAATATGCGGTTTAGCGCACGGTTTTAGCCCTGCGCCATTACCTGCGGGTCGACTTGCCGAGTATGCCGCCGAGTAATCCGCGCAATATTTGTTTGCCGAGTTGATTACCCACGGTTCGCGCGGCTTGTTTGGAGAGTGTCTCGGCCAATCCTTGGCGGCGTTTATTGCCGAAGATCAGTTCACTAAACCAGCCTTGATCCGCTTCTTGGGCGGCGGGCGTACTCGCGGTTTGGGTGCTAGCTGCGCCATTGGCCGCTTCGGCGTGCCGTTGATTGAGCCGTTCGTAGGCGGACTCTCGGTTGATTAAAGTGTCGTACTTGCCGCCGATGGGGCTCTTGGCTCGAATGGCGTTTAACTCCTCCGCGCTTGCTGGCCCCATGCGACAGCGGGGCGGTGCAATCAGGGCGCGTTCCACCATAGTGGGCACGCCTTTCTCGGCGAGTGTCGAGACTAAAGCTTCGCCCACGGCGAGTTGTGAAATTACCTCGCTGACCACCAATTTAGGGTTGGGCACAAAGGTCTCTGCCGCGGTTTTAACGGCTTTTTGATCCCTTGGGGTATACGCCCTGAGGGCATGCTGAATCCGATTACCGAGCTGACCTAAGATCTCGTTGGGAATATCGTCAGGAAACTGCGAGCAAAAATACACCCCGACACCCTTGGAGCGGATAAGCCGCATAATCTGCTCTATGCGTTTAAGCAAACTTGCTGGGCAGCCTTCAAACAATAAGTGCGCCTCATCAATAAAGAAGACTAACTTGGGTTTATCGAGATCGCCGACTTCGGGTAGGTTTTCAAAGAGTTCTGATAGCAGCCAGAGTAAGAAGCTGGAATAGAGGTTAGGGGTCAGGATTAACTTATTGGCGGCTAACAGGCTGATAATGCCGCGCCCTTGTAAGTTCGTGCGCATCAAGTCTTCGAGTTGAAGCGCTGGCTCGCCGAAAAAGTCTTTGCCGCCATCGCGCTCCAAGCCGAGGACCGAGCGTTGAATAGCGGCGAGGGACTGGGCGCTGATAAGCCCATACTTGGCGGAGATATCTTTACGTTCATCGGCGACTAAGTTCAGCATGGCGCGAAGATCGTCGAGATCGAGTAACAATAAACCTTGGTCATCAGCCAGTTGAAACACTATGTCCAAAATACTGCTTTGGGTGTCATTGAGTTCGAGAATGCGCCCGAGCAGGGTGGGTCCCATCTCGCTCACGGTTGTGCGTAAGGGGTGCCCTTGCTCTCCAGCCAAATCCCAGAAAACCACAGGATTGGCCTCGGTTTGATATTCTTCAATCCCGATTTCGGCGGCTCGCTGGAAGAGTTTGTCGTTTGGTGTGCCCGCGACGCCAAGCCCAGAGATATCGCCTTTAATGTCGGTGATAAATACCGGCACACCTTGGCGAGAGAAGCCTTCGGCGAGGGTCATCAGCGAAACGGTTTTACCCGTCCCAGTGGCGCCTGCGATCAGTCCGTGGCGGTTGGCATATTTAAGATTTAAGTGAACCTGTTGCTCACCTTTACCTAAGAGTAGAGTATTCAAGCGCAGTCCTTGTCTTAATTAGCCCCGTGATGAACCTATGGGGCGTCGGTCATGGGTGGATAAAAAAACATCACTCAGTGTTTGCCTTTCGTGGATCTGTGTCAATATCGTTGAGCACATAATCGATACAGGTTTAGGGCGTGTTGACGTTTCGAGATTAGATTTTGTTCGTTCTGGCAAGCTCGTGCTTGCGAAACGAGGAATGATGTGTAGTTATTCTACTCAAATGACGAGTGACAAAGAGCAAGGGCTTGCCAGACGAACCCTTCGGGCAGCATTTGGCTGGCTTTTCTGCTGCGTTATCGTCCGTTTATGTAGAATAACTACACTGCACGGACTTTGCCTTGCATAAAAGCCAGCGAAATTGCTGCAAAAATAACCCTGAAACGTCAACATGCCCTAGTAAAGCTTGCCAACGTTAGCTTGGTTAAGTGTAGCTATTTTGTTGAGGAGCCGAAGATGAAAACCCCTTTGATTATGTTAGTCTTGTCCGCATCACTGTTAACCTCCGCCTGCGCCGAGTTAGCCTGTTCTGCTAGGACGGATGTCGACCCCTATGAGCCCATGCTAGATAAACAGCGCTGCGTGGCCGAGGCGGATAAACAGTTAGCAGCCCACGAGAAAGCCAAAAAGGCTGCAGAGGACCAACAGCTTAAAGAAGCTGTCGACAAAGCGATTCAACAACGTCAATAGAAAGGATTGGTATGAAGGGAGCGGGAGGAACACAGGGCGGTATTGGCCAATTTTTTATTGGGCTTGCCATGATGTGTGCAGGATTTTATCTGTTATTCAATGCGATACAGGTAAGTTCCAGTTTTGGGCTGGGCTATGGACTCTACCGCATGAATGCCTTTGGACAGGGATTCTCTATCACCACAGGTATGGTGATGCTGCCGTTTATCCTCGGGATAGTGATGGTGTTTTTTGATGCCAAGACCAAGCTCGGTTGGCTGCTCACCTTAGGCTCCTTAGTCGCCTTAATTGTCGGCGTGATAAGCTCAATTCAGTTTCACTTTAGGGCCATGTCGGCCTTCGATTTGATCGTGATTTTAGTGTTAGCCTTTGGTGGGCTAGGGCTGTTTTTGCGCTCGTTAAAAGCGGCGCCCACCGAGCAGAATGATCCCAAATAACGGCTACACTGAAATCTAGTTCCCATACCCATAGCCTAGGAAATCCAATGCGTTGGCGTGACAGTGACCGCAGCTCCAATATCGAAGACAGACGTGACCAGCAGATGGCGTCCGCGGGCGTGCCTAGCGCGCTCCTGCTGCGCTTGCTGCCTTTTCTACTTCGCACCAAAATAGGCCGAGTGATACTGCTGTTGGGCGGGCTATATTTTGCGTTTCAATATTTTACTGGCGGATTGTCCCTAGATCCGAGCCATCAAGCGGGGTTTAGTCAATCACAATCGGCCAGCAATACAGCCGCTCAAGATGAGAATGCCCAGTTTGTGGCGGCGATCCTCGGCACCACCGAAACCGTCTGGAATCAATTGCTGCAAGGGCGATATGTCGAGCCCAAACTGGTGCTCTATCGCAATATGACCTCAACGGGATGCGGTATGGGACAGGCGCAATCAGGGCCTTTCTATTGCCCCGCTGATAGCAAAGTTTATATCGACTTGAGTTTTCTCGAGGAGCTGAAAAAACTTGGGGCGCCGGGGGATTTCGCCTTCGCCTATGTGATTGCCCACGAGGTGGGTCATCATGTGCAGAACCTACTCGGGACCAGCACTAAAGTGCGTCAGGCGCAGCAAGCCGTCGGCAAGGCGCAGGCCAATCAACTGAGTGTTGCCCTCGAATTGCAAGCCGACTGTTATGCTGGCGTGTGGGGGCATTATGTCGACAGGCAGCTCAATCTGCTCGAAGCCGGAGATGTAGAAGAGGGCATCGCTGCCGCGAGTGCCGTGGGGGATGACCGCCTGCAAAAAATGGCTGGCCGAGCCGTACAACCCGAAGCTTTTACCCATGGCAGTTCGGCTGACAGGGTAAAATGGTTTAAGACGGGTTTTGCCTCAGGCAAGCTTGCCAGCTGCAATACCTTTAATCACAACTCGTGATAACACTGCCTTAGCGTGGGATTGAAACATGGCATTTGAAGATAGGTTTCGGCTCAGTAGCCATGGGGTGATCACTAACGATGCAGGCCAAGTGTTACTCCTTAAGGCAAATTACGGCAATTGCGCCTGGGGCTTACCCGGCGGCGCCTTAGAGCCCGGTGAAACGATTCACGAAGCCCTGCTGCGCGAATGCCAAGAGGAACTGGGGCTGGCGGTGAACGTCCACTACCTAAGCGGCGTGTATTATCACAGCACCTATCAATCCCAAGCTTTTATCTTTCGTTGTGAGTTTGCATCTGCCGACGCCGTGATTCGCTTAAGCCATGAACACTCAGAGTTTGCCTTCCATGATATCGACACACTTAGCGCGGTCCAGCAGCAAAGAGTTAAAGATTGTCTTAATTTCAACGGTGTTGTCGTGAGTGCAAAGTTTTAAGGCTTTGTCAGTAAGTATCTACAACAATAAAAAGAGACAGCAATGAAACTCGGTCGTAACGATCCTTGCCATTGTGGCAGTGGTAAAAAGTTTAAACGTTGTTGTATGAGCAGCGTTTTCCAGCAACATGCCCAAGTGTTCGATGATGTTGAGGCTATGTTGGCAATGAACCCAAATTTGAGCCTTGATGAACTTAACGCCGTTTTACAACACAAAGTTCAGGATCGCAATAATCAACCTCATCCCGATTTTTGTGGCGTAACACCAACACAAATGGCCAATTGGCTATATGCGCCTTTTGAGCAATTACAGTGGGTGAAAATCAGCACACCAGACGATCTTTCAACCAGTCCGGTGATGCGTTATCTAGCGCTAATTCTTGATGAGGCCATGGCGCAAGAAGGCTCCTTCAAAGCCACAAGTAAAGGCAGCTTACCGGCTAAGTTGGTTAAACAGGCCTGTGAGTTATTACCTGAGTTTGCCGTTGCTCAGTTCGAACGTGATCTCAGTATCAGCGAGTTTGCGGGCAGTAACGAAGACAAATTTAATGCCTTGCACTACACCCGAGTGCTTGCCGAAATTAGTGGTATTATTTACCTTCGTAGTGGCCGTTATCACGTTAAAAAGTCAGCGCAAAAGCAGTATCAAGCTCTAGGCATACAGGCATTTTTTAAACCTATGTTAGAGGCTGCCATCGGCAAATATAACTGGGGCTATCTGGATGGTTTTGAGTTTGATGTCGACTTACGAACCTTTTGGTTATTTATGTTGTGGCGCCTACAAGGTCATCACAGTGTAGAAAAGCTGGTGAAAGAGGTGATGACGGCTTTCCCCGATTTACTGCTTGCATTCGCTTTGGATGATTACTTCTCGCTAGAAAGAAACTTAAGCATGCTCATCGAATCTCGATTTATTGAGCGATTTTTACAGTTTTGGGGATTTTTGATCATTGAGCCAAGGCGTTACAAAGACGCTGAACCGATCGGCAGAGTTGTTAAGGTACAGCCTTTGTTAAAACAAACTTTTCAATTCACCATTAACGCATAGCAAGGTCATCGTGAGCGAATATCAATACTATAAATTCGAGCGTCTGGATGGGTACTTAGATGCTAAGGCGCGTCAAGCACTCAGAACCATTTCAAGCCGTGCGGACATCACTGCTACGTCCTTTCAGGTGTATTACACCTACAGTGACTTAAAGGCGGAACCTTCTACGCTGATGTTAAAATACTTCGATATCGGGTTTTACTATGCCGATTGGGGCTCAATCGATGTATACATCAAGTTACCTGCCGGAACGATCCCTGAAGCGTTGCTTGGCTTTTCAAGCGATGGGCTTCATGTACACCAAAGCGATGAGTGGCAACTACTGATTTTTTCCATCGAAGAGTATGGCGAGTATTTTGACGATGAACAGGCTGACGACTTTTTCCAGCATTTAGTTGGGTTACGCAGCGAGTTAATCCAAGGGAATTGGCGTCTTGTGTACTTTATGTGGCTCAAAGCGTTTGATTGTAATGACGAACTTGAAGAAATACCGTTAATTCAATACGATTTTGAGCACCTCAGTGAAGAGGTGCAGACGTTTGCGGCGCTGTATGATATTCCCTTAGCATGGGTTAAGGCACTTGCGATGGTGCTGAACGAACAACCAAGTCACCAAGCCAAACAAGCCCAATTTCAGTTTGATACGTGGCTGCATAATCTCACGGATGCGGAGAAAGACACGCTATTACGCACGCTGTTTGAGCAAGGCCTGCTAACTCGTCACCAAGCCTTAGCGCTGACGCGAAAAGAATCGGCCAACACAGACGAAACCTATCAGTATTGGTTAACGCCTGACCTTATTACCCCTTACATTCAACAAGCGCAAAGCCAATTACAGCAAGAGCAAGCTGAGGCGCTCGCAAAAAAATTAGCCATCGAAAAAGCGGAAAAAGAGAAGATGTTGACGGATATCTATAATCAGCGTGAGCACAGCTGGCAGCAAGCACAAGAGCAAGCGAATCGCACCTGCGCCAGTGGCTATGATGAGGCAGCACGCTATTTGCATCAGCTGTTTGAGGCCTATCAGTTTAAAGCGGATAACGTGGCGTTTGAGCAACGTTTTAAGCGCTTTGTTGTGACTAATAATAGCCGTAAAGCGCTGTTAAACCGGTTAAGTGATTTGCTTTAAATGATGGGGTTACAGACAGGCCAAGCGTTGTTAGCAAAAAATATCGTTCAGTTTTGATTGGCTGAAAGCTTGTATGCTCCTTAGGTCTACAGATTGTTACTCATAAAGTCACTTTGTGTAGACCTCGGGATGCTAAGCAACTCTCTTTACCATCTCTGTGGTAAATACTGGGTGAAATACAAAGGCATTACAATATTGGTTTGTTCTAACGCCGATGAGCCTTGTGTGCCCGTTAACTTAAAGGTTTTACTTGGAGCACATTTTTCAACGTAGGATGCCAACGATTTGGCTCTTGTACGTTTGCCACTTTTGACTTCAACAGGGACGATAACGCCTTCATCGGTTGCCAAAATAAACTCGATTTCGGCCCGGGCGTCATTCCATGAATAGCTTGGGTCAACGCCAATAGCAGTGAGCTCTTGCTGCACAAAGTTTTCAGCCACATAGCCTTTGTACTCATAGTCTTGTTGCTTAATCTCTTTATAACTGCTGCCTAGCATATGATTGAGCAGTCCCACATCAAATAGAAACAGTTTAACCATATTTTCTTTTTTGTAGGCCGCCAGAGGTGATTTTGGTATCCCTTCAATAGGGTAGTTTGGCAAGGCTAAGCGGCAACAGTGAAGCCAATGGATCGCGGTCTCAAAATCGCTATAACGAGATTTGCGCTCATGCACATGTTTAAATTTAAAGCGTTTAACGGACTCATCGCTGACAAGTGATAACTGCGCTGGAATACTGTTAAACACAGATTCAATCAGTGTGGCATCGACCTTGCCCGCGTACTTGCCAAAATCGCGGCGATAACCTTCAACTAAATCGGCATGAATTTTTGTGACTTTTTCAACCCGCTCTAAAATGCTTGAATCTTTAAACCTATACCAAGCGGAAACGGCTTCTGGCATACCACCGGTAAAAAAGTAATCTGTAAGTTTATCCATCAATTTAGTGTGCGCTGCCGGTGTGCTTGCTTGGGCTTCAAACGCTTTGATCAGTGCTTGCTCGTTGGATGCGTAAATAAATTCTTGGAAGGTCAGAGGTCGTAAATTGTATTGTTCTACCTTACCTACAGGGAAGGTGTTGAGCAAACCAATGTTCGAGCCGCTTGCCGCGACAAAATAGGACGGTGCTTTTTCAGCAAAATACTTTAGTGAGGTAACGGCACGCTCACATTCGCCAATTTCATCTAATATCAGCAGATCGGTTTCTGGGTTGAACGCCTGATTGGTCAACAGCTCAATGTTCATTATTAGCTCGTCTGGTGACAGTGAGCCATCGAATGCTTGTTTGTAGGCGGGATTTTCAAGAAAGTCGATACGCAGGATGTTGGCAAAGGTGTTACCAAACAACTCTTGCAGCAGATAGGTTTTACCCGTTTGCCTTGCGCCATCGATCAATAATGGCTTGCGCACAGGTTGGTTTTTCCATGCTATTAAGGCGTTGAGTAGGTTGCGCTGCATTGTCATTTCCCGTCAATTAAGATTGTTAACGGCCTATACTATAACTCACTCTACACTTTTACGCGCAGAAAAGTGTGGAATTTTACATTTTTATGCGCATAAAAGTGATAATCCGATCTGTTTCATGCATGTTACTCTTTATTTAATTCAAAATTAACGAGTTACCGATTGTTAAATTTATAAAGCCAAAGTCAAAGTCAAAGTCGTGGGGTTTCACCCTGATTTTTAATCAAGAGTCGACCAAGGAGGACTGCTCGTCCTATCCTCCTTTGATTATGAAGTTTGCTATTGGTCACTTAAAGCATCAAAGAGTTGTGGATGTTCTGTTTCACCCGCAAAATTTAACAGTGGGTGTCTCGTTAAACTTCTGGTGAACGTGCCAAGGTTTCACAGCCTTAAACCTAGACTAATTCTTGGTAGTAAGAAGAGATTAAAAAATTGATTTAATTTGATAATCCATTCGACTATTAAGCACCGCCATTTCAGTGACTCGCCGTAAATATATCCCTATAGGCTCGACGGCGGCATCCATGCCGCCAACGGTCACTTCTATGACTGTGCTTAATTTCGCGAGCTAAATCGTATTCTGCTAATCTGAAGCAGCACCTAAGTGTGACATGAAAAATGAGTGAACAATCTCAGCGGATATATATCTTTAAGCATGTTATGCAATTTCCCCACAGCTGAAAAATATGCTTAGACTTTCTATATTAAAAATATTAAGTAGTAACAATTGCTTCCATCTCAGTAAAGTGTACTTCATCAATTGTCTTTACCATATCTAATAGGATATTGAGAATCGCAGGTGACTCTCCAAGCAAGTTATCAACATTATCCTCTAACTCAATCTCTTGGTTGTGCGAGTATTTGTTGATAAAGCGATAAACCTTTTCAGCATCTTCAGGTTTGATTTCAGGATATTTTTTTACGCCATCATCAACTAGCTGCCTAAAATCATTTCTCTTTTTAGGAAATTTAAAGCACAAGAAAGATTCAAGAAGCTTTCTCGACAAATTTGCACACAAATACACTTCATCAAGATTAAGCTCGTGTTTCTCTTTTAGAGAATAAAGTTTAGAGAACAGGTAGTGATACTCGGAATTGTAATCAGTTAATGAATGGCCTGCGTTAACCAATTTAGACTGACGCACCCCATCAGATTTACTTTCAATTGTATAAGCTCTTGCTTTGATCTCTGGCGGTTGTTTACGCATCTGATTTTTCTTCAGTATCCAGTCTCTTACCAACTTGAAGTAGGCAAAATTGTGCGTCATTACAAACAACTGCTTTGCCTGTTCACAGTGCTTTTTCAAGAATGAGTACGAGTGAAACAAATGATTTGAGTCAAAGCTAGAAACTGGGTCATCAATCACCACAATCGTATTCTTAATATCATTATCGCGTTCTTCTAGTTTCGTCACGAAGTAGACAAATGCGATCGCAGTTTTCTCACCTTCACTCAGGTTTTGAGCGTGACTATCGGACCCATTACGTGAAATCCGATAGCCTTTTTGCTTTGCATCAAACCTTAAAGTTAACTCAGTTCTCCCAATAAACTTTGCCAGCTCAGCATTGAAAGCATCTACGGCAATTGACTCATTCGATAACTCTGCTTCAAGTCTCTGTATTTCTTTCATAATTGCAGAAATATCATCACTCAGCTTTTGTACATTAGCATATGCGGTCTTTCTATCTTCTATTTTTTTGCTGTATTCAAAATCGATAACTTCATCTGCGGCGTAATGAAGTTCAAGTGCTTTTTTATGTGAGGTCGTAACGGACTGAAAGTTTTCTGATTTGTCATTGTGTTTTTTCACACAAGTAGCGATATCAAGAATCACTTTGTTATATTGGTCTATCAAATCCACTGTTACAGACGAAATCTTTTGAGAGATATCAAATGGATCATTTGATTTATTTTCTATACATACTTGCCACTTATCTACGATACTCTTGATTTCAGTTACAACTCCCACCAAAGGAGCTACTGCATCTTTATACTCAGTCTGAAACTCATCAAAAAATGACTCAACGCTGGGTAAAGTAAGCTCAGGCAAATCAGGACAGTACTTTGTTGCCTCAGTAATCTCTTGCTTCAATATTTTGAATTCATTACTAAAATGATTGTTTAAACTAGTGAGCCTTGATTCATCTATCTTATTTCCGCAGAAATGACATTTTTCCGATTTGTGCTCATCATGTACCGACATACCACTTGATACCCACGTTTGAATATCGGGGTTGTCTCTAAGAAACTCAATGACTTCATTAACAGCTGACTTACTTAACAGTTTAGTTAGCTCATTAAAGCTTGACTCAAAATAATGTTGACTGATTGTATTTGCTGCAAATGAAATTTTATCTTTTTCGACAGGTGAGGCTGACTTGGTATGAAGAGTGATTTGCTCATCGGTAAGAACTGACGCAGGATCCACAATTTCCGCAGAGCTAGTTCTAATCAAATTTTCAAGCGAGGTTTTGTTGTAGTTAAGATACTTACTATCTTCGGTCCCAATTAGTTTTAAGCTTGTTTTGATATTCTTCGCTGTGCGTGTCAAAAATTTGTTTATTTCGGTATCGAGGTCGTCAGCTATCTTTGCTTCTTTTTCTGAAGCTGATTCTTTCAGTTTGAGGGTTTTATTTTGTTCATCTAACAGCTTTCGTTCTTCGATTTTTCGCTGGTCAACAAGCAGGATACTTTTGACTGTACCACTCCAGTCGATGTTTTCACGAACGAAATCATTATTAAATGTCCGAATGTTTAGCTGATTCTGAGAAAGGTTTTGTTGAGTAAGAATACTTTGAGCTTGACCATCCAAGCTATACTCGATTTCAAATGCTGATTCGGTGTAGTTGGTACCATCTAATTTCTTGTTTTCAATGCAACGGAATAATCGAGATAACGTCGATTTACCTGAACCGTTCCAACCATAGATAAGATTAAATTTCGCAAACTCATCACAACCATCATTGATGTGATTCTCATAAATGCCGAATGAGCGAAGAGTCTTTATTTTACTAATGCCGTTAATCATCTTGTCTATCGCTTCTTGTTTGACTGAGCTAGCACTGAAGCTGCGAATTCTTTTGTCTCGTCACTGTATTTGCTCGACTGAAGAACCTTAGACGCTTTAGTTTCCATATCTTTGCCTGTTTGCTTTGATGAACTGGCTTGAGACATAGCGCTTGCTGCTAGTGACTTCTGAATATTTGAAGCATTAGGGTTTAATAGGGTCTTAGCTGCTTTTGAAGCAACTGACTTAGAGGTTTGTTTAGTACTCATATTCTTATCCTGTGAAATAGACAATAAGGATATGGTGACCACTGAATATAATTTCAACAGCAGACGATAAAAAACCTCAATTTATCAGGGGTTTTATGAAAAAAGTCACAACTATTGATAGCTAATCATTAATAAATTAACGAGCCATCCATCATTAAATTTACACGGTGCATGCTTGTAAGAAGGGGTTCAGATTACTGTAGGGGTTGGCAAGATTAAGCGCTGTCATGAAAGTGACCGTCCGTGACATGGATGTCACGGTCGAGCACACAGGGATGTGCTTGCTGCGTGTCACTGGAATGAAAGTGCTTAATTGTTGAAACAGAATGATGAACCCCCTTTCTATGAGTAATTAGTACCGCTGTGTATTTGTTTAATTCCAACCCAAAACAAATAAAGCAGGATTTCCGCTCACAAGCATTGCGGGAATGACGGTGCTTAATCAATGTAGTCATTACGATATAAGCGCAAACCAAGGTACGGCAACTTGTCATTCTCCTTATGGCTTTCGTCTCGTAGCTCTTGTCTTGTGGATCAGGCGCGCAGGTGGGATTTCTTCTGTTATACTGCCCCCTCGATTTTTTGGAGGCGAGAATGGACGTATCTTCTTTACTAGACGGCCTGAATGATAAACAGCGCGAGGCTGTCGCGGCACCGCAATCCAGCATGTTAGTGCTTGCGGGCGCAGGCAGTGGCAAAACGCGAGTATTAACCCACCGTATCGCGTGGTTAATGCAGGTCGAACAGCAGAGCCCTTACTCAATTTTAGCCGTGACGTTTACCAATAAAGCCGCAGCCGAGATGCGTGAGCGGGTGGAGAAGGTCGCTGGCACCAATATGGGGCGGATGTGGATTGGTACCTTCCACGGGTTAGCGCATCGTCTGTTACGCACTCACTTCCAAGATGCGGGACTACCGCAAAGCTTCCAAATTCTCGATTCGGACGATCAGGTGCGTTTGCTGAAACGCATCCTTAAAAGTTTGAATCTGGATGAAAAACAATATCCTCCCCGTCAGGCGCAGGCCTATATCAATGGCAAGAAAGACCAAGGATTACGGCCCAAGCATATTGATGCGGGTGGTTTCCCGATTGAGCAAAACCTGCTGAAGATTTATCAGGTTTATCAAGAGTCTTGCGACCGCGCAGGTTTAGTCGACTTTGCCGAAATCCTGCTGCGTGCCCACGAGCTGTGGCTCAATAAACCGCATCTGCTGGCGCATTATCAGGAGCGTTTTAAGCATATTCTGGTGGACGAGTTCCAGGATACCAACGCCATCCAATATGCGTGGATCCGTGTGTTGGCCGGCCAAACTGCCAACGTGATGATAGTGGGTGACGATGACCAATCCATTTACGGTTGGCGCGGCGCTCAGGTTGAAAACCTGCACCGGTTCCTGCGGGATTTTCCGACTGCGACTACGATTCGCCTCGAGCAAAATTATCGCTCCAAGGGCAATATTTTGAAGGCGTCGAACGCCCTTATCGCCAATAACCCTGAGCGTTTAGGTAAAGAGCTGTGGACCGACGAAGCCGATGGTGAGCCGATTTCCCTCTACTGCGCCTTTAACGAAATGGACGAGGCGCGCTTTATTGTCGGTCGTATCAATGATTGGTACGAAAAAGGCGGCAATTTAAGTGACTGCGCGATTTTATATCGCTCAAACGCTCAGTCGCGCGTGCTCGAAGAAGCCTTATTACACAAAGGCTTAGCCTATCGTATTTACGGTGGCCTGCGCTTCTTCGAACGCCAAGAGATTAAAGATGCTATGGGTTATATGCGTCTTATCAGCAATAAAAATGACGATGCCGCCTTCGAGCGCGTGGTCAATACGCCGCCCCGTGGCATTGGCGATCGCACCTTAGATATTCTGCGTTCGACCGCCCGTCAGCAAGAGCTTACGTTATGGCAGGCTTGTTTACGTTTGCTGGATGAAAAGGTGCTGGCTGGCCGCGCCGCCTCTGCGGTACGTGGCTTTATGGATCTTATCGTCACCCTGCAGGAAGAAACTCAGGACATGGCGCTGTACCGGATGACAGACACAGTGATCCAAGCCTCTGGGCTTAAGGCCATGTACGAGGCGGAAAAAGGCGAGAAGGCCCACGCCCGTATCGAAAACTTAGAGGAACTCGTTACTGCGGCGCGTACCTTCGAAATGCCAGAGGAGCTTGAGGATATGGGCGAGCTGAATGCCTTCTTATCCCATGCAGCCCTAGAGGCGGGCGAAGGTCAGGCCGATGCCTTTACCGATGCCGTACAGTTAATGACACTGCACTCGGCCAAGGGGCTTGAGTTTACTATGGTGTTTATGGCGGGCGTCGAGGAGGGGATTTTCCCGAGTAAGATGGCGCTCGAAGAGGGCGACAGACTCGATGAGGAACGCCGCCTCTGTTACGTGGGCATGACCCGCGCGATGGAAAAACTCTATATCACCTATGCCGAATCCCGCCGTATTTATGGTCGCGAGGATTATGCCCGCCCATCGCGCTTTATTAAGGAAATTCCGCCGCAATATGTGGACGAAATTCGCTTAAAAGCGCAGGTGTCAACGCCGATGGCGAATAATCGCTTCAGTACGCAAAAGTCGGCGGTCGCCAACGATACTGGCTTTAGCGTCGGCCAAAGGGTGCATCATCCAAAATTTGGTGACGGCAAAGTGACTAACTTCGAAGGCAGTGGCGCACAGGCGCGGGTGCAGGTGAATTTTAGTGATTTTGGCAGTAAGTGGCTGGTGGTGGCCTACGCGCGTTTAGAGGCGCGTTGATTGACGCCAATGTCATGATTTTGTGACAGCTTGAGTCTGCACAAATTCGCTTAAAAGGTGGCTAGGGTATATGATGCTTAGCCTAGCAACCGAGATAAAAAATTAGGTTTGGGAGTAGCTAGTTAATGAATCTAAAGCAGAAGTGGGACGTGTATTCCCGCCTGACTCGACTCGACCGTCCTATCGGCACCTTGTTATTGCTCTGGCCCTGTTTAATGGCGCTGGTGTTAGCGGCGGGTGGAATGCCCGATATCAAAGTGTTGATTATCTTTATTATCGGTGTGGTGATCATGCGTGCCTGTGGCTGCATTATTAACGACTATGCCGACCGCGACCTCGACTCCCACGTTGAACGCACTAGATCCCGTCCCCTCGCCAGTGGCGAAATCAGCACCAAAGAAGCGTTATTGCTGTTTGTGATCTTAGGTCTAGCCGCCTTTGGTTTAGTCTTACTGCTCAATGGTTTAGTGGTTAAGCTCTCTGTTGTCGGCATTATCCTCACCATTATCTACCCCTTTACTAAGCGGGTAACGAATATGCCGCAGATGTTTTTGGGCGTGGTGTGGAGTTGGTCGATTCCCATGGCTTATGCGGCGCAAACCGGTGAAGTGCCCATCGAAGCTTGGTGGTTATTTGCCGCCAATTGGTTTTGGACTGTGGCCTACGACACTATGTACGCCATGGTCGATAGGGACGATGATTTAAAAGTCGGTATCAAATCGACCGCCATTCTGTTTGGCCAATACGATCGCCAAATCATTGGATTATTTCAATTTGCTGCGCTGCTGTGTTTTATCGCAGCGGGTTGGAGTGCCGACCGTGGCCTGCTCTATGGTCTGGGACTACTTACCTTTGTTGGTTTTAGCACTTACCAACAGATGTTGATTTTTGGCCGCGAGAGAGCTCCTTGCTTTAAAGCCTTCCTTAACAATAACTGGGCAGGGTTAGCACTGTTTGTTGGTTTAGGCGCCGATTACCTGTTCTAAACATTTTCGAGTAAATTTAAGTTTATTTGTGCGCGTTAGAATAACCTAACGCGCACATTAAAGGATATTTACGACTTCCAGACGTCATTATTCTTGTATCTATCATCCACATGACTTTCATCATTATTTCGAACCACTTTGGTTGCAAAGGTATCTTTCTCAAACTCGTGGATTTCAGTGGTATTTAAAATGATTTTTATAAAGTAATAGGCAAAGAATGGTATGGCTAAACCAAACGTAATGATGGATAGCGTAATCCACAGTATTGTTTGAATTAAAATGGCTTCAAACTTAAGGTTGTTTACAATCTTGTATTTTTTCACTTCGAGTCATTCCCTGTTAAAATAATGCTTAGCATCTAATGGTATGATTTGTAATTGACTTTATCAATCTAATCATTTGGTATCAGCTGAATGTTTCATCTTTGTCAATAATTCTTGTTCTACTTCATTGTAAGTAATAAGGAATGACTTTAGGTGTAGTTTATTGGAGCTGGTCAGCTTCAATCTCGGTGGTATTTTGAATTCCAACATGATAGTTGCTTTACTTGTACGCAAATTTATCGCTGTATATTTATTTTAATGAGGCGAATAAAGCTTTAAATTAAAGTAAAAAACTAAGGAGGTAGGATATGCCGTGCCGACTAACACAATTGTTTGGGATCCAGTTTCCGATTATTCAAGCCCCGATGGCGGGCGTGCAGGGTAGTGCACTGGCGATTGAAGTATCGCAGGCAGGTGGATTGGGCTCCTTGCCCTGCGCCATGTTATCCCTCGAGGCGCTTGAGGCTGAGTTAACCGAAATCCGCAGCAATACCACTAAACCTATCAATGTAAATTTCTTTTGCCATAGTGAGCCTTTAGCGCAGGCGGCCAAGCAAGCGGCTTGGCTTGAACAGCTCTCGCCTTATTTTACTGAATTTAATTTCGATCCGAATGCGCAGCCCGCTGGCGCCCAGCGCACCCCCTACAGCAAGGCGCAGGCCGAGGTGTTAGCCAAATTTAAGCCCGAGGTGGTGAGTTTTCATTTTGGGCTGCCCGATGAAGAATTGCTGCTGGAAATCAAATCCTGGGGCTCAAAAGTTATCTCCACGGCGACTACAGTCGAGGAGGCTCTTTGGCTCGAGGCCCGTGGCGCCGATGCGATTATTGCCCAAGGTCTAGAGGCGGGCGGGCACAGAGGGCACTTTTTATCCGAGGATTTAACCGAGCAGCAGGGGACTTTTAGTCTATTACCGCAGGTGATTGCGGCAGTGGATATTCCGGTGATTGCCGCCGGCGGCATTGTCGATGCCACTACAGTGCGCGCCGCCATGGCGATGGGCGCTTCGGCGGTGCAAGTGGGAACAGCCTATTTACTCTGCCCCGAGTGCAATACCAGCAGCATCCATCGTGAGGCGCTGCAAAGCGACGCCGCGCAGCATACGGCACTGACTAATTTATTTTCCGGTCGACCCGCTCGCGGCATAGTGAACCGCTTTATGGCCGAGATGGGGCCGATGAATGAAGCTGTGCCAGATTTCCCCTTGGCATCCTCGGCCGTTGCAGGCTTAAGAACGGCGGCGGAGCAACAAGGATTTGGCGATTTTAGTCCGCTATGGTGCGGCCAAAATGCCAGTGGTTGCCGAAACATTCCCGCAGCCGAGCTGACGAGGCAGTTGGCTTTAGGTGTGATGGGAGCATTATCTGGCTGATTATTTTTAACTCAACCTTGTCTCCATGGTCGTCACTCCCCATATCACCACTAAGCCAAGTGAGGAGTTTGGTGTTCATTATCATGGGGATGAGGTGTATCGAGCCGCATCCCTAAATTGAATATGCTCGTTGATAGGGATGTTAAATGCTAAAAATCCAACTTAGACGCCAAGTTAAATACCGCATTGCCTTTCTGGTACTGATGATTGCGGTTTATACCCTAGGCTTTCATTTGCTGCCGGAGCAGCTTACAAACACGCGCGAAGCCTTATCCTTAGCCGTAGTGACGGCCCTCTATTTTGTGTTGTTGCCAGTGCTTTATTGGTATTGGATTATCAAAATAGGTGCGCAAAAGCCGTGGAAGATGTTGGTTGTGTTAAGTTTGAGTAGCCTAATGGCGAGGCTTAGCTATCCACATGAAGTGGCTGAGTATTTCGAGTTTATCGCTTGGCTACGTTACCCCATTATTGCAGTATTACTCATTATCGAGCTGTACTTGATAGTAAGTATTATTAAGGGGTTATGGCAGGCGAGAAAGGCATCTGGGGATCCAAGATTAGCTATCGTTGAGCAGTATGCAGCAATGGCGCAGTCTGAGCCGAGTGCTGAAACGATAAAAAGGGAGTCAATTAATCCCAAAAAGCCGTCAGAGTCTGACTTGCCGCCCATACCCGATGAGAAGAGGCTAACATTGGGTTTAATCCTCGCCACTGAGCCCGCCAGTTGGTATTACGCCATTCCTTACTTTTCCCGTCGCCACCCTGAGGCCATTGGCTCTCTCAACTTACTCAGTGCTAAGCCTTGGCATGCTTTGGTTGTCATCGTGGGGTTAATGGCCGCCTCTGCGGTGAGCTACAGTTTACTCGATGGTATAAGTCATATTGCTGCTCTCTTTGTTTCAGGTTTGCTTTTGTATTCCATCCTATTAATGGCGGCAAATTATCGGATCAGTCGTTATTACTCACTTTACCAAAGGGCAGATAAGCTCATCATTAATAACGGTATGTGGGGCTTTATGGCCGTTGATTTCACGCAGATTAGTGAACTGAAATTAGGGCGCTTTAGCAGTCCTGTGTCGCAGGCTTCACAGGGTGACACCATGCCTAGTGACGCACCCGAAATCTTAACCCTAGGTCGCGGTGAGGCGAATGCGCAGTTGATATTTAACCAGCCGCAAGTTTATTACGGCGCTATGGGGCAATTACCTGAGTCATTGACTGTGGTTAACTTAGTCGTCGAGGACCCTCAAGCGTTAGCCGATACTTTAACCCCAAGTGTTGTGTTAGATAAGGTATCGTAGCGAGAAGAAAATGAGTTCGCGGCCTTGGTGCAATCAGCGCGTCGCTTCTGCTCAAATAGGCTTAAATTTTACATGGCTAAAATATAAGCCTATTCATTTATACTGGCGGCCGGGTGGCTTAGTCCTGTAATGCCGATCTGTTTCACTTGGTATTTGTTCTCAGTAATTGCTTATGTCACTGGCTGAATATCACGACCAACCCTTGTGGTTGCGAGCGATTTCCATCTGAAAGGATAACGCTAATGTTGTTACGTCGAATCATAGTTACCTGTCTCGCCCTTATCAGTTTTTCCACTTTTGCTGTCGATAAAAGCTATCAAGATATAGTGCTAAAAATCTATCCAGATCAACAGCAAACCTCCTTAAAAAACATCGCTGGCGATAAACCGATTTACCTTAAGTTTTGGGCAACCTGGTGTCAGCCCTGTATGGAGCAGATGCCGCATTTTGAGGAATTGCAGAAAAAGTATCAGGACAAGGTCAATATTCTTGCCCTGAATATCAATATCAACGAAGAACAACCTAAAATTGCCGAAGTCATCTCCCGTTTCGGTCTGACTATGCCAGTCTGGCTAGACAACGAAGGTGAATTGGGTGTGGCCCTTGGCTTGGTCGGGACCCCCTATAGCGTGTTAATCAATCGCGCGGGCGAGGTGGTTTACACTAGCCATGAGTCGGATGCGAACCTCGATAAATTTATCGATATGTTGGCCAATGGCCAAGAGCTCAGCGCACAAACTACAGATGCGCCAAGCCCAGAACAAACGGCTAAGCTGCTGAAACCTTGGGAGCAAGGTGAGCATTTACTGTTTTTTACTGCCACTTGGTGTGATTGGTATTTGGCAGAGAGTCGCCCTGAAATGTCTCAGGCCTGTGTTGCCGCCCAGAAAGATTTAGACAAGCTAGCGCAAAAATTGCCGAACAAAGCCTGGCATGGGGTGGTAAATCATCTGTGGACGGACGATAAAGCCCTCGCCGATTTTAAACAGCTCTATCCTTCACGCGTCGATTTCAGTATCGATGAATTAGGCGTGCTATTTAATCACTTTAGTATCCGCAACATCCCGACATTGCTTTGGGTGAAAGACGGTAAAGTCATTGAGCGTATTACCGATTTTAGCCAGCCAGAGAAAATTGTCGTAAGGCTCAAGGCCGCGCCATAGGGATTTTCAACCATTTGGCCTTCGAGATATTCGAAGGCCTTTGGGGATACAAGTAGCACTGATACACTACTCACGCTTTAGTTAAATGTCGTTGCCCATGGAAAGCACTGCGCAATAAACTGGCTCACAGAATGGGGAACACCCAAAGGCTGGTTGTTGCTTGGCACTCTGCCAAGTTTTCCGCCTTGTTGTTGGATTCTATTGTGGGAGTATGTGGATGGCACAGATTATCAGTAATGCTGCGGTGGGTCGTACCCTATTGATTTTATTGCTGTGTGCTGGTGTTTTCTTTTTTATCGATTTTTTAGTTCCCGCCTTGGCCGCCCTGATCGTCTGCTTCTCCAGTTGGCCGTTGTATCAAAAATTAATGGTTAAATGCGGTGGTCGCTCGGCGCTGTCTGCCACTATCGCGTTAGTCTTGATTATTCTTGGGCTTATTACGCCGCTGATTTTTGTATTTTCCTATGCTTTACAAGAGATTAGAGCCTGGGTGGAGTGGCTGGTGTATGCCAACCAGCATGGCGCTCCTGTGCCGCTGTGGATTAAGGATTTACCTTGGATTGGCGAGTGGCTCACCCTGCAATGGCAGCAGTTTATCGGTGAACCCCATGAGCTGGGCAAGATAGTCAGCGCGATCAGTGGCCAGAATCTGAGTGGCATTTCCCGCTGGGTACTGCAATTGGGCTGGAATACCTTGGGCCTGCTGCTGACTCTTCTCTTTATGCTGATTACCTTGTTTTTCTTATATAAAGATGGCGAGTCGGTGGCCAAGCAGTTGGATATTGTTGGCGAGCGCATTCTTCCTGCCCGCTGGCATCGATTCTCCCGCGTGGTGCCTGCGACTGTGAGTTCAACGGTTATCGGCATGACGCTTATCGCTATCGGTGAGGGCATAGTGCTAGGGATTGCTTACTGGATTGCCGGTGTGCCTTCGGCCGTGGCCTTTGGGGTGTTGACCGCGTTTATGGCCTTAGTGCCTGGCGGCGCGCCAACCATGTTCACCTTGATCTCACTGTACTTAGTCGGTACCGGCGATATGACGGCGGGGGTGGGCTTATTCCTCTGGGGCAGTATCGAGCTGTTTATTGTCGATAAAACGCTGCGACCTAATTTGGTTGGCGGGCCAATCAAATTACCCTTCTTGCCGACCTTTTTCGGTTTGATTGGTGGGGTCAAAACCATGGGGTTCGTTGGTCTGTTTGTCGGCCCTGTGCTGATGGCGCTATTAATTGCCATTTGGCGCGAATGGTTAAGGGACGATCCCAGTACCGAGTCTGACTCGCCAGAGGCTCCGACATCAGCATCCCAAGAGATACAGCCAAAGCACGCAGATTAGATCTGGCCGTATGTCTGTTTGCGCTCTTCGGTGTAAAACCACCAAGGTTTAGGGTCGTCACCTGCCATAAAGCGGGTGATAGACAGAAACACATCCAGCACGCAGGGGTCATGTCTCAGCCCCGTTGTATCGCACAGCGTGACATACATTTCGTAGGGATTACGCCCGCGTAATTGCGCAGGCGTCTCTATGCCAAGCAGACGCAGATCCGCCGCGCTCGCTTTACCAATATTGGGTAAATCCGTTAATTGCACGACCTCGGCACGCACCACTTTCGTCGGATTCATCTGTTGCCCAACCCAAGTTAACTCACGTCCTATGAGTCTACCTCCTTCTTGGTGTTTTCGTCAGATTTTCAAGGGGCTGTGGCTATCGGCTCGGCAAAACGTTGTTGTATTTGCAGTATTTGCTCTTTGCAGGCGATAAAGGCAAAGGCAAGCTTTGGGTCAAACTGAGTCCCTGAGTTTTCTTCAATGTAATTAAAGGCCTGCTCCGTACTCCACGCGAGTTTATAGGGGCGGTCTGATGTGAGTGCATCGAAAACATCGGCAATGGCGGCAATGCGGGCGCTTAATGGGATTTGCTCGCCAGCCAGCCCATGGGGGTAGCCTGTCCCGTCCCAACGTTCATGGTGATGGAGGGCGATTTCCTTGGCGAGGGATAACAGCGGATCGTCATCGTCACCGAGGATCTGTGCGCCGAAGCTGGCATGTTGCTGCATTTGCTGCCACTCGTCATCGGTTAACTTACCCGGTTTTGACAGAATCGAATCTGGGATGCCAATTTTGCCAATGTCGTGCATCGGCAGCGCAGTAAAACACATCTCACACCAAGCCTGCGAATCGCAAACCTGTTGGGCCAGAATACGGCCATAATGGCTCATGCGGGAGATATGTAATCCCGTCTCGTTATCCCGATATTCTGCCGCCAGTCCAAGCTTTTGAATAATCTTATGACGAGTCGATTCAAGCTCTTGGGTTCGTTGCTGAACCAGTGCTTCGAGCTGCCTTGCCTGATTGCTCAAGGCTAAATGGGTTTGAGTACGTACCTTCAGTACCGCAGGGCTAATGGGTTTGGAAATATAGTCCACCGCGCCGAGTTCAAATCCGGTTTGCTCGTCTATGGTGTCTGTCTTAGCGGTGACAAACACTACGGGGATCTTGCTGGTAACAGGATCGCGTTTGAGTCTGCGACAGGTTTCGAAGCCGTCCATCTCAGGCATCATCACATCGAGTAGGATTAACTCTGGTAATGGATGGGTGCTGGCCAGTTTTAACGCTTTTTCACCCGATGTCGCGGCGCGGATAGTGTATTGCTCTGACAAGATCCCATGAATGATCTGAATATTGTCTGGAGTGTCATCCACTACCAAAAGGGTAGGTTTTGTTACGAATGGAGTCATGGTTTCGCCTCAACTGAGTCGGTTGGTTTCCCGTATTAATCCGGTGGCGACATTGAGTTAACCCCAATTCGTCCCCGTTAATGCCAGTGCCAAACTAGGCGGTTAATGCTGCTTAATTCCATGAAGATGTAATATAACAATATGAAAAATATCATAAAAAATAATGATAGATTTTTCATTGTCAGGTTATATGTTGGCGATAACTGTAAGCTTGACGGAAAAATAAAATCGCGGATTTAACGACTGGTTAAATCTTGTACTGACAGGATAATACTCCAAAAAAATGTATCATGTTGTATCTTTTGACCTGTTTTGTTCACACTTTTCGGGATTGATACTTTTTAGTCGTTAAAGTTTTTCTTACAATTGTTGCCTGTTTTATGAGCGAATGCGCCATTGGCCCCCGTGGATATGCGGCCAAATGAGCTCCATCCATTATCTCGGTTTTAATAGCCGCCAACGTATTTTCGCTGTTCGCATTTCGTCAGTTCTTATTCTTAATAACACCATTCATACCAACGGGACGGTAAGAAACTTAACCTAAGAGGAAAAGTTATGGCCGTTTTTGGCATTTCATCGGGTCATTTATACAGGACCATTCGACAAGTCTTGGCGGTCATTTGCTGTCATAAACAACAAATCCATCTTGGGAAGCGTATCGCTTCTCTGGGATATGTTGTTTGCCTAGTGAGTTTATTCGCCGTGCATTTTGGGCTATTCCCTAATATGGCAATGGCAAACGAGGTCTCACAACAACAGTATCGTCAAGCGTTATCTCAGTTGACGCCCGCGCAAAAGCTCGCCCATAGCCATAGGGTGAGTATGATCTTGGAATCGGATAGACCCTTTTGGCATCAAATTGCTAAGTTTGCCAAGATTGCGGCGATGGATCTCAATATCCAGCTCGACGTTGTTTACGGTGATGGCACCCCGGAAACCCTACTCAAACTGGGCCATGAGGCGATAGATAACAAGGTCTCTGGGATTGTATTTGTTCCCGTTTCGGGTATGGGGCAGGAACTCTTAGCCGAGGCTAATCAGCAGCATATACCTGTTGTGACCATCAATTCTGAATTTAAACAAAGCTCATTATCCCTCAGGACCCAAAACCCCAACTGGATTGGCCGAGTAGCGATAAACAACACCAACCTCGGACAGAGTCTGCTCGAAAAAATGTTTGAGCATGAAAACTCTGCCGAGCGGATGAATGTGCTGTTACTCGCGGGAAACAAAGATAACCTCGATGTGCAAAAGCGTACCGCTGAACTGAAAAGTGCGGTGAACAAGCAATTTGCCAATGCCAAGCTCAAAGTGGTGAATACCGATTGGACGGCCTCGGCGGCGCGTGATGCTTATCTAAAAGCCATAAAACAAGATCCTAGTATCAACACTGTGATTGCCATGGATACCACAATGGCCTTGGCGGTGAGTCATGAGGCCGAAGCCAGTACACTAAGACCCATTCCCCATATTGCCTCGTTAAGCTGGGATTATCAGCTCGCTCAAGGGATCCAAAATGGCACTATCGCCGCGGGTGTCGGTGGCGTGGAGTTTCAGGGCGCATTTAGCCTGGTGCTGCTGTTCGACTACTTAAACGGAGTGGATATTCGTTCCAAGGGGGCGGAGTTTTTAATAGCGCCCTTGATCATCAGCCCGAATAACTATAACGATTACTACGAGTTACTCGATTTTGACTCATTGCAACCCGATTTTGCCCGTGTCTCGTTGGCGCTCAATAAAAATCTGTTTTTGGTCGATTTTCGCTTAGGTGCACTGATCCCCAATATGGATTTGCATCGCTTTATGAGCATATTAACCGTCGAGGAAAGGGCCTTTATCAACAACAATCCCATCGTCAGGGTTGGCGTGGATCCCCATTCTGCTCCAATTGATTTTATTGATGAAAACGGTATTCACCGCGGCATGATGGCGGATTATCTCGCCGAAATCAGCCGTGTGGTGCCACTGATTTTTCAGACCTATAACGAAGGTTCTTGGCAGCAAGCGGTCGAGGAATTTAAACACCGTAAAGTGGATATGTTATCTCTGGCGTCGGCGGGCTCTGGGCGTGAGCAGTGGATGCTATTTACCGATCCCCTAAATCAGTATCCGCCCGTGATTGTGACCCCTATTGAGGGGACACACTTTAATAGTCTTGAAAGCCTCAAGGGTAAGTCGGTCAGCGTGGTTGCTGGCGACATTACTCAAAACCATTTGCTTGATGACTATCCTGATATTGTACTGGTCCCCGTCAGCAACTTGGAGCAGGCCTTAACGGCGGTGGATAAGCGTCAGGTGGATGCGGCCTTTGTAAATTTCCCGAGTACCGCACACTTACTCCAGTCCCCCCCCTTTAATCGCCTCCAGATAACGGCCGCCACTGACTATCGCTTTGGCATTTCTATGGGAGTGCGTAAGGACTGGCCCGAGCTGCAGAGCATCTTAAACAAGGCATTTGCACAAATTCCGCAGGATAAGGCACGCGAAATTCAGCACCGTTGGGTGAATGTGCAATATGACCTGGGGTTAAAGAAGCAGCAAGTGTTTAACTGGGCGGTGCGTATTGCCGTGGCGGTCTTGCTGGTGCTGTTTCTTTTTAGCTTGCGCAACAGGCGGTTAAATAAGGATATCGCGCAGCGGATCCACACAGAACAGCAGCTAAGCCTGAGCATGCACAAGTTTCAGGCGCTGTTCGATTCTGCGGTCGATGCCTGTGTCATTACCGATAGCCAAGGGGTGATCATTGAATGTAACAGTGCGTTGCTGTCATTACTTAAGTATCAGAGTAAAGACCAACTCATTGGTCAGCGCACCTTAGTCTATTACCCCGAACAGAGCGACGATGCTTTAAATCAGAGCGTGTTTGAGCGGCGTCTGCAAACCGTGCTAGACCAAGGGCAGCTTAAGTTTGAATCCGAGTTTATTACCACTGCGGCAGAGATCATTCATGTTGATGTGACGCTTAAGCGAATCGAGCTCAATGGCTCCCTGTTTGTGCTCGGGTCATACCACGATCTGTCGGAACGAAAATTGATGAATGCCTTGCTCGAGCGCGAGCGGGATCTGCTTAAAAACGTATTAGGCAGAAGTCCGATCGGCGTCTGGATCTGTGTTGAAGGGGTTTGCCGTTATGTGAATGAGCAGATTACCGAGATGACGGGGCTAGAAGTCGGCCAATCTGTTTATCGGATTTTTGTGCAGCCCGAAGACTACCGTTGCCATATTCGTGAATTGGATTTAAGCCAAGACAGTACCGTATTTGAGACACAACTGTTTGATGCCCATGGGCAGCGCCGCGATGTGCTGCTGACCTCTTATCACACAGTGCAGGATGGCCAAAATGCTAACCTCTGTTGGGCCTTAGATATTACCGACACTAAGTCGATCCAGGATGAGTTAGCCATAGCAAAAGATGCTGCCGAGGCGGCTAACCGCGCTAAGTCGGACTTTTTAGCCAATATGTCCCACGAGATCCGCACGCCGATGAATGCCATTCTCGGCATGTCGTATCTAGTGCTGCAGACGGAGCTGAGCAGCAAGCAACGGGATTATGTGGGCAAGGTGCATCAGGCGGCCGGTTCTTTGCTGGGCATACTCAACGATATTTTGGATTTTTCTAAAATCGAGGCCGAGAAGATGGATATCGAATGTACCGTATTCGATCTCGACGATGTGCTGTCTAACTTGGCCAATGTAGTGAGTTACAAGGTTGAAGAGAAGAACATGGCATTTATCTTCGATCTGCCGCCCGAGTTGCCCCGTTACTACCATGGTGATGGCTTGCGTCTGGGGCAAATTTTGATCAACTACTGCAATAACGCGGTGAAGTTTTCCCACAACGACAGCAGTGTGGTCTTGAGTTGTCAGACTCAGCAGCAGGGGGAGCAGGTTGAACTCACCTTCTGTGTGGAAGATTTTGGCATTGGGATCCCCGACCAAAAACAGGGAGTGTTATTTGGCTCATTCGAACAAGTCGATGCCTCGACTTCACGGGAATATGGTGGAACAGGGCTGGGGTTAGCCATTTGTAAGCGCCTAGCCCACCTGATGGGCGGCGAAGTGTGGTGCGAGAGCGAGTTAGGCGTGGGGAGCCGCTTCTATCTCAGGCTCACACTCAACTGTGCCGATACCTATGAGTCTCAGTCGCTATTCGATGCCTTAGCGGGCGAAACCGCTAAGCTAGTCGGGTTGCATCCTAGATTGGAAAAGCTGCTCACCGAGCATGGGCTGGCGGCTAAGATGCAGGTGGCGGTGGCCGAGACCAATAGCGTGATTGAAGAGCTTAAACACTCGAGGACACGCCAGCTGGTGCTCTGTGATTACAGTGCATTTAGCCCTGAGTTACTGGATGCGCTGACGGCGAATCCCGATTCACGTATGTTGTTGGTTGGTAACCTTAGCGATCAGGACGCCCTAAGACCGCTGATTGAGAATAACCCAAGGGTGTTGTCACAAACGAAGCCACTGACGCCCATCGCAATCGGCAATGCCCTGTTATCCCTGCTGGGACATAACAATGAGAATGGCAGGCAAATGCAGCAGGATCATTCCTTACACGCCCTTAAGACCCAGCTAGCGGGGGCAGAGGTGTTACTGGTAGAGGATAATCAGCTCAATCAGGAGCTGGCGGTGGAGTTGCTGCACCAAGCGGGCGTGAATGTCACTGTGGCTAATCATGGGCTTGAGGCCATAGATCGCATCGAGCAGCAGTACTTCGACTGCGTGTTAATGGATTGCCAGATGCCGGTGCTCGATGGTTACGAGGCGACCCGCCGTATCCGCGAATTGCCTCAGTTTGCCAATTTACCGATTTTAGCCATGACGGCCAACGCCATGTCCGGTGATATTGAAAAAGCACTGGCGGTGGGAATGAACGACCAAATCACTAAACCTGTGCATGTGAAGGATCTCTACACTGTGATGGCGCGCTGGATCACGCCCAAGCAGCGTAAATCTGTGCCCTTGGTATTAAAGCGAGCGAGCACGGCCCATAGCTTGCCGCAGCTCGATGGCTTACAGACTCACAATGGTTTGGCGCTTTGCGATCACAACGAGTCGCTCTACAGCCATTTGCTGGGCTTGTTTATCAACACCAGTAAGACACTGCTTGGGCAGCAACAGCGAGCTTGGCAGGATGAGAATATCGATGAGCTGCGCTTAAGCCTGCACACCTTAAAGGGCGTTGCCGCTAATGTGGGGGCGGTGGAGATCAGCCGTCAAGCTGGCGAACTCGAGCTACAATGCCAGACGGCGCAGCAGAGTTTTACCGTGGAGTTACACGAGCAACTGTTGGGGCTACAAACCGAATTGCAGTGTTTGGTCAATGGCTTGGAGCTTTGGCATCAACAGCTCAACAGCCAGCATGAAACCACACTGGATGATGACGCCCTAATTGGGTTGATGGAGCAATTAGAAAACAGCCTGCTGGAATACAATACCAACGCTTTGGAATGGGTAAATAAGCTTATCCATGCGCCGCAGTTTCAGTCCCAGGCGAGTGTGCTTAAACAGTTAAAAATGGATGTAGAACTGTTTGATTTTGAACAGGCATTAGCGCGACTGCACACTCTTAAACTGGCGCAGGAGGACGTATGCAGTTAGGTCAGATGCAGTGTTTGATTGTTGAGGATATGGATGCCCTGCGTAAGATTATGGCCGAGCAGCTGCGGCAACTCGGTTTTGGTCAGGTGTTACAGGCCGATTGTGGTCGCCAAGCCTTGGATGTCTTACAGCGTCATCAGATCGAGTTGTTGCTGCTGGATTGGAGTATGCCCGATGGTGATGGCCAAGAGTTACTCGAGAACTTGCGCCAACAGGAAAAATGGCGGGAGTTACCCATTATCTTAGTGACGGCTAATGCCCATCGAGGCTTGGTAGACGCGGCGCTGAAGTACGGGGTCTCAGACATTATTGCGAAGCCCTTTAACTCCAAAACCTTGCAGGCGAGAGTGTTACAGGCTCTTACGCGCCGGCATAAGCGGGCTAAGTCTGTTCCGACTTTGCCCATAGCTTCTAATGCTGCAGTAACGCCAATGTCCGAACCCTCATCAGCAATGAATGTGGTGCTGGTGGTCGATGATATGCCGGATAATCTGGCCTTTATGGCGGGACTCTTAAACGACGAATACAAGGTGCTATTTGCTAAGGACGGTAAAGCGGCACTCAAAATTTGCCAATCAACAACGCCGCCCGATGCGGTGTTGTTAGATGTGATGATGCCCGAAATGGACGGACACCAAGTGCTGCAAGCCTTGAGATCTGAGCCTAAATCGGCGCAGATCCCAGTGATTTTTGTCAGCGCCCTCGGCGAGGTTGAGCATCATCTACAGGGGCTTAGAGGCGGCGCTATCGACTATCTTAATAAACCAGTGCAGCCGGAGATCTTAAAGCTCAAACTGGCGAATGTGCTAGCACAAATGCAGCGCCAGCGGACATTACAGCAAGAGTGCGACGAGATGCAGCGGCTTGCGCGACTAAAGGACAGTGCCGATGGCATCATGAGCCACGATCTTAAAAATCCGCTGGTGACCATCAGCGCGCTGGCGCAAAAACTCGCGCAGGATAAAAGCTGTCCTAAGGACTGGTTACCCAAGATTAATTTGGTCGATGAGCTGGCCTTACAGTCGATTAATACGGTGAATTTGACCTCGGATATTCTGCGTATCGAGGCGGGGCAATATGCCTTGGATGCCGAGTGGTTTTCAGTGCATGAAATGCTGAAGCAATTGCTACAGGCGGCGCAGGTCAACTTTCACAGCAAACAGTTAGTGGCGTATCTGTTGCCCGATGAAGACCCCAACAGTCAATTCGATGTGATAGGCGATCCTAAACTCTGCCATCCCATGTTGTTCAATCTGATTAAAAATGCCTTCGAGGCGGCGCGAGCTAAGACTAAAGTGGCGATTTCGCTGATGCGTCAAGAAGGCGAAGTGCTGATCGCTATCGAAAACACTGGTGTCGTGCCCGTCGATATCCGTGAGCAGTTTTGGGAAAAGTATGTCACTCAAGGTAAGAGTGAGGGCTTAGGCATTGGCACCTATGCGGCACGTTTGTTTGCAAGGGCGCAAAAGGGCGAGGCTAATCTCGTGGTGGATGACACTAAGTTACTGACTCGAGTTGAAATCCGCCTACCCGCGGCCATAGATGCCATCGTCGCCGAGGAATAAGTGCAAAACGGCTATGCTGCGACCATCTTAGTCTGCGATGGACAGTTGGGAATACCGCAAGGATGCCGAACAAGACGCATCGGACTAAGGAAGCGGCCTAGGCTGCATGCTGTTGCTACATGCTGTGCAGCCTAGGCAGCTGTTTTACGCTTTTACTAACTGAGTTAAATCCGCAGGGCGATAGTACACTGACTTTAATACCTTGCCTTGGCGCACGACTTTACCGGCCATTTCCACATCCTTAGCGCATTTGGCGATGATAAACTCGCCCTTTTTGCTGCCAACGATTTCAACGCCTTGCTCGGCATAGAAGGCGATAGTCTCTGTCAGTTCCTGCTCATTGCGGCACACTTTGCTCATGTTGCTCGAATGCACTTCATCCCAGCAGGCGATAAAGTCGATTTCACGGTTTTTAGCCACACACAGCAGCAAGTCGATAAGGTAGCTGATCTCTAGGCGGTCACTCATTTGGGCCGCGCCTAAATGCACTAAACGCCCCATTAATACATACACAGAATCGACAATAGCATCGGCCTGTTCGATACGGCTATCGGCTTCGGCAAGTTCGGTTAATTCTTCAATAATCAGTGAAGTATGTAGCGTGTCGGCCTTTTCATCCAAGGAGTTAGCATCGTTGACGGCGAGGTCGAAGGTGCTGCGAAACTCACTGATATCACGGTACAAGTGGTCATAAATAGGTTGAGTTAAACAAGTGAGTTTCATCGGGAAGCCTTAGATTTTATCAATGGGTTTTACGAATGGATTTGCAAAATCGATTCATGGATAACAGCGGCAATTCTAAAGAAAGGTGGCGCAGAATACAAAGCGAGTCCGCCTTGGGGAAAAATACCCGCTGCCAAATTGGGGAGCAGCGGGCTTCGGCAAAGATTTAGGGTGGGTTACCGAACGGAGATTTGATTCATGGATTGGCTAAGACAAAACCACCTTAGCCCTTTAGTGCTGTACTCATTAGTGCCAAGTGTAATTACTGGGCATATTTAGCGATAAGCTTATCCAAATAGGGCGCAACCTCTTTATCGGTCCAATCGAGATAGCCACGGACAAAACCGACTAGGTTGCCTTTAGCATCAAAAACATAGGTAGCGGGGACAACGTTGGCTGGGATGATCTGCTCGATGTTTTTGTCTGGGTCGAGCCAAGTGCGGTAGTCGTTAAAGCCATGCTGATCCAAAAATGGTCGTACATCTTTTACTTCTTCATCAATCGAGATGGGCACTATGGCAATGTTCTTATCGACATATTGTTGCTGGAGTTTTTGCAGCTCAGGGATTTCCCGTAAGCAGGGCACGCACCAAGTCGCCCACAGATTCACTAAGGTCAGTTTGCCTTGGTGTTGTTTTAAGCTGTGTGCCTGCCCAGCTTCATCGATAAAAGGCACTTCGGGCACGCCGCGGGCATGCTGCATCTCGATAAAGCCAGTCATGACTCTGGGTTTAGGGATGGGATCACCCGTGTCGTAGAGTTTGTTTTGCAGTGAATGGGCCTGAACGGCGCAGCTCAGCAGCCATGCGGTGCAAAGGAGAGCGAGCTTGGCGGTGTAAGATTTCATGGGGTTATCCTTCTATTCAAACTGAGCAATAGGGTAAAGGGGTTATCTTTTAGGGGCTATGCGTTTGGGACTTGTGGCCTGCGCTTTAACAGCGCAAACCCTAAGCCAAATCCTGCGGCTAACAGCACGAGCGGGCCGAGCCAGAGTGCCAGTGTGGCGGGCTTAAATTCGGGCTGATAACGGATTTTCTCGCCATAGCGCTGCACCATAAAATCGAGGATCTCATCCCGCTTATAGCCTTGTTCCAAAAGTGAAAAGATTTGTCCTTTAAGCTCATGGGCAATCGGTGCTTGCGACTCAAATAAGGTTTGATTAGTTGCCATAGGGCAGCGCAGCACTTTGCTAATCTCTATGGCTTGCTGTTGATAGGAGGCGCCAAGGTTGGGAGCCTCCTGCGCCGTGGCGAGAAACGTCGCGCCGCCAAAGCACAGACTCAGCGACAGCAACCAAAATAAGAGGCTCAAATAGGGTGAGCGAAACAGTGGGTTCATAACGTCATTGTCTCCTGTGGTGAGCGACTGACATTCAGCGCCTTTGTTTGTGCGACTCTGTGGCTTTGTTTGATTGGCCAAGCGGCAATCGCGCCCGCAAGCATCATCAATAAAGCACCCAGCCAAATCCAAGTCGCCAAGGGCTTATAGCTAATGCGGATCAGATATTCGGTGTCGCTCAGTTGCAGCCCCATAGAGACATAGAGATCCCGCCAAAAACCGTGGTCTATGCCCGCATGGGACACTTCCATGCCATTACTATTAAAAGTTTGTCGCTGTGGATGGAGGTAACCCAGCACTACGTCATCCTGCTTGGCTGCGCGGATACTGATATTGGCTTGAATCGCGCTAAAACTTGGGGTTACTACTGGTTCTGTGCTTTCGTAGACCAGTACATAATCGGCAAGGGGTTTACCTTGGCCAGGCCCCATACGCAGCAAGGCTTCCTGCTCGAAAAACGATACCGAGGTCGCGCCGATAATGCTGACTGCCACACCAAAATGGCCGACTAGCATGGCTAATCTGGCGCGCTTTGATGTTGTCGATATGGCGGGCTTAGGTGGCGTCAATGCTTTGGATTTCACTGTTACACTCACCCCAAGACAGCAGAGTAAAAACAACGCACTGGCGCAGCCAAGGAATAGGAAGAGAGCACCATCGGTTTGGGTTTGATAACTCATTAGCGCCGCGATAATCACAATGGCGATAGAAGGCAAGGCTAATACCTTGAGTGGCTTGCCGCGCGATCGTCCCCAAGCAATTAACGGTGCTATGCCCATTAGCATCACCGCGATAAAGGTCAGTGGGACAAAAATCGCATTAAAGTAAGGGGCGCCGACCGACAGAGTGCCTAAGCCTAGCAACTCGTATAGCAGGGGATAAAAGGTGCCCAGCAGAACGGTAAAGGCTGCAACCACTAATACTATGATGCCAAGCAGTAACAGTGTCTCTTTGCTCAATAGACTAGGGCTGACCTCGTGCTTCAAGGCTTGGGCTTTGAGTGCAAAAATCAGCAGCGCTGCGCCGACAAACAGCACCAATAAACATAGGATTGACATGCCTCTGGTGGGATCTGCCGCAAAGGCATGCACAGATTGCACTATGCCGGAACGCACCAAAAAGCTGCCGAGTAAACTCAGCGAAAATGCCAAGATGCACAAAAATAGCGTGGTGAGGGCAAAGCCTTGGGTCTTTCTGGTCAGCACTAAAGAATGCACCAGCGCTGTGGCGACTAGCCAAGGAATAAAAGAAGCATTTTCAACGGGATCCCAAAACCACCAACCGCCCCAACCCAATTCGTTATAGGCCCACCAAGAACCAAAGGCATTGCCTCCCGTGAGGAAAATCCATGCCAGTAATACCCAAGGCCGCAAGTATTCGAGGTGACGATGCACTAATACGCCTCCCAGCAGGGATGCTAGCGCCGCAGCAAAACATACCGTTAGCCCGACATAGCCTAAAAACAGCATAGGTGGGTGCAGTATGAGGCCAATGTCCTGCAATATCGGATTGAGGTCGCGCCCTTCAATGGGGATGTTAGGCAGTAATCGGGCAAAGGGATTGGAGGTAAAGAGTAAAAACAGATTAAAGCCGAGGATAACGAGCGCGAGAATCGCCAGTAGCCGTGCAAAGTAGGCTTTATCCGTCTGCACATCGGCGTTATCTAAGTCGACGAATTTACTCGCTTGGCGGCAATTGATGATGGCACCCCATAACGCGATGGCGAACACCCAAAACAGCATAGAGCCTTCATGGCTGCCCCATACTGCGGCAATTTTATAACCGAGGGCGAGTTGGCTGTTGGAATGATTCGCCACATAGGCAACCGAAAAGTCATCGCTAATAAAGCCATAAATAAGGCATAAGAGTGCGCTCAATAAGCTTATAAACATGGCATTAAATAATTTATTGCCGAACTCGATTAAATAAAACTGTGGTTGATGAATGCCAATAAAGTGAATGATTGTGGAGAATAATGCCAACACAGTACTTATGATGAGCAATAGGTGACCTATTTCTGGGATCATACTTATCATAGTGATTTCCTGTGTTGCATGGTTAATCTGATTTATTGGCTATTCATTAATGGCGAAATTAAACATTGATAATGTCGAGTCTTTTAATTTGAGCTTTATGTCAATTCTCGCTGGATTATTTTTTATGAATCTTATTTTTAATTTTGAGTGCTTTTAAATATCTCGAGCATTTCACCCGCTTTGGACTGACTGGCAGGGTAGCGGAGTTTTTCGGGCAGGAATGTGATCTGTCTCGGCATTAAAATCGTCACGTTTCTCTTTGGTGATTTTTGAAAAATAAAACCATTTTTTAGGTCTTTTTATATCTCAAAAAACACGATTTATATCTAAAATATTTTTCCTGCATTTTAATTAAGTCATTGGTTTTGTTTTATTTGTTTCTTTTTATTTCTATTGATTTCTGAAGCTAAATTTAATGTGCTCTAGCTCAGGTTTTTAGGCGTTTAGCTGCTTCATCATGCCGCCACTGGTCAATTGTTTATGTCGTTCAGTGAACAGTTAGGTTCAGTGGAAAATATAAAACTAATGATAAATTAGGAGTGAATGATGAAGCGATGGAAATCCAAAGTAGCATTAAGCGTGCTATTTTGTTTAGGTTCTGCCGTAAGCGCTACCACAGTCGCTGCCGATGCTAAGTCGGAGGGGAAAGTGGTACCTGGAGTGGGTAATAAACAGCAATCCCACTATACTCAAGATATTCTGGCTAACCCCAATTTAAATGAAAATTTAATGGAGAAATCCCGCGGTGTGAAAACACTGCAGGATTATATTGTTCAAGAGCAAGAATTGTTTGATTTTCTATTTGAAAATCACCCAGTTTTTAAATACGACGCTGAAGGTCGATTAAAGGGCACTTATAAAGTCAGTGACCGTGGTGAAGAATATTTGCACGGTGGTGACAGTGTTGCTTACAGCAAACACAGTAAAGAAGTGAACCCCACTGATGGCACCGCAGTGCGTTACAGCTCCTATAACGATGGCCAGCGTCCTAAGGCACTGCAATACCGTTTAGGAGCCAAATCGATTTTAGATTTCCCGAACAAGTTTGTCGGCCCAGAAAAATGCGGTGAGTGTCACGGTCCGCAATACGAGAAGTGGAGACGTTCACGCCACTCTAAGACGATTCGCTTCCCTGGCGAGCATCCTGAGGTCGATAACGACCTGAAGAAAACCATGTATGGCACTAAGGATACCTCGATTCTGCCATCGGGTATTACCGCCGATGCCATCTACGCCACTGTGGGTACACCACGGACTAAGTATGGTTTTATCGACGCCTACCTAGTGCGTGGTACTTATCACGTGAAAGACGGTCTGTTGAAGGATGGCACTGGGACTATGGTCGCTGGTGGTAACCAGTTCTCCCGTGGTTGGGCTGAGTGGTTAACCCCTGAAATGGCAGCCAAAATCAACAAAGCTATCCCAAGCTTCCCCGTCAAAATGGAAGACTTCGGTACCAGCGGTTCACACCAATGGGGCATGAGTTCATACGGCGCTAAGTACGAGAAGGAATTCCTGTTCCAACCGGCTAGCTCCTATTGCGAAATGTGCCACAGCTTTAAGTTTGACTTCCAAACTAAAGATGAATTTTTCGCGGCTTTAGGTAACCCAAAAGAGCTGCAAAAACACACGATTTCTAAAGGGATTACCTGTGAAGAGTGTCACGGCGCAGGTGGTCACTTAGACGGTGGTATTGGTGGTGGCATGCCATCTAACTGTGAACGTTGTCACCAACGCTTTAACTTTGTTGAAGAGTTAGCCGACACGCCACAGGGTAAAGAGAAGCTGGAATATGCCTTCAACGTGAAGATGAAGTCTTCTTGCCCATCCTGTGGTACTGAAGGTTCGCAAATGTTTGCCTCAGCGCACTATGACAAAGGCATGCGTTGTTCAACCTGTCACGATCCGCACGAAGTCACCGACGGTGATTGGACTACGGGTATGACTAAGCCAAAAATCATCAAAGAGTGTACTGACTGTCACACGGCCCAAGCCGAGATCGCCAAGAACACTAACACCCACAGCAACCAAACCTGTCAAAGCTGTCATATGCCAAACATGGGAAGTTGTGAAAACTTCACGGCGATCCAATTCCCAGATATGGCGGGCTTCGACAACGTGCGTAAGTCACACATGTGGAAGATTGATGTCGACCCACTGCGTAAGACCCTCAACCCACCTGAAGGCAAGTCTCGCGATGCGACCACTAAGGGCTGGACTGTGGCGAAAGACGAGAACGGCTACAACTACCTCGACCTGATGTGGACCTGTGCCCGTACATCTGCCTCAGACCATGATGTGGTGGATAACAAAGGTTGTCATAGCCAGTTCCAATCTGAGCTAGAAGTCGGCCTGCACTTCGAAGATCAGCTGGAAATCTACGGCGAAGTTCAAAAGTGGCAAAAACCCGTTAAGGATACTTTTGCTCAAGTAGAACAAGCCCTTGCCCGTATCGACAAGCTGTTAGAAGTCACCAAGCTGTCGGTAGAAGACAAGACTCAAGTGTTGATGTTGACCGACAAAGCCCAGGACGTTGTTCGCCTAATCAAGGCTGACGGCTCATGGGGTGTCCATGGTCCACGTTATTCACTGAAACGTCTCGACGCTGCCTTGACCTATGTTACTCAAGCCCAAGCCATTATCGATGGCAACGGCCTGAGCGCACAGAAAATGTAGTTCGACTCGAGTCTAACTTGTCCCCGACACGCGAGTGTCGGGGGCTATACGAGGCCAAATGATGAATAAAGCGATTCGACACAGCCTATTAGGCGGCTTACTGGCGCTGGGCCTAGGTGGCATGAGTTTACCCGTCGTGGCTGGTGGTGGCTCTGAGATCTCCGAGGCGCCCTATAACGAAATTCAGTTGAATCCGATTTCCATGCGGGAAGCCGAAACCTTAGTCGGCAAGCCAGGGGTGTATTTTTTCGATGTAAACACGCTGGAAATCTGGGCGGATGGTTTTATCCCCGGAGCGGTGTTTTTCAATGTGCAGAATTGGCGAGATCTACTGCCAAAGAATAAAGACGCTGTGATGGTGTTCTATTGCGCTAACCGTCTTTGTACCGCCAGCAACATGGCCGCACGGGAAACCATGAAGCTAGGTTACACAGGTGTGCGCCACATGGCCGATGGCATCTTCGGCTGGCGCATGTCAGGCAGAACAACAGAAAAACCATAGTAATCAAATAAATATTTTAATCGGTTATGGGGTTACCCATACGTTTTCGGCTAAAGCACTAAAGCCCAAGGGCTAAATTGTAGAGAACATAAAATGAAAATATCTATGCCAACTTCTTTTATCCCAAAAAACCTCACAGTGGCGACCTGCGCTGCATTGTTTGTCTCTATGGCGAGCTTTGCTGCCCCAACGCTTAAAACCGATGCGGATAAAGCGTCTTACAGCATCGGCGCCTCTGTGGGTAATTACATTTCTGGCCAGATTTATAACCAAGTCGAACTGGGCGCCGAAGTGAATGTGGACTTAGTGGTGAAGGGCTTTGTGGATGCGCTGAAAAAACAGCAGCAATTAACCGATGAAGAAGTGCTGACCTATCTTAACCAACGCGCCGAACAGTTAAACCAAGTGAGAAAGGCTAACGCCGAGAAGCTCGCTGCGGAAAACACTAAGGCAGGTGAAGCATATCTTGCTGAAAATAAGAAGAAATCAGGCGTAACCGTTACAGAGTCAGGCCTGCAATACGAAGTGTTAACCCAAGGCTCTGGCAATAAACCCAACCCTGAAGATGTGGTCACCGTCGAGTACGTTGGCAAGCTTATCGATGGCACCGAGTTTGAAAATACCGTCGGCCGTGAGGAACCCACACGTTTCGCCCTGATGACAGTCATCCCAGGTTGGGAAGAGGGCTTAAAACTCATGCCTATGGGCTCTAAATACCGTTTTGTTATCCCGGCAGAGCTGGCCTATGGCAATGAGTTTGTCGGTGAAATCCCACCGCAATCCACCTTAATTTTTGAAATCGAACTGAAAAATATCGAAAAGCCCAGCGAGAAAAAAGAAGCCCGCATGATGGGCATGATGCCTGCCCACTAAGGGCTAAGCATTGGCTTAGGTTCAGTGAGTGATGAACTTGGATAGGCGAGCGTCGAGGTAAGGCATGGCAAGTTTAGGATTCAGCATAGCACTTCTGTTAAGCGGGTTTGTGGCTTGGATTTTCTGGCAGCACGCGCGTTTAAACCAGCGGCAAACGCTGGTGGGAGAGTCTCAAGTCTCCCATGGTGTGCCTGTGCTGTGCAGTGCGCTGCTGTTGCTACTTACGCTCGCCATCTATAGCCAAACGGGGCGTTATCAGGATTGGAACACAGGCAAGCTCAATGAAAACATTGACTATTTAGTGGCTGCCGACATCACCAAAGCCCTGCGCCTCGTGGATGAACAACCGCAAAACCCGTTGGCATTACAGGCGCTTGCCGAGGCTTATAGCGCCGGTGGCTTATATGCCGATGCGGTGCAGACCCTAGACAAACAGCTTGCGTTGGTGGGGGAGGATGCAGAGGTGCTCGGCGCTAAGGCCAATGCCCTCTATTACCGCGATGGCCGCCAAATGACCGCAGAGACCCAAGCACTGATTGCACAGATCTTGGCGCTCGCGCCCTTCGAGCCACAGACGCGGATGCTACAGGCCAACGATGCCTATCTCCATGGGCGCTACCAAGAGTCGATAGACCATTGGCAAGCATTACTGGCGCAGCCAAGGGCAGAGATTAATCGTGAGGCCCTGTTAAACGCCATCGGCAAGGCCCAAAGCAAATTGAATGAAAGTGGATATTAATCAAGTCGCTAGCCACTTTCAGGCATGTTGGAACGATAACGATATAAATAAAAACGTCGGTATAAAACCGATAGATGGAGGATGTTGTGAGTGAAAATATAGAGAGACGGAGGTTCCTTAAAAGCGCTGGCATGTGCTCTTTGATGTTAACGCCTTTAGCCGGGTGTTCGGTCAAAGAAGAGTCCGACGGCGCCCATAAGCCCCATTACGTCATGGTCTTTGACCAAAACAAGTGTGTCGGCTGTGGCGACTGTAAAACCGCCTGTAATCAAGCCAACCATTTACCTGAAGGCAAGTCACGGGTGTTGCTCGAGCAGCAGAGTGGCCGTGTCGAAGGTCAGCCTTGTCCGCACTGCGGCAAGATGAGTTGTGACTGTGAACGTAAGTTTGTGCGGGTTTCCTGCCAGCAGTGCAAGAACGCCCCCTGTGTGACCGTTTGTCCTACGGGCGCGGCGCACCGCGATGCGAAAACGGGCATTGTGACTATGGACGCGAGCAAATGCGCCGGCTGTAAATACTGCATTGGGGCTTGTCCTTACAACGCCCGTTACATCAACAGCGATACGGATGTGGCCGATAACTGCGATTTCTGTTTGAACAGCAAGTTAGCCAAGGGCGAATTACCCGCCTGTGTGCAGAGCTGTAAATACGATGCGCTGATCTTCGGTGATGCCAACGATCCTCAATCCTACGTAAGCAAACTCTTAGCGGTAAAAGACTCAGTGCGCATTAAGCCGCAGTTTGGCACCGAGCCGAGCTTACGTTACATACCAATCGTCAAACTGGGAGTGTAAATATGGATACCAGTATGGAATTTACCTTAGGCCTCTCCCAAGGCGTCGCTTGGCCTTGGCCGATTGCGGTGTATTTGTTCTTCGCGGGCATCTCGGGCGGGGCGCTAACCATTGCGCTGGCGCTGCGGTTTTACTTAGGTCAGGTTGAAAATACCGCCTTTTTAAAAGCGGCGACCCTGCTGTCGTTTGTCACTATCAGTTTAGGGATGTTGTGTCTGGTGCTCGACCTGACTAACCCCTTATTCTTCTGGCGAATTTTGGTGTTCTACAACTTAAATTCTGTGATGTCGATTGGTGTGATTGCCCTGTCGGTGTATATCCCGTTAGTGGCTGTGGTCGCGCTATTCGCCCTCGAAAAAGAGCTGATGGCCATTCCCCAATTGCAGTTCCTCGGCCCCATCATCACTAAGCTGAAGGGCTTTAGACGCCCGATGGAAGCACTGGTGTTATTACTGGCGTTATCCGTCTGTGCTTACACCGGCTTCTTAATCTCCGCCTTGATCCGCTTCCCGCTGATCAACACCTCGGTATTGCCTGCGCTGTTTATTGCCTCGGGGCTTTCTGCGGGCGGCGCCTCGGCCAAAATGCTGGCGGTGTGGTTGTTTAAAGAACCTTTGCACAGCGGCGAGATGAAGATCCTACACGGCGCCGAGTGGCCGATTATGTTCGCCGAAGCCCTGTTTATTTTTATGATCGCCACCGCGCTGTTAACTGGCAATGCCGGAGGCCAGTTTGCCTTTGCCGCCTTCCAAGAAGGGATCTGGGCAAGCGTATTCTGGATTGGCGTGGTCGGTATCGGCTTTGGTGCGCCGCTGCTCCTTAACTTCGCCACAGGTAAGCATTTTAGCCATTCGGCCAAAGCGTTTTATATGTCGGGCATGTGCGCGGTAGTGGGCATGATGTGCCTGCGACTCTTCATCCTGTTGGCGGGGCAAAACTACGCGATTTAACCCAGAGCTAAGGCCAAAGGCTTGAGCTAAGAACCATTTTTGTATCAACCCTCGTCGCAAGAGGTCTGTCCCTGCAAGGTGCCTTGGCGAGGCGTTGATATTTTTCAAGGAATAACAGGATGAAAAAGTACTTAAGTTTGCTACTACTCGCTCCTTTGTTATTGGGCTGCAATAAGAGTGAAGCCACTGATCATCAACATAAAGCCGAGATGATCCACGAGCATGACCGTTGCCATCTCTGCGGCATGGTGATCACTAAATACCCCGGGCCTAAGGGGCAAGTGCATTTGAAGGCCGAGAAGATGGTGCCTAAGTTTTGCTCCAGTCGCGATATGTTTAACTTTGCCCTACAGCCTGAAAACAAAAGACAAATTGATTACATGATGGTGCATGACGCCGCATCGACCGACTGGGAACAGCCAGACGATGGCGCCTTTATCGATGCCGCCAGCGCGTTTTATGTCTACGGTACCAGTAAAAAAGCCGTGATGGGGCCTGCTGTAGCGCCTTTTAGCACTAAAGCCGCCGCCGAGGCCTTTGCTCAAGAATACGGTGGCCGCGTGCTTCGATTCGATGAGATCACCCTCGAATTACTGGCCGGCGATAAGTAGGCGATTGCTATGTGGCGCGGTTTGCTCCTCGGTTGGCTCTGTAGCTTATCCCTTGTTGGGTTAGCGCAGGAGTTTAGGGTCACAGATACTGCGGCTTTAACCCAAGCCCTCGCGCGGGCGCAGGATGGCGACACTGTTGTGCTCGCCACCGCCGTTTACGAAGGCAATTTTAATGTCAGCCGCACGATTCATCTTAAGGGCGAAGCGGGGGCGACTCTTGATGCCCTGCGCCAAGGTAGCGCCTTAATCATTGCTGCGCCCAAGGTCATCGTCGAAGGGCTGAATATCCGTCACTGGGGGCAGGATCTTTATTACCAGAATGCGGGGATCTTGCTGCAAGTGGGTGCTGACGAAGTGCTCATTAAGGGCAATCGGCTGGTGGGTGATGGCTTTGGTATCTATGGCGAGCAGCTGAGTGCGCCCCGCATTATGGAAAACAGCATCAGCGGTAATGGTGCCATTTATGTGTTAGATAGGGGGGACGGCGTCTTCCTCAAGCATGTGAGCGCGCCGCAGGTGCAAGATAATCATTTTATTTTTGTCCGCGATGGCGTGTATCTCGAGTCGGTGACGGACAGCCAAATCCACCATAATCAATTCGCTAAGTTGCAATACGGCATCCATTACATGTACACCCGAGGCGATGAAGCCTCAAATAATCAAGCCATTAGCGTCGATGGCGGTTATGCCTTGATGAACTCGCAGCACATCTATCTACACCACAATAAGGTCAGCCAAGCGCGGGACTTTGGCATTCTGCTCAATATCACTGACGATGCCCATATTCAGGCGAACATCGCGACTGAGGTGGTTAATCCCCAAGGCTCTGTGGAGCTGGGTAACGAGGGCAAGGGCATTTTTATCTACGCCGCGCAGAATAATCGCATCGAGGCGAACGAGTTTAGCCATAGCGATACCGGGATCAGCATGGCCATGGGCGGCGAAGCAAATCGCCTTTGGCATAACCGGATTGTCGCCAACCAAACCCAAGTCAAATACGTTGGCGAGGCGCAACTCGAGTGGAGTTATCAGGGGCAGGGCAATTACTGGTCCGAATATCAGGGCTGGGACACTAATGGCGATGGTGTCGGGGATATAGTCCATCGGCCCAACGACAGCTTAGACAAACTCTTTTGGCTCTATCCCGAGGCCAAGCTCTTGATGGAAAGCCCAGTGGTCTTGCTGCTGCGTTGGGTGGAGCGGCAGTTTCAGCCAACGAGTGCGAGCGGCGTGAGTGACAGCTTTCCCTTAATGGGATGGAAAACCGAGGAGATGGGCAATGAGCCATTTCAGCAATGATGCACAGCATAAACAGGCGCTTACCTTGATGAAAAACGAGGCTTCATCCCAAGGACAAGTGGCGATTAAGGCCATTGGGCTTTACAAGCGTTATGCGACATTTGAGGCGCTCACTGATCTTCATTTTGAACTGCACGCCGGCCAAACTTTAGCGCTACTCGGCCACAATGGTGCGGGTAAATCGACCCTGATTAAAATGATCTTGGGGCTTGTCTCCCCAAGCCATGGCGAGCTATTTGTGCAGGGACAACCTCTGCATACTAAGCGACCTAACGCTAATCTGTCATTAGGCTATTTGCCTGAAAATGTGAGCTTTTATGACAATATGACGGCGCAGGAGATCTTAAGCTATTTTGCCAAACTTAAGGGGGTCGCCCCCAAGCGAGTATCCATTTTGCTGGAAGAATTCGGCCTAATGGCAGCCAAGGATAAACGCCTAAGCACCTTTTCCAAGGGGATGCGCCAACGCTTGGGATTAGCTCAGGCGGTATTAGCCGATCCTAAGGTGCTATTGCTGGATGAACCGACTGTGGGCTTAGATCCCCTCGCATCGGCATTTTTATATCAGAAAATGGCGCAACTGAAGGCGCAGGGCTGCGCCATCATCATCAGTACTCACGAGTTAGGATTAGTGCAAGATCAAATGGATAGTGCGCTGATCTTAGGCCAAGGTCGGCTGCTCGCCTCGGGCGATTTATCGCAGCTTAGGGCAATCAGCGCGCTGCCAAGTCAGCTAGAGTTGCACCGCGTTTCGCCGCTGCAATATCAGCAGCTAATGGCTCTGCCACTGTTCGCCTCAATGCGGAATCACTCAAGCGCAAACAGCGTGTGCTTTAGTGTGCCCGATGCGCTTAAGCCCAAGGTTATCGAGCAATTGCATCTCCTTAAAATTCATGAGTTTTCCATTGCTCCACCGAGCTTGCAGGATCTTTTCCATCACTTTATGGCAGGGCTGAATCGCTCTACTTCGTCAACCGCGTGCTCGGCGGTTGAAGACGAGCAAGATCAAAGGGAGTTAGTGGCATGAGTCAGATAAGTATCGAGCAAGGCTGTGCCCAATATTGTCCCCCACGGGCGCTAACACTGATTCAAGCCGTTGCAGTTAAAGAATTTAAGGACAATTTACGCAACCGTTGGCTGGGCTTGATGGCGGGTATCTTGTTGATTTTGTCCCTGTGCGTGAGTTTTATGGGCAGCGCCGTGTCGGGTACAGTGGTGCTGCTCGATAGCGTACAAATCTTCTCTGGCTTAGTCACGCTCGCGGTGTTTATCTTGCCCTTGGGGGCGATTTTACTCAGCTACGACAGTTTTGTCGGCGAGCGTGAGTCGGGCACGTTATTGCTGCTACTCACCTATCCCTTGGCCCGTTGGCAGTTGGTGTGTGGCAAGTTGCTCGGCCATGCCTATGTGATGATTGCAGCCTGTGTGATGGGGTTTGGCGCGACGGCATTGTTGCTACTGGCCTTTGTTGGCGGACACTCTAGATACGCCTTAGTCATAGGGTTTATCCACTTGATTAGCAGCGGTATTTTGCTGTCGCTGGTGTTTGTGCTTTTGGGTTATTGCGTGAGTCTGTGTGTTCGCGAAAAGGCCAAAGCCCTGGGCATATTACTGCTGCTGTGGTTTGTGTTGGTCTTGGTTTATGACTTAGTGCTACTCACGGCGCTGGTGAGTCTGGCGGAAGTGTTCAATCGCCAGCTATTTAACCTATTGATTTTAATTAATCCTACCGATCTTTTCCGTGCCTTGAACCTGCTGGCCAATCCCGCCGATACCCTGTCGGCTAAGAGTAGTCTCGCCCTGATTGCCCAAACGGGAATGGGGCCTGTGCTGATGTACGCCATGCTGGCGGCTTGGATAGGGCTGTTAGGATTACTAGCCTGCTGGATTTTTGCGAGGCAAGAGGTTTAGTTTTTTCTGCATTAGTTTAAATTTATGCTTTATAAACAATGGGTAAACTGAGTATAGGGTCACAGTATTTTATGTTGTTAAGAAGTAAAATAAACCCTCTTGATTTAGTAGCTAGGAATCACGGTTGCTCTCGGGTGAGACTGAGTTTCACTGTGTTTGCCCGTTGTTAGCGCAATCATAGTCTATTGTGTTGGCTTAGTTTGGGCGCTTAACATGCATAAAATCACTTCATACCTAATGTTAGATGAACAGGCCAAAGAGCTTGTTGACCTTGTTCATGGAACCCAGATCGGCCTGACTTTTTCAGAAACCGCCGTACTTGTATTGCTGTTATCTGCCCCGAACGCGATTTTTACCAAGGAAGAATTGCTGCAAGTCGGCTGGCCAGAACGTGTGGTCGCGCCTACCTCATTAACCCAGTGCATCAGTACCTTACGTAAAAAGTTAGAGCCTTATACCGAAGTGCAGCTCAAAACGGTGGCGCGCCGCGGTTATCAGTTGCATGTGTCCGAACAGTCCCATGTGAAGATGTTGGCAATTAACGATGCCGATGCGATCCGCGATGCCATTGTCGGTGTCTCGGCGTGGACGAAACTGGCAGGCATCGTCATGCTGGGGTTAATCCTTATCTCTGTGTGGTACTGGAGCGATCACCATGCCGTGGTCAAACAGGTCGCAAAATGGAACGCCGATAAATATATCAGCCTCAATATTGGCGGTACCTTGGGCACGGCACAGGTGCTGTATATCGACGACGAAGAACATTTACATCCCTCGTGGTGGCAAAAGCATCTAGCGCCAGAAGGTAACCATATCAGCGGCTTGCCTTATTTCAGCGCCTTCGCCGCAACGGATGGTAAAAACTATTCGATGGCTATTTGCCCCTCGCTCGATGCCAAGGATTGTAACGGCAAGGGCATCATCAATATCACCTCGATTGATGCAACGCCGGTGGGCCTTAACATGGCCGAGTTTATCCCGCTGAGTAAGACGATGGAGGAGCGTATTCGCTACAACCGCATCGTGCTGCCGATTGATGACAAGGGGGCGGGGGAGCTGCTGGAGCATAACTACCACGCGGATATATATTTCCCAGTGGCGGGCGAGCTGCTGGTGCGTACGGATCTCAGCATGTCGCTGGTGTACGAAGGGGAGAATCGGGGCAAGTTTTACTCCACCTCCTGCATTACCGATCAGGACTGTTTAACCACGCCGATTAAGTACACTATCCGTGGGGAGTTTGAGCAGTATCAAACGCAAATTGATGATCTGAATGTGGATGTATTCCATGTCAAAGTGTCGCAAAAAGAGCTCACCAAACCCGATGAGGTGAGTGGCTCTGCCATGCAGTTTTACCGCGCGATCCGTAAGCACGATATTCGCGATGAAGATCTGTTTTACTATCGGGTTTATCAAAATAAGGGCACGGCGGTGTGGATAGTCCCACAAATGGGACAACTGCTGGCCTGGACTCAGTACACTCAAGTCAAACTCTAACCTAGTGTGTTATGCAAACAGCCGATAGCCATCGGCTGTTTGGGTTTTTGCTAGCAGCATCTGTTTGTAGAGAGGTAGAGTGTATTAAAGACTTTGCATTAACTTTCTATCATAAAGCGTGAGTTTCTTTTACATCCCACCATATCGCCAGTTACACTGCCTCGCCATGCTGGAAAGCATTCGAATAGCCAAAATACCAAAAATACAAGAATAACAACGGAAGGAGTCTCTCATGTCGGACCGCCTGATCCCCGCCATATTACTGTCGACGACAGTACTGACAGGGTTAACTGCCTGTGGTGATAACACCAAGGAAACCGCCGCTGTCGCTAGCGACAATGCAGCAAAAGTACAAACCAGCGCAGCGCCTGCTGCCAGCCAAGCCGCCATGCCAATCGGCATTAACCTCGCGGCCATGTCGCCTAAGGTTAAACCCGGCGATGATTTTTATACTTACGCCAATGGCGAGTGGATGAAAACCACAGAGATCCCCGCCGATCGTTCAAGCACGGGTGCATTTCTAGTGGCTTTCCAAGAGACGGAAAAGCATAAAACCAGCCTGATCGCCGACTTGGTCAAGGCCGAACATGCTGCTGGCAGCGATGATGCGCGCATTGCCGATTTCTACAAGGCGTACACTAATACTGCGGCAATCGATGCGGCGGGCATGAAGCCAATGGAAGTCGATTTAGCCCGCTATCAAGCCATTGCGGATAAACACGCCCTATCTGCGGCGCTCGGTGCTAACCTGCGTGCCGATGTGGACCCTCTCAATGCCACCGACTTTTTCACCGAAAACCTCTTCGGTATTTTCGTGACTCAAGGTCTGGCGACGCCGGGTGAAGTGCTGCCTTACCTACTGCAAGGCGGTTTAGGTTTACCCGAGCGCGAATATTATCTGTCGGACGACCCTAAAATGGTCGAGATCCGCACCGCTTACCGTGCCTATATCGAGACCCTGCTGACCGATGCGGGTATCAGCGATGCAGCGGCCCGTGCCGATCGCATTTTTGCCCTCGAACACCAGATTGCTAGCGCCCACGCCAGCCGTGAAGACAGTGAAGATTTCACTAAGGCATCGGGTGTGTGGAGCCGCGCCGACTTTGACGCTAAAGCCCCAGGCATCGACTGGACAGCCTTTTTAGATGCCGCCCAGCTTGGCAAGCAAGACAGATTTGCCGCCTATCACGCCAGTGCTATTACTGGGCTGTCGGCGCTGGTGGCCTCTGAGCCGCTGGATGCGTGGAAAGACTGGTTGGTGTTCCACCATATCAACAGCCACGCCGATGTATTGCCATCGGCTATCGATAACGCCTCTTTTGCCTTTAACGGCACTAAGCTATCGGGCACCCCTGAACAGCGCAGCCGCGATAAACGCGCCTTGAGTGCCTTGGATGAATACCTAGGTGATGCCGTGGGCCGCGCCTATGCCGAGCATTATTTCCCTGCCTCGGCCAAGGCCGAAGTCAGCACTATGGTGGATAACATCGTCAGTGCCTTTGGTAAGCGTGTCGAAAAACTCGAGTGGATGGACCCTTCAACCAAGCAGGAGGCCCTAGCTAAGGTTGCGACCATCGCCGTTGGCGTGGGTTATCCCGATAAATGGCGCAATTACGATGCCTATGCGGTATCGCCAACCAATGCCTATGCCAATGTTATCAATGGTGAAAAGGTGGAATACGCCCATCAACTCGCCAAAATCGGCAAACCAATGGACAAGGGCGAGTGGTGGATGACGCCGCAAGTGGTTAACGCGGTTAACCTGCCAGTGCAAAACGCGCTTAACTTCCCAGCGGGGATTTTGCAGCCACCATTCTTCGATGCTAAGGCCGATGCGGCCTATAACTATGGCGCGATTGGCGCAGTGATTGGTCATGAGATCAGCCATAGCTTCGATAACAATGGCGCGGCGTTCGACTCGACTGGCGCTATGCGTAACTGGTGGACGCCAGCGGACTTTGCTCAGTTTGCTAAGCAGGGTGAGGCATTGGCGAAGCAGTTTGATAGCTATGCACCATTCCCGGATCTGCATGTCAACGGCAAGTTGACCTTAGGTGAAAACATTGCCGACGTGGCGGGCTTAGCGGCCGCACTCGATGCCTACCATGCTTCGCTTAACGGCAAACCTGCGCCAGTTATCGATGGCTTTAGTGGCGATCAACGCTTCTTTATCGGCTTCGCGCAAACGTGGGCGACTAAGATGCGTGACGAAGCCTTGCGTGCCCGCGTGGCGACCGATGGCCATGCCCCTGGCATGTACCGTGCGCTGACCGTGCGTAACTTAGACGCTTGGTACACAGCCTTTGATGTGAAGCCCGGCGATAAGCTGTACTTAGCCCCAGAGGATCGCGTGAAGATCTGGTAAGCGTAAGTCGATAAAAAGGGAACCCTAGGGTTCCCTTTTTTGTTAGCGATTTTGCAGCCGATTGTAGTCCAGCCAACCGCTCTCAATCGGGTGACTGTCGAAAAAGGCTTGGTTAAGTTTGTCACTAAAGGCCCAGAAACGCGGATCGGTGCGGCGCACTGCCGCCAAATCCAATAACGCCTCGTAGTCTTTTTCGGTTTGCATGCCTTCGACTTTAGCCACAACTTTGGCTAAGTCTTGCTCCTTAATATGCCAGAAGGCTTCGGGATAACTACCCAATAGCCCGCGCACTAGCGTGACATCATCCTTGGCGGGATCGCGGTTGCTTTCCTCACTGAATAGGCTCGAAATATTTCGATGGGCACTGTTACGTACTAAGGTAAAGATTTCCGCTTTGCCCGTTTTTTCAGGCTCAATCATGATCATCGTCAGCTCGGGCAAAAGGGTCGCTTGCGTGCCTTTGACTCTGCCTAGCGCCTGCAACAATGCCTTGCTGTTAGGTTGCAACTGACTGAGTGCGATTTGATAGCGTTGGGGCTGAACCTCGCCGACCTTAGCGGCCAACTTTTGGTAGAGTTCGGCTTTTAGATCGTCCGTGTAGTAGAGCACGCCCGTGGGCTGATTGAAGGTATTAATATCCCCCGCGATAAAGGCGGTCAACTGGGTGCCCGCATCCTGATACCAATCCTTAAACTGCTTACGGCGCTCCTCTTGGGGTAATAAGGTCAAGAAGTTAGACTCGCCCTCCATCCGTAAAAAATCCATATACAGGCGGGTGAGTAGCTGGTGGCCATAGTTGCCATACACATCGAAACCCGCGACCAAAAGGTAGTGAATACGCTCTAGCAGGGCATAGTCGATCACCCAAGCCGTCTTAGGGGATTCTCCCACTAACCCTTTCACCACAGTGGCATTATCGAAATGCCTAAATACCGTCAGGCTGGCATTATCATTGTTGCCGTCGCCATCCCATAGGCCGTCGATAGTGAGGTGGCGACCATTTTTAAACTTATGATTTAAAAACTGATTTCGTGCCCGCATATACTCGCCCTGTTTGGCGGCATATTTCACCCAGGTCACGGCAAGGGCGGTGCTTTCTTCCTCAGCAGGCATGCGTAGGTTCTCGATTTGGCCGTGGTAGAAGTCGGTAAAGTCGCTATCGTCCATATATTCTGGGGTGACAAAGTAAACCCAAAATCTATCGTTGATCACATTGAGGGCGACCTGACCACGGCAAACCGGCCCCTTGATAAAGCCCATAATAGTGTCTTGGGCGCGGGTAAGCATAAAGCGATAGCGCGAGCCTGCGGGCAGTTGAATAAAGGCCTCGAAAGGGTTGGCCGATACGCTCGGCGCATAGCTGGGCAGCGAGCTGACTTGGTATTGGGCGTCGATAAACCACTGCTGCCAGTTTTGCAGCACAGTGTTATTCAAGGCGTAGGGAATATGGGTCTTATCGACGATCGTGGCGTGATAGGGCTGAAAGCGGTAATACACCCGCGACACTTGCGGATCGTCGAAGGGACGGCGGCTGGCAATCAGATCAATCGGTTTGCCCGGCGGTGTGCGTGAGCGCACTAACTCGAAGTAAGCCGCAGGAGCATCGGCCGCGGTTAATGACTCAAAATACAGGTGGAAGGCAAATAAGTGCTCGTAAATATAACGGGCGCTCAGTTGCGCCTTGAGGCTGTCGGCATTTAAGAACTGCTCCCAACGAGCGATTTCTTGATTGAACTCGGCGCTAAGCGCGGGTGGCGTCGACAACACTGCGCCCTGTTCGAGCCATTGCATCAATACCTTATGTTCCTGCTGATTGAGCGCAGGTAAGCCGTAGGGCATACCCGCAAGCGGTTGGTATTGTTCGTATTTGTCCATTTCCTCAATGCTGGCGCATTGCTGAACCCGATCGAGGCTAAAGTCGAAGCTTTTATCGAGGTGTTTAGTGTCCGGCAGGGGATGGGCCTGTTTTAGCGTTAACATCCGCGCCAGCACTGAGGCCTGGGTATTGGCCAGCGGGGTCTGGGCGCGCTCATTGAGCACGGGATAAAACCCGCGTTCGCGCCATGCTTCAGGTGTGTGGGCATCGACAAATAACCGATTCGGCGTTGCCGCCATCAAACGGGTGCCCTGATAGACTTTTTCATTGTTCGCGCCCCGTTCAATGCCCTCACTGGAAGTCATTTTAAGCTGGCAGGGCGCATCGTAACAGGCATGGCAAACCACGCAGCGACTGTTGATGATAGGTTCAACAGTCGAGTGATAAGCCTTTGTTTGTGAAGTGAGTTCACTCTGGATTGGCCGATTGTCGGCCCGCGTCTGCGGCGAGCTTTTACCATAAAGACTGTCGAAATCCACCTGGGCAACGCTAGCACAACCCGAGGCCGCTAATACTATGGCTAAGAGCCAACGTTTCCAGATTGCGTTTATCGGATTCATATTCCACTCCTTTGCCTACACTGACCAGTCTTATCCATTTCTAACCTGCAATACTCTAGCAGAATAGTCCGAACAAGTTGAATTGACTGTGTATTTTTATGATTTTTCTAAACTCAACAGCGACGCCACCATATTCATCCCTCAGGATTAAATGTTTCAAATTGTTTAATTTGTGTTTTATCAAGGTTACATAATGGTACGCATTTTTTTGCGGATTTTTGTTATATCTAGTAGTGCACCTCTGTGCGCAAAAAAATAACTATATAATTCTAAAGGAAATGCTATGAACAATCTGCAGTTCAAACGTAGCGCTATCGCGAGCCTGACAGCGCTCTATGTTAGCGGTGCTTGTACGTTTGCATTGGCGGCACCTGGGATGGAGAAGGTCGCGGGGAGCAGTTTTTATACTCCGACTTTCACCGCTGAAGATGTCTTAAAAGTGACCAATGAACGTAAGGCCGAGCTGAGTGGTGACATTTATGTCGGCACGCCAGGACAGCTAAACCGCGTTAAAAAAGCCCGTACTCCTGAAGAGATTTTTCAGCCCGAAGCCAGTTCTCAGGGCGTGCAAACCTATATCGTTCAATTAGATGCTGAACCCCTTGCGACCTACGAGGGTGATATTCCTGGTTTTGCTGCCACTAAGGCACCGGTTAACCGTTCTATCATCGCTAAGGGCCGTGTCAGCGTAAATACAGCTGCGGCTCAGTCCTATAAGAGTTTCTTGTTAGGCAAGCAGGACAAGTTTGTTTCGCGCGTACGTCAAGCGGGCGTTAACCTTAAAATCAACAAGCAATTCACTATTGCCAGCAACGCATTAGTTGTTGAAATGACGCAGGAAGATGCGATTCGTATGTCGCATCAAGCGGGTGTGAAGCGTATTTCGCCTAACCGTATTTTTGAATTGCGCACCGACCGTGGTCCTGAATTTATTGGTGCCGATCAAATGTGGCAAGGCACCGCCACTCAAGGTGGGTTACCTGTTAAAGGTGAAGGCATGGTGGTCGGTATTATCGATACTGGTATCAACACCGACCATGTCGCCTTTGCAGATGATGAAGAATATGCACGCTTAAACCCATACAAAGGTCAGGCGATCGGCGATTGTGGCGCCTTCCCTGAACTGTGTAACAACAAGTTAGTCGGCCTGCATTCTTACCCTGAAATCACCGATGTGTATGCTGCCCCTGAGTTCCAAACTTCTAGCGGTGCGAAAAAACGCATCCGCCCAGCTAACGCTGAGGATTACGCGGGTCATGGTTCTCATACGGCGAGTACTGTTGCGGGTAACACCTTAAAAGATACACCACTGCAAGGTTTTACTGGCGATAAGGTCAGCGATGGTGTGGATGTACCTTTTACCTTCCCTCAGACCAGTGGTGTCGCGCCGCGTGCCCACATTATTGCCTACCAAGTGTGCTGGCCGGGCAGCAGTGGCGACCCTTATGCGGGCTGCCCTGAATCAGCCATTTTATCGGCATTTGAAGATGCGATTGCCGATGGTGTCGATGCGATTAACTTCTCTATCGGTGGCGCCGAAAACATGCCTTGGGGTGACCCAATGGAGCTGGCTTTCCTGTCTGCGCGCGAAGCGGGGATTTCAGTGGCCGCGGCCGCGGGTAATAGCGGAGCCTTTTGGACTGCAGACCACTCTTCACCTTGGGTAACTACGGTTGGAGCCTCGACTCATGACCGTAAACTCAAGGCAGGTATTAAGAGCATTACTGCCTTTGAAGGTACGGGTAAACCAACAACGGCGATTCAAGGGACTAGCTTCTCAGGTTCTATTACGGGTGAAGTGGTATTGGCGGAGAAATATGCCGATCCCAACCCTAATGACAGCTACAAAGCGGCAAGCTGTAACGTGCCTTTCCCTGCGGGTACCTTTACTTCGGATCAGATAGTCGTCTGTGAGCGTGGCGATATTGCCCGTATCGAAAAAGCGAAAAACGTGGCAGCGGGTGGCGCGGGTGGTGTGATCCTGCAAAACATGAGCTCTTCAGTGGATAACCTCGAAGCGGATATGTACGTGATCCCGGGGATCCAGGTGAAGTATACCGATCGCCTTAAAATCCGTAACTGGGTACTTAAAAATCCAGGTACGGCGCGAGCGACTATTACTGACTTTACTAACGACTATAGTTTCGACGCGTCAGCGGGTAATAACCTAGCGACATTCAGCTCCTTAGGCCCAAGTAAAACCAACAACACCTTAGTGCCAGATTTAACGGCGCCGGGTGTGGATATTTACGCGGCCAACGCGGACGATCAGCCGTTTACCAATAATCCGAGTGCGTCTGACTGGACCTTTATGAGCGGTACCTCAATGGCGGCACCGCATGTCACGGGGGCTATGACCCTGCTGACTCAGTTGCACCCCGATTGGACGCCCGCTGAAATCCAGTCTGCACTCATGCTTACCGCAGGCCCTGTGGTATTAAATACCGGTTATGAGCTCATCGAGCCTTACTACAACTTTATGGCGGGTGCGGGTGCGATCAACGTAGCTCGCGCAGCGGATACTGGGTTAGTGATGGATGAAACCATCGAAAACTACCGTAATGCCGATCCGACCAACGGTGGTGTAGTGAACTGGTTGAACTTACCTTCCATGGTTGAAATGGAATGTGAAAAAACCTGTAGCTGGATGCGTACCGTTAAGGCGACCCGTGATGGCACTTGGACAGTCGAAGGTGTAGGTAAAGAAGAAGGTTTTGAAGTTTCTGTATCGCCAGCTTCCTTCAGCCTTAAGGCGGGTGAGTCGCAAAGCATTATTATCACTGCTAAAACGCCAAATCTTATCGAGCATAAGGTTGAGCCTGAAGATGGTTCATCGCCATGGAGTGCAGTGCTCAATCAGAACACTTTCTTCAATGGTCAAGTACTGTTAAAAGAAGTTAATAGCAGCTCTCCTGATGTACATATGCCTGTGGTTGTGGCGAGTGTTGCCGAGCAATTACCGATCTCGCACCGCTTTGAAATCTCTCGCGATCAAGGTACCGAGTCTTTGGTGGTTAACACGGATTCATACAGCCAACTGACACCACGTTTCTATGGCCCTGTGAAGCCAGAAATTGCCTCCAGCAAGTTAACGGCTGTGAGCGCTATCTTAAGCAAAGCGAACATAGATAAGGGTTGGGATATTCGTCCGCTCGTGGTGCCAGAAGGTACTAAACGTCTCGTGGTTGAAGTTCAAAAGGCCGAACAGGTATCGACGCTCGAAAACCTAAACCCACGTTATACCCAACTTCACCCCTTTATCATGGTGGGTCTGGATAAGAACGGCAGTAATACCTTTGTGCCAGAGGGAGATAGCCCAACGAGTTCTGAGATCAGAGCGGAATATATCGATGAGTTGATGTGTATCTCAACTAGCCAGTCCGAGCATAACTACTGTAGCTTTGAGAGCCCAACCCCAGGCACTTACTGGATTGCAACCGCTATGGCCTATGCATCTGGTCAAGGTGATGTTGCCATCGAAACGGGATATGCCCTAGTGATGGAAAACGATGACAAGGGCTACCTGAGCATGTCAGGCCCTGCATCTCACGACGGTAATGGTAACTATGAGATTGGCCTTAACTGGAACATTCCTGAAACCAAAGCTGGCGATGTTTACTACGGTGGATTCGACCTTGGCAATATGCCAGGTGCCGAAGGCACATTAGGCTTTACCGCGCTGGACATTCGTCGTGCCGACGATGCGGTAACTTGGTCTGTGAGCCAAGATAAGGCCCGTAGCATGGATGTGATCGATGTTAAGCTCAACATTGCGCCTAACTTAGAGACACAGGATCGTAACTATAAGTTCGAAATGAAGCTGCCGGAAGGTATGCGTTTAGCGACTGGAACGATCAAAACCAATAACGATGAAGTCGCCACAGCGATCGTTGCCGATGAACACACCTTAACCCTGAGCGGTTTACAGTTGTCGACTCGTAACGTTGAGCGTGAGTACAAGGTCAGCACTAACTTAACTGACAAGATGTGTCACACGCCGATCATCGATGAGTACTCTAAGGGTGGTTATATCGATCTGTGGGGCGAGTTCCGCATCCAACCTAACGCAGACTGGTTTGTCGGTGACTTTAACAACGCATTCGATGTGCCTATCAATTGGTTATTCTACAAACAAGACGCCAAGTTTGAAGTCTACAACCAACCTAACGCGGGCTACATGCGTATGCATACCGTGGGGGCGTTGCAGTTCAACACTGGTTACTGGTACATGTCACAGCACCGTGGTCCTGGTTTCTTGAACGAAGCATTGGCACCATTCTGGCGTGGTACTTTCACCAGCAAATATCGTCGCGATCCTTCTTCACCCTGGGGGTTAACCATCGCGAGTCAGTATGCTGCAGAGCGTCCAGATCTTGGGGATCTTCTGTTCCTCGAGTTTGATAATGTCACCGACACTAAAACGGGCGAAGAGTTTGACTTTGAAACCATTTTACGCAGTGGTATCGATGATCGCCCAGGCCAATTCGAAATCATTTATGCCTATAGCAACTTAGGTGAAAATGTGGCGAAAGGGGCCGTGTTTGTGGAAGGGTTTGATTCTCCATGGTCAAAAACCGTTGGTCCAAAAAATGGCACGCTATACGAGGTCTTAGGTTTCGATGACTTAGACGAAAAACTGCAAAACGATCTCGTGGTCTGTTACGACTACGTTGGTCCTGAGCAGAGCCGTATGGAAGTCAGCTTTAAAGTAGCTGTACAACCTGAAGCCACGGGTAAGACGCTGGATCTTGAGCTGAACTACGATCTTGAAGGTGCAACACCCACTAGCTTAGTGCATACAGTGGCAGTGAATGGCAATATCAAGTTAGTGCCAATCGCCAACCAAGTTGTGGCTGAAAACACCCGTCTTGAAGGACTAAGCGTATCCTATGTGGATGCGAACAAGGTCCCTAATACGGTTGAAGTTTCTGGCGAGCACATTAGTGCAGAGATCAACGGTAATGATTTTACCCTGATCCCAGAAGCTAACTTCCACGGCGACACTTTAGTCACAGTGACGATACGTGATAACGAAATCGGTTCAGATGCCGCCAGCACCAGCTTTATGCTGACGGTTGAGTCTGATGGTGTTGAACCTCCACCAGTCACCCCTGTGACTCCCGATAAGCCGGAGCCTGAATCTAGCTCAGGTGGTGCCTTAGGTTGGAGCTTGCTCAGCTTGCTTTCTATGGCGTTTATTCGCCGCGCTAAAAAAGCCACTCGTGCTTAATTAGCCTATAGTTCTAGTCAAAAAGAGGGACGCATGTCCCTCTTTTTATTGGATTAATATCCAGTTTTATTCGACTCATTCACGGGGTAATATGGATCCCATTCGCGCATGCTAAGCTTTATTGGGCACAAATCGACAGGGGATGAAGATGACTACAGAACGCTATTTTTACGAGCCGAGCAAGGGACATGGACTATCGCACGATCCCTTAAATGCGATTGTCGCCCCCAGACCCATAGGCTGGATCTCCTCGCGCAGTGCCCAGGGGCAACGCAATCTCGCGCCCTATAGTTTTTTCAATTGTTTCAACTACAAACCACCGATCATTGGCTTTGCCAGCACGGGCTGGAAGGACAGTGTCGCCAATATCGTCGACACTGGCGAGTTCGTCTGGAACCTCACCACCCGCAGCCTTGCCGAGAAAATGAATCAAACTTCCGCCATGTTACCCCGCGGGGAGGATGAGTTTGCCTTTGCCGGACTCACCCCCAAGGCGGGCACTATCGTCCAAGCTGAGCTGGTGGCCGAAAGCCCGGTCAACTTTGAATGTAAGCTGTCTCAATGTATTCAATTAACTGCCGCCAATGGGGATAAGATTGATACTTGGCTCGTCTTAGGTGAAGTGGTCGCGGTGCATATCGCCAAGCATTTGCTCAATAGTGAAGGTGTGTATCAAACCGCCCTCGCCGAACCCGTGCTGCGCGCAGGCGGCCCATCGGCTTACTATGGGATCTCCGAAGATCTGCGTTTCGATCTACATAGACCACAAGTGTAGGTGGTGGTACTCAAACTTCGTTTGAGTTTTTAAAGCAAAATCAACGTCGTGGGGCTTCACCCCCTATTTTTTATAAAGAGCCGACCAAAAGGGGAAAAGCGCCTGTTCCCCTTTTGGAAATCCCTCGACGTCCCTAGCGAAGTTACATGCATTGGTTAGTGGTCTCATACTCCAATAAAAATTGCCTAACGGCTCCGATGGGACATCCCTGTCTCCCCGAGCCTGTGCCATCATCCATGATGTCGCCACGGCCCAGCTTAAACAACTAAGAGCTATCTGCGTATTTCGACAACTTCGCAGGGGAGGCTAACTCCATTATTTTGGTGTTGTTAGTTAGCCCGAAAAGTAAGAAGAATTGCGGGCGTCTCCATTCTTACTTTTATCTGTTGTACAACCTTAATAATTGAGGCACACAGCAGGTGGCAGTGGGGTGTCCTCTTTTGCGATTAACGTTGGGAATTGGTTGATGATTTGAGTGTATGACTCAGGGAACTTCAAACGTATCAATGACATTAAACGTTGATGATGAGGGTAGACCTTGGGTTCAAGTACCATTAGTAAGGATAAGTACTCCAATAGATGCTCAGGGTTAAATTCGTAATGGTTAGTCTCCAATAACAGATACAGTGGATCTCGTCCGCTTTCCCTATATGGATAGCTAATATGCTGATTAACCAGATAATTGAGCAGTGGAAGATCGCGATTCACTATTGCAATGTCGAGCCAACTTTTACCCGTATAATCTAGCTTGTCGATATCCAAACCTTCGGTCATAAGGGAAATCGTTTTGGAATTTGCCATGCGATACAAGGCATCGTAGTCGAATGTTTCTTGACGTAATTTGCTGAGTTGTAACTCAGTGAAATACTCGGGGTTATAACCTAATAGTTGATAGAAAAATTCACGATTTACATTCTCTTCTAACTGCGCGTCCTCAACCATTTTAATGGCTTCATTAATGTTATTCTGAGCCGCAAGCCTGTATATAGCGCTGTCTAAGTTGTGATCGCCACTTTGCCGTCTAGAAAGAGGTTGCCATTGTTGATAGTTAAAGCAATCAGCTAATGCTGGATCAATTTGATGGAGATGGGTGGCTGTGACTTCCTTGCCCTCTTTGGTTAGTTTATCGATAAAGTAAGAAAGACTACGTGGCTGCCATTGAGAATCTATTTTGTGAACGAATGACTGGCAATCTGCAACTGCTTCAGGTGTAGCACTGTTTGCATCTAGTTGCGCAAAATTGGCGTTAAGTTCTTTTAATAAAGGGGAGTTAGGATTAAAAGTTAATACTTTTTTAGGGAGTATATCGGTGAGCGTGAGGCCATACATTTGCTGTAAATTTGTTATTTGTTGTGCATCGAAGCTATAAATATGGCGAGGAAAGAAACCCACGGCTTTTTGAGCTGACTGAATGCTAAAGTTGGCAGTGCTATTTAGTCCGTGAAGCGCTTTAATTATTTTGACTTGTCGTACAATTAAGTCATCTTCTAATGGAATATTCATTTGGAAATAGTAATCCAGACGAGCAAGGGCATAATCCATGGTTGTGCCTAGGTATGCATCATCACTGAGAACACTGTTCTTTTCTAGCAGAGTGGTTACGATTTGATCCCTGCCATAGTAGGCTGCGGTATCTATAAGATGTAGAGTTTCATTCTCTTGGATTCCGAATCCTATAATCTCATCAGTGTTATCAATTTTTTCAATGGCTTGTGACAATAATTGCTGGCTAAGTGAATCTTGTTTAAGCAACCAATCAACATCATCGATGCTGAGCTTCGTTTCTTTAATGAGTGCTAGTGCGTCAGCTTGAGTGAGTGTGGCAATATTTTCTATTTGAGATTGAGGTATGCTTCTCTCGATTCGTACAAACGAGGGGAGATCAGGTACTAAAGCCTTTACTTGTTCGGCTAAACTTTGATTCTGCTGATTAAGTTTTGAGTCTTTTTTGAGCTGCTTTGCCCGCCAATTAGCCGCGAAATTAGAATTTAAAAAGTGATCTATAGCCAATGTAATCTCATCGATAGAATACCCCTTGTCTAACCATTGATCCCATTCTTGTTTTTTAGCCCAACTCCAACGTGTTTCTTTTTCCGATGTGATAAGTTGTTGGCAACTATAGTAGTTGTTAGGAGCCTTCAGTTTTTTGTGGGCGACTTCTTTCTCAAGTGTTGCGGATGAAGACGAGGTTGAGGGCTGGGCTGTTTTTATCTTGTCATTGGAATGCGATGAGCTGTTAGAGTTTTTTTGGGTAAACCAAAATAGCGCGGCAATACAGGCGAGTAAAGCGACAAGGTACTTCTTCATTTTGTTTCAATCCTTAAAACGAGCATAGAATTATAATGATGTTTTATAAGGGGATAATATCATTGGAGTTCGTCATAATATGACATTTTATTTAGTCAGCGATGGTTAACATCATTTGATGTGTGGTTGTAAAAAATAGAATTAAGATTTCGGAAGGGATGGAAAGATTAAACGCTGGCATGAAAGTGACCGTTGGCGGCATGGATGCCGCCGAGCATACATGGATGATGGGATGGACACCTCTTGTGAAGTAGGCGTCATTTACGCCATATTGAATTTGCACGTTCAATAACAACAAAAGGTGTCCAAAATGAAAGTTACACTAATAGGAATTGATCTCGCAAAAAATATCTTCCAAGTATGTGGGGTAAATCAAGCTGGCAAGAGTGTTTTTAACCGTTCGATTAAACGTGCTCAGCTCCTTACTTTTCTGCGTACTTACCCTGATGCCACTATTGCGATGGAAGCCTGCAGTGGCTCTAACTATTGGGGCAGAGAGTTACTTTCTCTCGGGCATGACGTCAAACTGATCCCGCCTCAGCATGTTAAGCCATTTGTCAAAGGCAATAAGAACGATCGCAATGATGCCTTCGCTATCTGTGAGGCGGCGCAGAGACCGAACCTGATTTTCGTCCAGCCGAGAACCTTAGCGCAGGTTGATATCATCATTACTCACAGAATTCGCGAGCGCCGGATCAGAATACGCACTGCACTAACCAATCAAATCAGAGGTTTACTAAGTGAATATGGAATAGCCCTCCCTAAAGGACGTAATCCATTGAATCTTTTACTGCCGGAATTACTTGAGGATGCCAGTAATCAACTCACTACGATTGCACGCCAATACATGCGTGAGCTGATGGAAGAGTTGCGTGCGATCAACGTTGCAATAGGTTCACTGGAAAAAGACATCAAACTGCAGGCAAGAACGCACCCAGATGCCAAGCGACTAATGGGTATAAGAGGCGTTGCAGAAATCATTGCCACTGCCGCGGTGTCATTTGCCGGAGATGGCTCTGGCTATCATGGTGCTCGGCATTTTTCTGCAAATTTAGGACTGGTTCCTAAAGAGTTTTCCAGTGGGGGAAAACAGAAATTAAGCGGCATAACCAAACGAGGTAACAGCTATCTGCGGCGGCAACTGATCCAGGGAGCTTGGTCGATTATTCGCTATGCAAGTAAGAGTAATGACAGGATCTCCGTATGGGCCTTAAAGGTGATTGAGCGGCGGGGTAAACAGAAAGCGGCAGTAGCAATTGCAAACAAATTGGCGCGGATCATTTGGGCGCTGCTGTTTCATCGCAGCGAATATCGGTCTTGTTAATTTGTAAAAATCGAGTATTAAACTCACCCCAAAAACACGACTACAGATAATGAAGTAACAGGTAATACCGGCCTTTGCAGATGCTGAGAGAGTACAAGGAGCATATGACTCCGGACGGACGATAAGCTGCAAAGGCGCGGTTCTCATTAAGGCCAGAGAGCAAAGATTCTCATAAACAGGTCGGATATACGTACGCAGTATTACTTTCTGTTACTTAAAAAGTGGTTGATCTATTCGAGGTGTCCATATATGTACTCGCTGTGTGTCACTGGAATGACAGTGCTTAATTCTTACGGTTAATCAAGTTGCACTTAAAAACAAAACCCCAGTAAAAACTGGGGTTTATTGTTTGAGCCTATGTTGGCAAAGGTTACTCAGCCAAGCTTACAAATTAACGCGTTATTTGATAAACGCGAAGGCATCGCCGTAGAGATGGGCTTCATCGACACCCATTTCGCGGAAGATTTCGCGAGCGGCGCCAACCATATCGAAACGACCTGCGATATAAATGTCGTAGCCGTTTAGGCTGATAAAATCTTGCTTGATTTGCGCGAGCAGGTTAGCGGTTTTACCCTGCCAGTTAGCTGGAGCTTCTTCCACAACGGGCACAAAGTGTAACCAAGGGTGAGCGTCGTGCCATTGGCGGGCGATGCTTTCGTAATACATCGCATCTTGGGTGCGGCAACCCCAGTAGAGGGTGGTTTCAACCTGTTGGTCGAGGGCGATTTGTTGCTCGACAATGCTCTTAATGTACGAGAAGCCTGTGCCACCGGCGATCAATAAACGTGGGCGCTGGCTGTCGTGGCGTAAATGGGCTTCGCCGCCTGGAGCTTCGATGTCGATATGCGTGCTATTACGCAATTTTTCAACCACTTGCATTGGATAGCTTTCGCTGACGGCCGCGCCAATATGAAGCTCAATCACTTCGGCATTGGGGGCGGACGCGATAGAGAAGGGACGTTTATCTTTTTCACCCATCACAACACACAGGTATTGTCCTGCTTGAAACTCAAAGGGGGTGTCGGGCTTTAACCACACCTGATACACGGCGTCGTTAAAGGGGGTTACTTTCTCTATCTTACAACGTATGGTTTTCATCAAACTTCCTTTGCACCTTTCATCATTTGTTGTCGTTAGGTGTCACATTAAGGCCGCTGGCGGCCTATTCTCTTGGCTTAAGCGGGTACGAGAGTCGTGCTTAAGCTGAATTATAGGGTTGGGCTGTCGTCTATGCCTAACTCATCCCAGATTGAGTCGATCTTTTGCTTAACCTTAGGATCCATCACGATCGGTGTGCCCCATTCGCGGTTGGTTTCGCCTTCCCGCTTATTGGTGGCATCGAGGCCCATTTTGGAGCCGAGGCCTGCCACGGGGGAGGCAAAGTCGAGGTAATCGATAGGCGTGTTATCGATCATCACGGTATCGCGCTTAGGATCCATACGGGTGGTAATGGCCCAAATCACATCGTTCCAGTCGCGGCAATTCACATCGTCGTCGACCACCACAATAAATTTGGTATACATAAATTGGCGCAGGAAGGACCAAGCGCCCATCATCACCCGTTTCGCATGGCCAGGGTATTGTTTACGAATCGAGATCACCGCCATCCGATAGGAGCAACCTTCGGGCGGCAGGTAAAAATCAATAATTTCAGGATATTGCTTACGCAAAATCGGCACAAACACTTCGTTGAGTGCCACACCTAACATGGCGGGTTCATCCGGTGGACGGCCTGTGTAGGTGCTGTGGTAAATCGGATCCTTACGGTGGGTAATATGGGTCACGGTAAAGACTGGGAATTTATCCGTCTCGTTGTAGTAACCCGTGTGGTCGCCGTAGGGGCCTTCTTCGGCCATTTCGTCGGGATCGATATAGCCTTCGAGGATGATCTCGCTGCTGGCGGGCACTTCTAAATCACAGCTTAATGCCTTGCAGACTTCGGTACGCTCGCCGCGCAGCAATCCTGCGAAGGCGTATTCGCTCATGGCATCGGGCACTGGGGTGACCGCGCCTAAAATGGTCACAGGATCAGAGCCTAAGGCTACCACCACAGGGTAACGCTCGCCGGGGAATTGCTCTTTAAAATCGGCAAAGTCGAGGGCGCCACCACGGTGGGACAGCCAGCGCATAATGAGTTTATTCTTGCCGAGCAACTGTTGACGGTAGATCCCAAGGTTTTGGCGACTCTTACGCGGACCTTTGGTAATGGTTAAGCCCCAAGTGACCAAAGGCGCGACATCGCCCGGCCAGCAATGCTGAATCGGCAGCTGAGTTAAATCGACTTCATCGCCCGTTTTTACCACTTGCTGGCAGGCGGGATTACGCACCGTCTTAGGCGGCATATTCAAGGCTTGCTTGAACATGGGGATTTTTGAAATCGCGTCTTTAAAGCCGCGTGGTGGCTCGGGTTCTTTTAAAAACGCCAGCAGCTCACCTACATCGCGCAGCGCGAGCGGGTCTTCTTTGCCCAGCGCCATGGCGACGCGTTTTGGGGTACCAAAGAGGTTGGCCAGCACTGGCATTGAATGATTCGTTGGATTTTCGAATAGGAGTGCAGGGCCTTTGGCGCGTAGAACGCGATCAGCGATCTCTGTCATTTCTAAATGAGGATCAACGGGGTAGCTAATGCGTTTGAGTTCGCCATTGGCTTCCAGATGATCAATAAAGCTGCGTAAATCCTTAAAACTCATGTGGAAATAGCCTCTGCAGTGGAAATCCGTGTGGCGCGCACTATAGCATTTTTCTGTTTTAGGGTTAACCTATTCAGTGATCTTCCAGCTTTGGAAGCGTAAAATGCTTGTCCTAGGTCGATGTTTATTTGACCAGTGCCCGGTATTTCGAGGTTTATATGACACTCTCTCCATGCCTTGTTAAAGATAAATATCTTCAACTTCAATCAGTTTGCTTACCTAAGTCGGCTGTGCCTTGGCATAAAACAGGCTTTACCTTGTCTTTACTGGGCGCCTTACTGATTTGCACCTTAGCCGTGCCGAATCTGGCGGCGGCGCGCGATCGCGGCAATGATCGCCATAGCGAGAGTCATGGTCGGCACGACAATCACTACAATAATCACCATAAACATGGGGATAGCCACCGCCACTATCGTCCCTATTATCGTCCTTATTATCCGTGGGGATTGGGCCTAGGTGTTGGCTTAGCGACGGGTTGGGGCACGGGTTGGAATCTCGGCTACGGTTGGAACAATAACGGTTGGAACGATTGGGGCTGGAATAGCTCGCGTTATTGGAATTCACCCTATTCGGGCATAGGCTTGTCTATTCCTATGGCCTATGATGATACGCCAGTGGCGGTTTCGCCCCCAGTGCGAGTCACAACGAGTATGCAATATTCGCCGAGTGAAGGCCGTATGGTGTCGAATATGCCAACGAATAGCGCGACTGTGATATCACAGACAGGTGCATCGACGGCTAGGGCATCAACAGCCTCTGCGGAGCAAATTGCCAATGTGCCCCGGGCACGGGCTGCGCGCAGTGTGTCGAGCCTGCCGAGCAATGCCAGAATAGTGCAACAGGATGGCCGTACCTTATATGAGTGGCAAGGTACGCTTTACGCCTTCGATTGGAATAGCCAAACCTATCAAGAACAGTTAGTGAAGTAATGTTGTTTTAGGCCTTATCGACGGGAGCCCCGAGTGGGCTCCTATTTTTTTCTTAGCCAGTTGTCGTTTTATAGAATCGCGGAGAAATCGTTTGCAAGCAGTTCAACCCCAGACTCAGGCTCAAAGCAGCGCGCTTTGGGTGTTACTCGCCTTGGCATTAGGCACCTTTGCCTTAGGCACCACAGAATTTGCCGCCATGACCTTAGTGCCTTATATCGCCAGTGATTTAAGTGTTGATGTCGCCCATGTGAGTTATGCCATCAGTGCCTATGCCCTTGGGGTGGTGGTGGGCTCGCCCATCATTATGGTGCTGGGGGTGAGGATTAAGCGGCGCACGCTGTTAATCGCCTTGGCCGCCATGATGGCGGTTGCCAATGGTTTAAGCGCCCTAGCACCCAGCTTGAATTGGTTGGTCTTTTTCCGCTTTTTAAGTGGCTTGCCCCATGGGGCTTACTTTGGGGTGGCTATGTTACTGGCGGCGTCCTTAGTGCCCCCCGATATGAAGGCTCGAGCGGTTTCTCGGGTGATTATCGGCTTAACCTTAGCCACTATCGTTGGCGTGCCCTTCGCGACTTGGATGGGACAAACCGTCGGTTGGCGCTCAGGTATCGGCATAGTGGCGATTATTGCCGCCGTGACTGCTGTGATGCTGTATTTTCTCGCGCCGAATGTCGCCGTACCGCAAAATGCCAGCCCGAAAAAAGAGCTGCAAACACTGAAGAACCGTGAAGTTTGGCTCACGCTCGGCATTGCGGCTATCGGTTTTGGCGGGATTTTCTGTGTGTATACCTATCTGGCCGAGACGCTGATCCAAGTCACCCAAGTCGAGCCCTTTAAAATCCCGGTGATGATTGCGGTCTTTGGAATTGGCGCCACCTTGGGCACTTTAGTCTGTGGCTGGGCGGCGGATAAGTCGGCGCTGGCGGCGGCATTTTGGTCGCTGGTGTTAAGCACCTTAGTGTTGGCGCTGTATCCGAGTTTGACGGGATCTTATTGGGCATTAATGCCGATTGTATTCTTTGTGGGTTCGGGGATTGGTCTAGCAACCATAGTACAGGCGCGATTAATGGATGTGGCCCCCGATGGGCAAGCCATGACGGGCGCCTTAGTACAATGTGCCTTTAACCTTGCCAATGCGATTGGCCCATGGGTTGGCAGCTTAGTGATCTTATCAGGCCAAGGCATCGCCGCGACTGGCTATGCCGCAGCGCTGTTATCCCTCGGTGGTTTAGTCATGTGGTGGTTAACCCATAGGGAGAGTCGCCGCGCTGATAATCTTTGTACTGCAAACTGCATTGATTAAGCTGACCATGACGGCGCAGATCTATATCTGCGCCGCCTTTAAGTAAACTTCTTAACCTCTTTGTATGGTGATATCGGCGATATAACCATGTTCAGTGGCGAGCAGTGCTTGTTTTAGCATGCTTGCGGCCTCATCGGCGGACATAAAGCTTGAGGTATCTAGACTCTTACCACTACTCGGCCAAAAGCCGGTATCCATACCGCCGGGATAAACCGCAATCAACTTCATCTGACTCTGTTTGAGCTCCAAACGTACCGATTCGATAAAGCCCCTTACCGCCCATTTGGCGGCGCAGTAAGTCGACTCACCCGCTTTGGCGGCGAGGGCGGCGGTAGACATCACGACCACAACCTTAACTGCTTGTTGCTTATAGCGTTTCACCAATTCACGTACCAGCAGAATGGTTGACGTGACATTGTTATTCAGCAGCGCTTGGATCTCACTTGTGCCTTGGGTTTCCAGTGCGCCAAAGTAACCACTGCCAGCGCAGTGGATGACCGTGTTGGGGGTATCGGTGAGACCATCGAATAGCGCTTCGACACTCGCTTCGTCCGCTAAATCGGCACTAATGGCGCTGATGCTTTGGGTCGAAAATGGGCTGAGGGCATTGGCCACGGTATGCAGGCGATTGGCATCGCGCCCCGTCAGTGTAAGCGCTTGGTTATCCTTGGCATACAGGGCGGCTAATGCCGCGCCTAAGCCACTGCTTGCGCCAGTAATCAGTATCATCTTTACCTCTTAATTCTATTTTGAAGTCTCAGCTTCGATCAGGGTGAACAGCGGCTGGTCGAAGGCGACATCGTCCCCATCTTTCACCCAAATGGCGCCGACTATACCGTCACGCTCGGCCTCGATGGGATTTTGCATTCGCATGGCTTCGATAATGCAAAGTGTGTCGCCGCGGGCCACCCTTTGATCGATGCGCACCAAGGGCGCCTCGGTTTGGCCTTGCGAGGTATGGAAGGTGCCCACCATGGGCGATACTTGCACAAAGCCTTCAATCACAGGCAGGGCGTCACGGGCTTTGGCAGGCTTTGGCGTGAGTGCAGAAGAGGGCGCAAGATGATGCGCGCCTTCAGGTGCGCTTGCGGTGTGCGGGCCGTAGCGGGTGATGCGAATAGACTCTTCCCCTTCGGTAATCGCCAGCTCTGCAATCCCAGATTCCTGCACTAATTCAATCAGTTTTTTGATCTTTCGAAGGTCAACCGCCATGGCTTGTGGCTCCCTGTACTCACGCTAATCGCGTTTATGCCTTCAATCTCTTAATCGCCGCCGCGAGGGCAAACTCATAGCCTTGGGCGCCGAAACCACAAATCACCCCAATGGCCTTATCGGACAAATAGGAGTGGTGGCGGAAGGGCTCGCGAGCGTGGACATTGGATAAATGCACTTCAAAGAAGGGAATATCTACCCCAAGCAGTGCGTCACGCAGGGCCACACTGGTGTGGGTAAAGGCTGCGGGGTTGATAATGATCATCTGCGCATCGGTAGCATGGATAGCGTTGATCAGCTCAAATTCGGCATTCGATTGAATATGTTCAAGTTCAACACCTGCTGCTTGAGCTTGTTCACTCAAAGTGGCAACGATATCGGCTAAGGTTTGATGACCGTAAACACTGGGCTCACGGCGGCCAAGGAGGTTTAAATTGGGGCCATTGATGAGCAGAACTTTATGATTCATTACGCTTTCCTTTTACGACATGCCTTAACGGGTTGAATGCCATTAACTTAACCTGTTCGGGCGGATTTTGCATTATGAATGTCACCGCGCTGTTGGCGGGGTTAATCAAACTTAATCTGTCGCATGGCTTTAGTGGCACCGCGTTGTTTTTTCGCATCTAAGCGTTTGGTTTGGCTGCTTTTGGTCGCGCGGGTTGGAATGCGTTTTTTGGGCACTTCGGCCACGCTGGCAACCAGAGCGATAAATTGCTCCAATGCGGTTTGCCGATTCGCCTCTTGGCTGCGACTCGCCTGACATTTGATAATGATTTTGCCACTGGCGGTAATCCGATGATCGGCTTTTTGCAGCAGGCGCTGCTGATAAAACTCGGGTAATGACGAGTTTCTGATATCAAAAATCAATTGGGCGGCGGTTGAGACTTTATTGACATTCTGCCCGCCAGCGCCGCTTGAGCGGATAAATTGCCACTCGATTTCATTTTCCGGAAGTTCCACACGGTTTGAGATTTTTATCATGGCAGACTTAGGGTTTTGTCCAATTGCTTTGAGAAGCGAGCAATAACTGCTTATGGCTTTTCAATAGATTTGTTATCATCGGCGCATTCTTGCTGGGCAGGCGTGTTTGCCCGTTTGCAAAATAGTGTTCTCGTTTCGGAGTGCCTTTATGTTATGCCAAATCCCCGATATTGCTAAGGGTGTTATCAGTCTTTTCGCCAGTGGTCGACTCTCATCAACCGATTATCGTACCCGTTTACAGCCGGCCATTAAGAGTTACCGCAAGGATTGGGGACAAGTTTGCCTGTATATCGAGGCGGACGTCTTACTCGAAGGCTGGGAATTTGAGTCGCTAACGGGCAGCGGCGAAGTCCAACTCCCTAATTTTGAAGCCCTAGTATTTGTTGGTGGCCCAGATTGGGTGGGTAACGCTGTGCGTTTACTCGGTCCCTTTATGCAGGGCGAAGTGGCTTGGTTCCCCTTAGAACAAAAAGCCAAAGCCATCGACTGGATTGCGAAACGTTCAACTTTTTAACGGCCCATGGTGGGTATTACTTATAAGGAATTAACTATGTCTTTGTTGAAAACTATGACTGCCAAACCGACCGCTAAATTAGGCGCTATCGCCCTAGTGTTGGCCTTTACCGCAGGCTTAAGTGCCTGTGCGCCAGAGGTGGGCAGTGAAGCTTGGTGTAAGCAAATGAAGGATAAACCTTCTGGCGATTGGACGGCGAACGAAGCGGCCGATTACGCTAAACACTGCGTGTTTAAATAAGCTTTTCAAGCTAGTAGCGTCACAGCTTGGCTTCTTTTTAGTTGCAAGCTGTGAACTTATGCTTAGAATCCCTGTCTGAAGTTGCACAAGCTATTGCTTTACAACCTACTAAATTGTCCAAAGGTGATATTTGATTTCGACCGCCAAGCCATTCTTTAGCCGAATGGTCACCCTACTGATAGCCATTATCGTGCTGCAATTTGCGGGCGCGAATTTGGGTGCGCATCAGTTACATGCGGGTAATGGCGCCGAAGAAGCCGAAAATCATCCCCATCTCCAATTTAGTGCTCCCGTGACCACCTTGGCCCAATGTGTGGATTGTGTGTGTTCCAATGAGCAGACACTCGGATTCAGTGCCGAGGCGTTTGGCGAAACGGCGCTCAAGTCTGGCATAGCAACGGCGAGCGTGAGTGGCCATTCACACTTAGTGCAAACCACTGAAATTCAAGATTTTGACCTCTGCCTCGATTGCCAATGTCACGGCGGTCATGTGGCGTTGTTATCCCATACCGAAAACCAAACGACTGTCGCGTTTGATATGGTCTATGTGCCGGCTGATTTAGCTTATTTCTCGGCAGATCAATTACCTAAGTACCGACCTCCCATCGCTTAACCTTCAATATCTGCTTATCGCGTATCGCAGCGTTTTTGCGCGCCGCCATAAGCCCTTTATTTATCCCCAAAGCATCGATTTTAGGCCTTGAACGGCCATGGCTCGCGCTAGCGCTTTGAGCCGAATCGACACTGATTGCCTCTGGGGCCATTGGTTGGCATTTACCCGCCTATTGCGTGGTGCCAATCCTATTTAGATATTGTTAGGAATTGCGATGAAGAAAACCATTATCGCCCAGACCTTGTTCGGCCTGTTTAGCGCACTTGTGCTAATCGGCGGACAGGTAAACTCTGCTGTTGCAGCAACCCCAGCCCTAGAAGCCAAAGCGCTTAAGGGCGATTCAGTCGCCGCATCGGTTGAATTGGCACCAGATAACCTATTAGCCCCTGAGACTCAGGCATCACTCAATCAGTGGTTACCTGAGTTACTCAAGCAAATTAATCAGTTGCCTGAAGTGCAGGCACAAATAGCCAGGCAGCAACAGGCGGAGCTGGCCATAGCCGCAGCGGATCGCGCCGTCTATAACCCTGAGCTTGGACTCAATTACCAAAATGCTGACACAGATACCTACAGCCTGGGGCTCAGCCAAACCATAGACTGGGGTGATAAGCGTGGCGTGGCGACCCGCCTTGCCCAGCTTGAGGCGCAAATCCTGTTAGCAGACATTAGCTTAGAGCGCAGCCAAATGTTGGCCGAGCGGCTATTGGCACTGGCTGAGCAGGCGCAGAGCAATAAGGCGCTCACCTTCGCCGAGCAGCAATTAAGGTTTACGCAGGCACAGCTCAATATTGCCGAGCAGCGCTTTGCTGCCGGGGATCTATCCGATGTTGAGTTGCAACTGCTAAAGCTCGAACTGGCGAGTAACACCGCCGACTATGCGATGGCCGAGCAAGCCGCCTTGGTGGCCGATGGCAAAGTGATCGAGTTACTCGGGGTCGACAAGCTCAAGTTTAAGGAGTTTATCCCCGAGATTGGCCAATTGGTGTCTAAGATGTCCCCGAAAGCAGATTTACCCGCCTTGACCAGCGCCCATCAACAGGTGTTGCTGGCCAAGGCCAATGCCATCAAGGTTAAGGCGGACACGGCGGCCGATCCCACCATCAACCTAGGTGTTGAAAAGGAAGGCGATGACAACAAGCTGGGTATCGGCGTGGCAATCCCTTTGCAGGTGCGGAATAACTACAGCGAGTTACAGTCGGTTGCCGACAAGGGCATCGCTATCGCGGAGCAGGACTACTTAGCCCGTGAGCGAGTACTTACGGCCAAACAGGCACAATTTGTCAATGCTTTACCTCGTTTACTGGCGCGCTACCAAGATTGGCGTGAGCGAGTCGAAGCCTCGGGGGGCAAAGCCGCTAAATCCTTAAGTGAGCTTTGGCGCTCGGGGGATGTGAGTACTAGCGAGTATTTGCAGAGTCGGCGACAACTCGCTGCCAGCTATTTGGTCGGTTTAAACCTCGAAACGGCAATTTATCAGAGTTGGTTAACTTGGATGGGGGACAGCGGTCAGCTGCTGTCCGTGATCGACAATTTAGCCGACAAATCAGCGTCCATTTCTTCTACAAATGCCGTGCCAGCAGAGTAAATCGTGAGGTAACACTATGAATTCAATCACTCAGAAATCTATTTTCCATTCTTTTTCTACTGTGTCTGCTACGGGCTTAAGGTCGTTGTTTACTCCTTCCCGCTTAGCGCTGGCGCTGATGCTTACCTCGTTAACTATTACGGCCCCCACCTTCGCGGGTGAAGGCCATGACCACGGCGCTGAAAAGGTGGCCAATACCGCTGAAAAGAGCGTAAGTGCAACAGAAGATGACCATGGTGAGCAGGCACTCACTCTGACGCCTGCGCAGTTGGAACTTGCAGGGATCCGCCTCTTACCCCTGAGCAGTGACAGCTTAAGCCTAAGCAATCTCAATCTCGATACTATGGCGACCGCCACTCTAGTGGTCGACCGTGATAGAACCGCCACTTTGGCACCACAGCTGGATGTGCGTGTGCAGGCGCGCCATGTTGTGCCCGGTCAAGAGGTGAAAAAAGGTGAGCCCTTACTGACCTTAGGTGGGGCAGAAGTCGCCAAGGCGCAGGCCGAATATATCAATGCCGCCGCTGAGTGGAACCGTGTGCGCCGCATGAGTGAAAGCGCCGTGAGCGTGAGCCGCAGAATGCAGGCGCAGGTCGATGCCGAACTCAAGCGAGCGATTCTGGAGGCGATCAAAATGACGGCGGAACAAATACGCACCTTAGAGTCGACCCCAGAAGCTATCGGCAGCTATCAGTTACTGGCGCCTATCGATGGCCGTGTGCAGCAGGATATCGCCATGCTAGGTCAAGTGTTCACCGCTGGCACACCATTAATGCAGTTGACCGATGAGTCGCATCTTTGGGTTGAAGCGCAATTAACCCCAGCACAGGCGGCCAATGTGAATGCCGGCGGCCCGGCGTTAGTGCAGGTCGGGGATAAAACCTTGGCGGGCAAGATTATCGGCCGTTCCCATGAGCTGGATAGCGTGACGCGCACCGAGCAGATTTTAGTCAGCATGCCAAACCCTGAGCATGTGTTGCACGCGGGACAATTTGCCGAGCTTTACTTTGCCGATGCGCCTGCAAGTGCAGACGGAGCCGCTTCCTCATCGGGCTTCTCATCTGGAATCGTCCTGCCCGATGCGGCGCTAACACGTGGCGGTGATGGTGATTGGCAGATTTTTGTTCAAGACGAAGATGGTTTTGAAGCCATAGAGGTGGAGCTGGTTCAGCGTCAACGTGGCTTAAGCCTAGTACGCGGGGATGAGTTGGATAAGGCGCGGCAGGCACAACAGAAAGTGGTGATTGAGGGGGCGTTTTTCTTGGCATCGGAGCAGGCCAAAGCTGGCTTTGATATTCATGCCCACTAATGGTTGTGCTGATATGAAAGCTGTTTAGTGAACCCTTATCAAGCCCTATTTTGATAACTTTTTTAAAGGCTTAGGGCTAGCGCGCGAGGAATTTTTATGTTGCAAAAAGCAATCGAAGCCGCGATTAAAAATCGGCTATTAGTGGTACTGGCACTGCTTGCTGTGGTGGCCGCCAGTGTCGCCATGTTGCCCAAATTGAATCTGGATGCCTTTCCCGATGTGACCAACGTACAGGTGACCATCAATACCGCGGCCGAGGGGTTGGCCGCCGAAGAGGTGGAGAAGCTCATCAGTTATCCGGTCGAATCGGCCATGTATGCCTTGCCGGCGGTGACCGAGGTGCGCTCACTTTCACGTACTGGCTTGTCCATTGTGACCGTGGTATTTGCCGAGGGCACGGATATTTACTTTGCTCGCCAGCAAGTGTTTGAGCAGTTACAGGCGGCGCGGGAGATGATCCCAAGCGGGGTGGGCGTGCCAGAAATTGGCCCTAACACTTCTGGTTTGGGGCAGATTTATCAGTACATTCTGCGGGCTGACCCTAGCTCTGGCATTAATGCCGCCGAGCTGCGAAGCCTTAACGATTACCTCGTTAAACTGATCATGATGCCGGTGGGCGGCGTGACCGATGTTTTATCCTTTGGCGGCGAGGTGCGTCAGTATCAAGTGCAGGTCGACCCTAACAAGTTGCGAGCCTATGGCTTGTCGATGGCGCAGGTGAGTGAGGCGCTTGAGAGCAATAACCGCAACGCCGGTGGTTGGTTTATGGACCAAGGCCAGGAGCAATTGGTCGTGCGGGGTTATGGCATGTTACCCGCGGGTGAAGCGGGGCTTGCTGCTATCGCTCAAATTCCGCTGACTGAAGTGCGTGGCACACCGGTGCGAGTGGGCGACATTGCTAAGGTCGATTTTGGCAGTGAGATCCGCGTAGGGGCTGTGACTATGACGCGCCGCGATGAGGCGGGTCAGGCGCAAGCCTTAGGCGAAGTGGTTGCGGGCGTCGTGCTTAAGCGCATGGGCGCCAACACTAAGGCGACGATTGATGATATCGATGCGCGGATTAATCTGATTGAGCAGGCGCTGCCCAAGGGCGTGTCCTTCGAGGTGTTTTACGACCAAGCGGACTTAGTGGATAAAGCCGTTACCACAGTGCGCGATGCGCTGCTGATGGCTTTTGTGTTTATCGTGGTGATCTTGGCGCTGTTCCTTGTGAATATTCGCGCCACCCTGTTGGTGCTGCTGTCTATCCCTGTGTCCATTGGTTTGGCGCTAATGGTGATGTCTTACTATGGCCTTTCTGCCAACTTGATGTCTCTTGGTGGGTTAGCGGTGGCCATTGGTATGTTGGTCGATGGTTCTGTGGTGATGGTTGAGAATATTTTCAAACATTTAACTCAGCCAGACCGCCGTCACTTAGCTCAGGCGAGAAGCCGCGCGGATGGCGAAGTCGACCCATACCATGGCGATGAAGATGGCAGTGTTCGCGCCGTTGAAGCGGATAACAGCATGGCCGTGCGCATCATGCTGGCGGCGAAAGAGGTTTGCAGTCCGATCTTCTTCGCGACCGCCATCATCATTGTGGTGTTTGCGCCGTTATTTGCGCTGGAAGGGGTTGAGGGCAAGTTGTTCCAACCTATGGCGGTCAGCATTATTTTGGCGATGATTTCCGCTTTACTGGTGGCCCTGATCGCCGTGCCTGCACTGGCGGTTTATCTGTTTAAGCGTGGCGTCGTGCTGAAGGAGAGCGTCGTGTTAGTACCTTTAGACTCAGCCTATCGCAAGCTGCTGAGTGCTACCCTAGCTCGGCCAAAGTTGGTGATGATCAGCGCGCTGCTGATGTTTGCCATGAGTATGGTTCTGCTGCCAAGGCTGGGTACCGAGTTTGTGCCCGAGCTAGAGGAAGGCACTATTAACCTTAGGGTGACGCTGGCGCCGACCGCGAGCCTTGGCACTTCTTTAGATGTGGCGCCAAAGCTTGAGGCCATGTTGCTGGAGTTTCCCGAGGTGGAATATGCCTTGAGCCGTATCGGTGCGCCAGAATTAGGCGGCGATCCTGAGCCTGTCAGCAATATCGAAGTCTATATCGGCCTTAAACCCATCGAAGAATGGCAATCGGCTAGCTCGCGTTTGGAGCTGCAGCGGCTGATGGAGGAAAAGCTCAGTGTCTTCCCCGGACTGCTACTCACCTTCTCACAACCGATTGCGACGCGGGTCGATGAGTTGCTCTCTGGGGTAAAGGCGCAGTTGGCGATTAAGCTTTTTGGCCCTGATTTAGATGTCTTATCAGAAAAGGGACAAGTGCTCACCGATCTGGTGGCGAAAATTCCCGGTGCCGTGGATGTGTCCCTCGAGCAGGTCAGTGGTGAGGCGCAGCTGGTGGTGCGGCCAGACCGCTCGCAGCTTGCCCGTTATGGCATCAGCGTCGACCAAGTGATGTCGCTAGTCAGCCAAGGAATTGGTGGTGCAAGCGCTGGACAGGTAATCGACGGTAACGCGAGATACGACATCAATTTGCGCCTCGCCGCCGAGTATCGCAGCAGCCCAGATGTGATTAAAGATTTACTCCTTAGCGGCAGCAATGGTGCCACAGTGCGTTTAGGTGAGGTGGCCAGTGTTGAGGTGGAAATGGCGCCGCCGAATATTCGCCGTGACGATGTGCAGCGCCGTGTGGTGGTGCAAGCCAACGTGGCGGGTCGGGACATGGGATCTGTGGTCAAGGATATCTATGAGCTGGTGCCTCAGGCCGATTTGCCCGCGGGATACACAGTGATTGTGGGTGGTCAGTATGAGAATCAGCAGAGGGCACAACAAAAGCTGATGTTGGTAGTGCCTATCTCTATCGCCTTGATTGCCTTGCTGTTGTACTTCTCCTTTGGTGCGGTGAAGCAGGTCTTATTGATCATGGCAAACGTGCCCCTGGCATTGATCGGCGGTATCGTGGCGCTGTTTGTCAGCGGCACTTATCTGTCGGTACCGAGCTCCATTGGTTTTATCACGCTGTTTGGGGTGGCGGTGCTCAATGGCGTGGTGTTAGTGGACTCGATTAATCAGCGCAGGCAGAGCGGCGAGTCGCTCTATGACTCGGTTTACGAAGGCACGGTTGGCCGTTTACGCCCCGTGCTGATGACGGCATTGACCTCGGCCTTGGGCTTGATCCCCATCTTAGTGTCATCGGGTGTGGGTAGCGAAATCCAAAAGCCGCTGGCGGTGGTGATTATCGGCGGGCTGTTTAGCTCTACGGCACTGACGTTATTGGTGTTACCGACCCTGTATCGCTGGTTATATCGCCACGATAAGTCGCCCGCCTAGTGGGATGTTGAGCCTTGGCCTCATTTTGTGGCAAGGCTCAATGTTAAAGTTAAAAATCAGTGAGCTATAGTGCGCGATCTAGGCTAGGCTTAGCTCTGGTATTAAGGATTACTATCTTTGGAGAGCATTATGATCGCAGTCATTTTTGAAGTCGTGCCCACGAAAGAAGGCAAGGAAGAATATCTGCACGTGGCAGCTGAGATGCGTCAATATTGATACCCAAATAACCTCTAGATACGAGTTTCAGAGCGTCCAAGGTGCTCCAATTCAAGGCGCATCAATGACAGAATGTCGGCCACCTTTTGAATTAATGCAACGCAGAAGTGGAGTGCCATGGGCGCTCCGTCTCGGCGGGTTTTAACGTACTTTATGCTGCGTTGACTATTTTTTAACTTAGCCCACTAGGTCTGCAAATAGCCGCCTTGCCTAAAGTGCGTTAAATTCCCGCTGAATCCTGCCTGCATCTTGAGGTTATTTGGGTATCTTAGGCGTCAGGGGCTGATTTCAATTGAACGGTTTCAGAGCTTAACCGACGATGGCAAGGTGCTAAGCCTGTCGTTTTGGGATGATATGGCCTCTATTACCCAATGGCGTAATCAAATGGCCCACAGCATCGCTCAGCAGACTGGCATTGTGCCTTGCTTATTTAACTCTTATCGCATCCGCGTTGCCGAAGTGGTACAAGACTATAGCGAAACCGTGCACGACGTGCCCGAGTAAGCTGAGCACTTGCATAAAAAAACAAAACCCATCGAAGTCGATGGGTTTTTTATTGCAATCAATTGGATAAGAAAATAGCGAGAGCTTATTTTTCTTGCTGCGCTTTAAGCAGATCGCGGATCTCTGATAATAGCTCTTGATCTTTGGTAGGCGCAGGTGGCGCTTTCGGCGCTTCTTCCTGTTTGCGTTTTAGGCTGTTAATGGCTTTTAAGCCCATAAAAATTGCAAAGGCGATAATGGTAAAGTCGATAACGGTTTGGATGAACTTACCGTAAGCAATCACTACCGCTGGCGCATCGCCCTGGGCGGCTTGCAACACTATGCTCAGATCGCTGAAATTCACGCCACCTAAGATGATCCCAATTGGCGGCATAATGATATCGGCTACAAAGGATGAGACTATCTTGCCAAAAGCGGCACCGATGATAATACCCACCGCCATATCGATCACATTGCCACGGGACGCAAAAGCCTTGAACTCTTTAATTAAGCTCATTAGGTTTCCTCCGAAATTAAAATGAAATGTTAAATTTTATTGTGTTAACTGTATCAGGAAAACCTAAGGGTCTTTTGCTGCCTGTTACCTTGCCAAGCTTATAGGGGCTTAAGGATTAAGGCAATTCTGACTTTCGGGATTTATCCTTCATCGGCTAATTTCAGCTCAGCAAGGTTACAATTGTTAAGTCGAACGAGGGTTGTTTGGTTCTTGCTGGCCAATAAATTCCGGCACTTCTAATACCTGTGAACCCCAGCGTTTGAACAGGGCGGTATAGATAAATTCGATGAAGACACGATATTTGCGGGGTAAATACGCCCGTTTGGGGTAACTGAGCACCACTTTGGTTTGCACCATAGGATAATCGTCAAGGAGCGGCACTAAATAGCCTTTCTCTATCGCTTCCTGCGCAATAATCGACGGCACGGCCGTAATGCCAAGCCCCGCAATGGCGGCTTCGCGGGCAATGGTGACATTGTTTACGGTTAGCTGCGTGACGGGTTCTATCACCACCCAAGACTGGCCATCAAACAGCTTCCACGCCCCTTCAATATGTGCCGACTGTAAGCGAATCGCTTTATGCTTGGCCAAGTCCTGCGGCACTTTTGGGGTACCGTGCTCGGCTAAATAACTTGGGCTTGCCATCAATGATTTGTAAGCATTAACTAAGGAATAACTCTGCAGACGAGTATCGCTCGAGTCGGCGATTTGGAATAACAAATCGATGCCTTCTTCTATTACATCCACTTTGCGGTTCGTGAGCTCAGCCTCAATGGTGATATCGGGATAAAGGGTTAAAAACTGGGCGAATATAGGCCCGAGGAACAATTGGCCTAACTCGATGGGGCACACTATTTTTAGGTTGCCTTTAATCAATTGCTGGTGGGCGCTGAGCTGATTTTCGGCGCTCTGCAGATCGCTCAAGATCTTATTGATCCGATTGTAGTAACTCGATCCCGCCTCGGTGAGTTTGAGGGCGCGGGTCGTGCGGAATAACAATTGGGTGCCAGTATCGGACTCCAGTTCGGCAATCTTGCGACTGACGGTGGCCTTAGTTAAGCCTAGGGCCTTGGCGGCGCCAGTAAAGCTGCCTTGCTCGACCACTTGGGCAAATATCTGCACACGATTGAGATCCATGATTGTTACACCTGTGAAACAGTGGGTTGATTTTTAACTATCTAATAAACGTGATGAGACAGTAGTACACTAGCACTCACTAATCAAGGAGTCATTCATGTCCAAAAGTAAGCTCATCATCGCCGTTCCACTGATACTCGCCGCTGTCGCGGGTGGCGGCTATTACTGGTGGACGCAAGTACGTTTTATCGAAACCACTGACAACGCCTATGTTGAGGCCGATATCTCCCATGTGAGCGTGAAAGTCCCAGGTTATGTGGTGATATCCGATGTGACCGATAACCAGCATGTGCGCAAGGGCGAGTTATTGGCGCAACTTGAAGATAACCAGTTTAGCGCCAAAGTCAGCCAAGCCGAGGCGTCACTCGGCAGTGCTAAGGCCGATCTGCAAACCTTAGCCGCTAAGGTGGAATTACAACATGCGTTGATCAGTCAAGCGAGTGCGGGCGTGGTCGCGGCGCAGGCCGACAAACTGCGCGCCGAGCAACAGTTAACTCGTGCTAAAAAGTTAAAAGTCAGCAACTACAGCTCACAGGACGATGTCGACCAATTGCAAGCGGGTTTTGATTCTGCCGCCGCTGGGCTGGATGAAGCCAAGGCACTGTTAGTGGCTAAAGAGCGTGAGCTTGCCGTGTTCAATGCCCAGCTTAATCAAGCTGGCTCTGTGGTTGAACAGTCGAATGCGGCATTGGAGCTGGCTAAAATTCAGCTTAATGATACCCGCGTAACCGCGCCTTTCTCTGGGGTGATTGGTAAACGCGGCGCCATGGTGGGGCAATATGTGCAGCCCGGCCAGGCACTCTACAGTTTGGTTCCGGATGGGGCTGTGTGGATCACGGCGAACTTTAAAGAAACCCAAATCCAACATATGCAACCTGGGCAGTCGGTGCAGGTCAGTCTCGATGCGTTTCCCGACAAAACCTTTACAGGTGTTATCGATAGTCTGTCGCCGGCGTCCGGAGCCAAATTTAGTCTGCTGCCCGCCGAAAATGCCACGGGTAACTTCACTAAAATCGTGCAACGTATTCCGGTGCGGATCCGTTTAGATCTCTCAGAAGAAGAGGCACGTGTCGTCCCCGGTTTAAGTGCCGTGGTGAAGGTCGATACTGCGTCGCATCCGACGACAGCTATCGCTGCTAACGTCGGTCGCTAAGTCGGTCGTTAACATGAGCACAATTGCTGCGGCACCTGAAGCTATCGCCGCGGGGGCTACACCGAGCGAATATGAGCGTGGTAGTCGCCGTTCGTGGATTGCTGTTTTCGGTGGTTTGATTGGCGCCTTTATGGCGATCCTCGATATTCAAATCACCAATGCCTCGATGAAGGAAATCCAAGGAAGTCTCGGCGCTACGCTGGAGGAAGGCAGTTGGATTTCAACGGCTTATCTGGTTGCCGAGATGATTGCGATCCCGCTCTCGGGTTGGTTAAGCACAGGGCTTTCGGTCAGGCGTTATCTGTTGTGGACCACAGCTGCCTTTATCTTTGCCTCTATTCTGTGTTCGATTTCGTGGAACCTCGAGGCCATGATCGCCTTTCGGGCGTTGCAGGGCTTCTTTGGTGGCGCGCTGATCCCGCTGGCCTTTCGGTTGATCTTAGAATTTTTACCCGAGAATAAACGTGCCGTGGGGATGGCGCTCTTTGGCGTGACTGCGACGTTTGCGCCCTCGATTGGCCCAACCTTAGGTGGTTGGTTAACCGAGCATTTTAGTTGGCATTACCTGTTTTATATCAACGTGCCGCCCGGATTGCTGGTGATGGCAATGTTGGCCTATGGTCTCGAAAAACGCCCTGTGGTGTGGGATAAACTGAAGAATGCCGACTTAGCGGGCATTGTCACTATGGCGCTAGGCATGGGCTGCCTCGAGGTCGTGCTTGAGGAAGGTAACCGCAAGGATTGGTTTGGCTCGGATTTGATCCGCAATCTCGCCATCATTGCCGCGGTGAATTTAGTGCTGTTTGTGTGGATCCAGCTTAAACGTAAAGATCCTTTAGTGAATTTGCGCCTGCTCGGTAAACGCGATTTTGTGCTTTCGACCATAGCTTACTTTTTGCTGGGGATGGCTCTCTTTGGCGCTATCTATTTGATCCCACTTTATTTGTCTCAAGTGCATGATTACACGCCGCTGGAAATCGGCGAAGTCATTATGTGGATGGGGTTCCCGCAGCTCTTGGTATTGCCATTAGTGCCGCGTTTAATGCAACGTTTCGACGGGCGTTATTTAGCCGCCTTCGGCTTTTTTATGTTTGCCCTCAGTTATTACATGAATAGCCAAATGACCGCCGATTACGCAGGGCCGCAGATGATCGCCTCCCAAGTGGTGCGCGCCTTAGGCCAGCCCTTTATCTTGGTGCCCATTGGCATGTTGGCGACGGCCCATTTAAAGCCCCATGAGAATCCTTCGGCTTCGACCGTATTGAACGTGATGCGTAACTTAGGCGGTGCCTTTGGTATTGCGCTGGTGGCGACCTTAAGCGATAACCTTGCCCGCGGTCATTTTGCCCATGTGAAGGAGTCTTTACCAGCGGTCAGCACACAGGCGCAGGACTATTTGAATCAGAGCGCCAGTATGTTGCAACAGGGTGGCTCGGATCCCTATACCGCCTCGATGCAGGCCAAAGCACTATTAGGGCAAACCATGAGTCAGCAGGCCTATATTCAAGCCTATAACGATGTGTTTTTGATTATGGGGGCCATGTTGTTAATTGCCGTGGTGGCTGTGCTGCTTATCCGTAAACCTCAAGGGCCAGTCGCCCATGATGCGGCAATTGAATAAGACTGGTTTATACCAATCGTATTAAATATCTGTTCATTCAGCGGGAATTCAACGCGCTTTAGACAAGGCGAAGGCTTGAAGGCATAGTGGTGCTCTGTCGAAAGCCTTAAACGCAGTATAAAGCGCGTTGAAACCCGCCCTTTGGGAGCCACACAGGCATCCCACTCCGGTGTTGCATTGGCTTAAAAGGGAATGGCCATTTCTGCGTCAATGCGCCTAGGATTGAAATGCCTGTGAGGCTCTGAACTGATTAGATATTTAATGTGATTGGTATTATTTCATTTTCGCAATGCGTAACCCTTGCGCCTTAATTCCCCCAGGATTAAGGCGCTTTTTTATGCGGCGACCGCTGTGATAGACTCGAGCTCTTTTCCGGTAGTACGCAGAGCCTTTTTATGTCGATACAAGATTCAGTCGAGTGGCAAAATCTTAAATTTAATCAATTAACTGCTAACACTTTGTATGAGATTCTCAAATTGAGAGTCGATGTGTTTGTGGTCGAGCAGGCCTGTGCTTATCCAGAGCTTGACGATAAAGATAGACACCCTGAAACTCAGCATTTAATCGGCTTATCACCAGCGGGCGAGTTACTCACCTATGCCCGCATCTTACCTCCTGGGCTGAGTTATCCCGAGGCTAGTATTGGCCGAGTCGTCGTGTCTCCAGCGGGACGAGGTAAAGGACTGGCAATGCCTTTGATGCAACGGGCGATTGATGCCGCTCTTAGCACTTGGCCTGCAGCGGGTATCCAAATTGGTGCTCAGGATTATCTGAAAAGCTTCTATCAAAAACTTGGGTTTAGCGCCTGTTCCGACATGTATTTGGAAGATGGTATTCCCCATATCGATATGCGCTACCAGCCTAAGTGATCTGGTTTTAACTAGCTGACTTTACTCTTATTAAGGAAATCAAATGACGACAGTTACGGACTACAAAATCAATCAACAACAACTCGTTTGCGTCGCGAGCTTTTTAGCGAAAGAAGGTAAAACCGAGGCCTTGATTGCGGCACTCGCTTCGCTGATCCCCGATACGCGCCGCGAAGCAGGCTGCATCCGTTATGAGCTCAATGTCAGCCGTGATGAACCGCGCCGCGTGACCTTTGTGGAGAAGTTTGTCGATATCGACGCGTTCAATAAACACTGTGCAAAGGACGCTATCCAACATTATTTCCATCAGGTGATGCCCGAGTTAGTCGAGTCTTTCCATGTGGAAACCTATTATCAAGTCATCGTCTAGCTGACTCGCCGTGCAGTATTGATAAGCCATTTTTGCCATTTTCAAGTGCTACTTGAGTGGATATTGTCGATACTGCATGTATTGCTAATACCATATATTATTCATACTGTAAGTTAATATGAAATATTGCAGGATGAAGAGTTTAAATAAAATATTTTAAATTATTTCAAGTGGATGCTAAAAATTGGGTTCATTGTGTCTCATGATATTATTAGATGAAATGGATGAATTATTTTAGTTCACATCGAATCAATCTGATCAGGTTTGTCGGGAGGTCATTGTCCTTCTAGACTAGATTAGTAATAGGTTCATTTGCCCCCTTATTATGGATGAAATCGCGAAGCCTACTCCCGTAGAAAATCTTTGGAAAAGGTGGTTGCTGGTACTCGATCCTGAGCAATCTCTACCTGAGTGTAGTGAAGAACTTAAACAAGCTGCTTGGAACTGTTTAAAAGCAGTGTCGGCAGCTGAAGCTCTAGTATTGCTGCAAAAATATGATTTACGTGTCGCTATTGCCTTTATCAATGATACTAATCAAGTCTTACTCGCTAACGAAATTGCGATTATTCAAACCGAATATCCCTCGCTTCATTGGATTGCTGTCACCGATAGCACCTTGGAGCAGCACTGCAGTTGGTTAAGTGCCGCTAACTTTATTGATTATTATCACCGTCCATTCGATTGGGGGCGTTTTGCCGATACCCTTGGGCATGCATGGGGGATGGCGCAGTTGACTGTCGCTAAAAAGGGCAAGTCAGCGCCAACAGAAGCTTTGACCACCATTAAAGGGGATCATCCGTTGTTGCAACAGCTGCGTCAGCGGTTACACAAATTTAGTTTGTCGGATGACACGGTTTTACTCAGTGGTGAAACGGGCTCAGGCAAAGGTCTCTGTGCAAAAACGCTCCATAGTTTATCTAAACGTCGAGATGGCCCATTTATCACAGTTAATTGCGGTGCACTTCCTATTGGACTGATCCACTCTGCACTCTTTGGTCACGAAAAAGGGGCCTTTACCGATGCAGATAAACGTTATATCGGCCATTTAGAGCAGGCCAATGGCGGCACGCTCTTTTTAGATGAAATTGCCGACTTACCTTTAGACTTACAGGTCAATCTACTGCATGTTCTCGATGATAAACAGATCATGCGGATCGGCGGTAATGTGCCCATTAAGGTGGACTGTCGTTTGTTGTTTGCTTCTCACCAAGACCTCGAAGTCGCGATTGATGAAGGCCGTTTCCGTGAAGACTTATATCACCGCATTAATGTGTTGCGGCTGCATGTCCCCAGCCTGAGGCAATATAGTGATGAAGTGATGTTACTCGCTGAAGACTTTTTACAAGAGAATACAGACAGTAATGTCCAGTTTCATTTTAGCGACGATGCTCGCTGTGCCATGAAGCACTACAATTGGCCCGGTAATGTACGTGAACTCCGCAACCGTATTCGCCGAGCTATGGTGTTGAGTGATGACAGCAAGATCACAGCGCAGTTGCTAGGGTTGGATCAATTGCCAAGCCGAGCTGGTCAAGATTTGGCTCGCTGTCGTGTTGAGCATGAGGCGGAAGTACTACTAAAAGCGATCAGCGATCATAAGCACAATATCTCCGCCGCCGCCCGCTCATTAAATATCTCCAGAGCAACGTTTTACCGCTTATTGAAAAAGTGTCAGATCAAGATGCCCTAGCGGGCCTGTCTCTGCTGCTACAGCTTGCTTCACTCCTGTGACACATCTTACTCATCAAATGTGAATAAATTCTTGTTTATCAATTGTTTAATTTTTGGCCTGTGACTTGCTTTAATGCAGTGGTTCACAATCGGAATGCTCATTTGCAGAGGTTGGTGGGGGCAGCGGCATTCCGTCCACTGTAAATAAGGAGAATGTTATGAAACTCAAACTATTGTTTCGTACCCTTCTACTCTGGGCTTGTACATTGATGGCATATGGTGTTCAGGCTACGGTAGATAAGGTCGAACTGGATGGTAACATTGTTAAGCAGACTACACTCGATGATTGGCAAACGATTAACCTCGGGAGCAGTACTGCAAATGTCACCACAGGAGTGATTTCTGACTTGCCACCACAAACGATTTTTTGGAAAGGTGGCTCGAAAGACACTTCAGACGTGACTGAATGGTGGTACAAGGACGGTGCCGTACCTGATAAAGATGACCTGCGCAATGGCTATGCGGCGGCCTATTTTATCAATAACGGCGGTGGTAGTGACGATTTAGTGTTTTACTTTGGTGCCGAGCGTTATGCCAACAATGGTGACGCAATTATGGGATTCTGGTTTTTCCAAGATAAAGTTGGTCCTGGCCCTGGTAATAGATTTACCGGTCAACACCAAGAAAACGACTTATTTATCATCATGGAATATCCTCAGGATTCAAATTCAGTACCCTTTGTGCAAGTGATGCGTTGGGTGAATTCTGGTGGTAATGTCTCTGAACATTTAGAGTTGCTCTATGCTTCTGGGGAAGCGGGAGCTAAATGTTTATCAGGCGGTGACACTGGGGTTGCCTGCGCCATTACCAATGAAAATCCTGAACTTGCTGGGGTGGCAAATGGTTTGTGGCCCTATGAAAACAAAGAGGGAATTCCTAACACTTATCCCTATGAGTCCTTCTTCGAAGGACGTTTGAATGTGACCCAAGCATTCTTGGCTGCGGGCGTGAGTGAAATTCCTTGTTTCAGTAGTTTCCTCATAGAAACCCGCTCGTCTCGTTCCGAATCGGCCCAATTGAAGGACTTTTTAGGCGGCGATTTCCCTCTCTGTAGTATTGGGATTGAGAAAACCTGTAGCGCTACTGAGCTGACAGGTACTAATCAATTCCGTATCGATTACATCTTAAAACTCACTAATACCGGGGTTGGTAGCATTGGTGCCAGTGAAACTGTCACCATCAACGACACGCCAAGCAATGGTTCTGCCTTTATCATAAACCAAGCCTTGAGTGCATTTGATAACGGTGCTGACGGTTGGGCGCCTAACGAAATGTTAACCTATACAGGTTATTACATTTCAGAGGTGAATGGCGGTACTAACACCGTCGATGCTAGTGTGAGTTTTGGCTCTGCCAGTATCAGTGCCGATCCGTACACTGCAACCTGCGATTCGTTGGCTTTGAGTCCTATGTTAACTATTGCGAAAAACTGCAGCGTATCACTGGAGGAAAATAGTGGCTTAGTTGCCCTACGAAAAGACTACGATATTACCGTCTGTAACACTGGCGATGCACCTTTAGATGTTTCACTGACAGACTCGGTGGACACTAGTCTAAATGCATCATTCAGTTTGGATTTTGCGAAGCAGTGCTTAACCAACAGCGATTGCGGATCTGGGTATAGTTGCGACAATAATAGTTTTATGTGTACCAATACGGCGGGCGAATTGGAGGGTAACTTTGGCGGCAATGTTTGTCATCTAACCCAAAGTTATTACTTCCCAAGCACATTACCCACAGGAGCCGACGGTACTCTGTCTAATACCGCGACAGCGAGAGCGACTTCCCCTGTGGTTGATACGGGTGATTTGGCGACGATCGGTAACTCCGACACTGCGAGTTGTGACTTGTGTCCATTACCATTGCCAGCGCAGGAATAGTTAATTGAGTTGAGTTTGCGCAAAAGGGCCGTTATCACGGCCCTTTTTCTTTGATGAGATTATTTATTTTTTCCTTTGCCACCCGTGCCGGTGCTGGTATCAGACGAACCACTGCTTGTCGTGCTCGGGCTGATTGTGACTGTGGCGATAGCAGTTAACTTGCCATCACTCACTGTGTAGCTAAAGCTATCGTTACCTTTAAAACGTTTCGATGGCACATAGGTCAGGGTATTATTAGCGTTGACAGTCACTTTTCCATTCAGTCCTTGAGTGGTGCCACTGATAAACAGGCTGTCACCATCTAAATCGCTGTCATTGGCCAGCACATTCAGTACCGTACTCGCGCTGATATCGTTGAAATCATCATTCACAGCGAGTGGCGCAGTATTACTGGTTGCTGCAGTTAACAATACGCTACCAGAGCTAATCACTTGCTGTGAGCTTGTCTGATTGTTGCTGATCACTTTCCAAGTATTGCTACCACTGCCTTGCAACGCTTCTAGCGATAGGGTCAGGTGCATGCTGGTTTGTGGGGCTAGTGTCACACTGTTATTCGCTAAGCTTGCATATAAGCCTGCATCGGCTTGAGTTGTCAGGCTGTAATTGTTTTCAGGACAGGCGCTACTGTCGTTGTTGGTGAGCAGTAAATCAACCGAACCTTGCTGCCCTTGTTGCAATTGTGAGACAGCCGATTGTACCGCTAAGCTGCTATTACCACGAATACACTGTGTTACCGTATTTTGCATTACAACATCTAAGGTGACTGAGGCGGTATCGGAAGAGATGACGTCGATACGCACTCCTTGTTGCTCAAAGGATTGTCCCGGCGCCAAACTGATATCATCCCAATCATAACTACTGCTGTTTGGTGTTGGATCAAGCAAATAGCTACTGGCAGCGTTGTTGCTGGCGCCTTCGCGCAATCTTACGCCATCGAGCATAGCGGCTGCTTCAGTCGCTAGTGAGCTATCGAACCCAGTTGCCTGACGATATTCGACATAGTAGAACAGCTCGTTACCTGAAGTGTCCTGACCATTTGGAATTTTCAATAATAATGGGAAGTTACCTTCGGCCTCCACTGGAGATAGGGTTACACGTGAATCAGTACTTACGGTCTTGATGCGATCGCCACTAAGCCAACCTAATTGCTCCTTATGGAATGCATTGAAATGCTTGGGAGTATTGGTGCCACTCATTGCACTGAGATAGTCGCCATATTCGGTGATGGTACATTGGCTGCTGTCAGCTGTCGTGACCGCGCCACAATCTTTCTTATTGGCATGGAATAAGCCTAGGTTATGCCCCAATTCATGGTTTATGGTGGATAACTGTACTCGCTTAATCCAGCTACGTTTGCCTGCCACATTGGCTTTGCCTGACCAGGTGCACTTAGGATGAGTTGGGATCAAGTACATCACATGGTCGTAATTATCTGGGTTAAAGCCACGGGCACTAAGCTCTTGATCTGCGGCTAAGGCAACGGCATCAGTATTACAGACAGAGACATCCACGTTGACTGTGATTGGGCTGGTCGTGTCGCCTGACAGAGTGACAGAACCATAGGAGTTTTCTTCGTAGAAAGCTGAAGCTTGATTAAATAGCAGATCTTGGATCTCTGCTTCAGTCAGCCTGATGACAGGATTGATCGCAAAGTTTACTTCAGCCACTAAAACGCTTCTGTTGCCACTGATAGGTGTGATGGCCGAGTTGACGGTTTGGGCTGATCCTGACGTTTCATTGGTCTGCAGTAAACTGAGGTTACTATCGCTCACCTGCAATTGCTTGCCATTGGCCTGACCAAAAACACGGATACTCTGACCGGGCTTTAACCAATGGGGGATCGATGTTAAGGCTAAGTCGTGCACTTGGTTTTGTTTACCGTGGAGACGAAACGTTTCAATCGCATGTTGTGGGAAATCTTCCACCTCGAGGGAAAGCGTGCCTTCAAAAGGGCGCATATCTGCAGCAAGGACTGTGTTGGTTAGCAGTAAGCTGCTTAACATCATGGCAGAGTATTTCATTGTTCATCTCTTCAGGTTTGGGGCAAAACGTGACACTTATGAGCTCCGCAGTTCAATTAGGAGACATAAGTTCCATTTAATATCGTAAACAGTTTTTAACCTGTTTCGCGGGGGCATTCTAGGGTAGGAAATAATGAATGTATATAGGCTGAAACCCAGCAAATACGCGGGTTTCGGCTGATATCGTTGAAATGAAAGAAATAAAATTGTTCAAAAAATATACTGGTTAAACCAGGCTGAATTTTGACTGTTTTTCATTCATTTAGCAGTTAGTTTATTGTGGAAAATGTTTTTGGATACAGAAACAGCCAGTTATTAGTATGAGTCAAATAAAAATAGCAATGTCTAAATTTTGACGCTGATATTTTGTCACTTACCAGCAATGCTCAACTTAAATCGATAAAAACGGCAAGCCTTAGTCCAGACCGAAGCCGTGATGCGACCTAGAGTCATCTTTATCCAAAGCAGAACGCTTAGTAGCAGTAAGCGTTTTATCTTTAAATTCCTGTCACGAACGCGCAATAGCCAGTTGTGGAGTCGCAAAGGATTCAATTTGTGAGTAGAGATGGATATGGGGATCTTTGAGCTTTAAGTCGGCGTCAGATTTATCTTTAGTATTCTTGCTGGCTTAGGTTTTACGCTGGATGTATTTGCGATTGTCGCTGCACTCCAATTAATCCATGTGAATTTGATTAATATGTTATTCATCAGGATAATCAACAACAATCGTCTGCGTCGCGAGTTTTTATCGAAGAAGGCAAACCGCGGAGCTTGCTCTCTGTTCACTCTAACCGCTGTGCAGTGGGCGGCATCAGTTATGAGCTTAATGTTAGCTGTGCCGTGTGACCCTTGTAGAGAGGTTTGTCGATATCGCCGCGTTCGATAAACCCTGTGCAAAGGATGCTATCTAGCATTATTTCATCAGATGATGCCCGAGTTAGTCGAGTCTTTCCATGTGGAATCCTATCATCAATTCATCGCCTAATTTATCTGGTTTAACAGGAGTTTGCAGTGTTAATTAACTATATTGAGCCAGTGTTTAGACCGCCATCAGAATGGAAGTCGTTAATACTGCAAGTGACTAACGGTTGTAGTTGGAATCAGTGCAGTTTTTGCGATATGTACACTCAGCCGCAAAAAGCCTTTAGGGCACAAAAGCTCGATAAGATTGAGCAAGATATTCTCGCGATTGCCAAAACTGGGATGCCGGTATCACGGGTGTTTTTGGCTGATGGTGATGCTATGAGCTTACCCTTTGCCCGGTTAGAGGCGATTTGTGAGCTGATCAACCGACACTTGCCGCAGGTGACACGCATCAGCAGTTATTGTTTGCCGCGCAATCTGAATAATAAAACTCCAGAGCAGCTCGCTCGGTTGCGGGAGTTAGGCCTAAGTCTGCTGTACGTTGGCTGTGAAAGTGGTGATGACGAAGTGCTGGCCAAGATCAAAAAGGGCGAAACCTTCGAGTCATCGCTGGCGGCATTACAAAAAATTCGCGCGGCTGGGATGAAGTCATCTGTGATGATCCTCAATGGCTTAGGCGGCGTGGCATTATCGCAGCAACATGCCATCAACTCGGCCAAGTTGATGAATGCTGCCCAGCCCGATTATTTATCCACATTGGTAGTCACTTTACCGCTAGGCACTGAGCGAATGGACGCTGTATTTGGCGGGCAATTTCAGTTGCCGGATCAAATGGGCTTGTTCCAAGAAATGCAGACCTTATTGGATCATTTGGAATTAGAGCAGACGATATTTAGATCCGATCATGCCTCTAACTATCTTGTGCTAAAAGGAGTATTAGGTAAGGACAAGGCCAAATTGCTGGCACAGGTCGAGCAGGCGATTAATGCGCCGCGCAGCATTCCCTTAAGGCAGGAATGGCAGCGCGGTTTGTAATTGATCACCGAGTAAAAAGCCCCAGAAAGATGCCGGGGCTTTTTTATTGGAAACAGATTAGCAGCGCTTAGAAATTATAACGCACGCTGACTTTGTAGCTGCGTGGCTCGCCAGGCATAGTCCACATCGATGAATAAGAGCTTTGATAGTAAACTTCGTCGAACAGGTTAGTGATATTAAATTGCAGGCTAAGATCCTGATTTAACGCGTAGGTGCTAAATAGATTCACTAAGGTATATGCTGGCAGTATGTAGTTTGGATCAATGGTTTCACCTAAGCGATCGCCCACATAAAGCAATGTCGCTCCCGCGGAGGCATCGGAACCAAACAATGAAGTATCATGTTTTAGCGTGAGATGACCATTGTGTTTTGGGATGTTGATTAAACGACTGCCTTCGGGAATGCTCACGCCCCAATCTGCGTTGAGAATATCGTTAGCCGTCTTGGCATCGGTATAGGCGTAGGATAGCAACAGCTGAGTATCGGCCGTTAGGTAGGCTGCCAAATCCAGCTCAATCCCTTGGCTATCGGCTTTACCTAGTGCCGCTGAAAAACCTGAATTCACAGGGTCTGCAGTTAGCACATTACTCTTTTCGGCGCGGAAGAGGGCGATAGAGCCTGTCAGATTTTCTAACTCAAACTTAGTACCTAGCTCATAGGATTTACTCTCTTCGGGTTCGAATGCGACACCGCGATAATCAGAACCTGTGTTAGGGCGAAAACCTTCAGAGTAACTGCCATAGAGGCTTAACCAAGGTTGCCATTCGTAAACGATACCGGCTCTTGGACTAAAGACATTTTGGGTTTGATTGGATTCTGTCTGATTTTTATGGTTTTCAATGCTTTGCTCGAAACTGTCAAAGCGGCCACCTAAGGTGAGCTTCCATTTTTCGCTGAGATCGAGTTGGTCTTGCAAATAGATCCCGTAGTTATCCTGAGTCTCTACCTGGTTGTAGAGCAGGGCGCCTTCGGGCGCAATTTGTCCATACACTGGATTGTAAACATTGATGCTGTAAGTCGTATCGCCAGCTGCAGGGCGGAAGCGTTCCCAATATTTGTCGAAATGGAAGTGATAACCGTCTGCGCCAATGAGAAGGTGGTGGCTAATATCACCGGTCTCGACCTTGCCGCTTAACTCAACGCGACCCGATAAGTCAGTTGAGGTGAAGTTACGGTAGTTATGTTGACGGCTTAGGGTTTCACCGTCGATGTTGAGCATTTGACGACTTTTCACCAACTCTGGATCGCTTGCGTAGCCTTCAAGTCCTGTGTCGCGGTAGCTAATACCCGATAATAAACTCCAGTTACCAAAGTCATGTTCTAAGGTAAATTGGTGGGCTAATAGACCAATTTGGGTCGCGCCATCACTGGCCTCACCTAGATATCTATCAATGGGTAAGGCTTTAATGTCGCCGTCGATAGCCACAATGCCACGGTCGAAGGGGACTTTTTGGTTTGTATATTCCAGTTCATAGCTTAGACGCGTGGTATCACTAGCTACCCAAAGCAAAGAAGGGGTTAAAATCCTTTTTTCCGAATTAACGGGATTGCGGAAACTGCCCTTGTCTTCAATCGCACCGTTAACCCTAAAGGCTAAATCGTCGGTAATGGCGTTAGTATAATCCCCCTCAAGACGGTAATTATCCCAGCGACCGGCACTGGCTTGCAGATAGCCTTCTTGGAAGAATTTAGGTTTTTTGGTGATGATGTTAATGGTGCCGCCGGGTTCTGCGCGGCCATAAAGAGCAGAACCTGGGCCTTTCATTATCTCGATACTTTCTACGTTCGCAGTATCACGGGTACCACCAAAACCACGTCCCGCATCATAACCATTAACTAGATAACCCGAGGGGACGTTTTCATCGCCCACAAAGCCGCGCACGGCGAAACTGTCCCACATACCACCAAAATTATTTTGGCGATTGACTGAGCTCGATAAATCCAGTGCATCCATCAGCGTCGATATACCCGCATCGCTAATTTGCTCCATCGACAGGCTTTCTACCGCCTGTGGCTGAGCTTTCAGTGGCACATCCCCTCGAAATGGTTGGCGAATACCTTTGACTTCGAGGTGTTCGATATTGGGCGTGGACTCTTCGGCATAAACTGTTTGAGTAAACACGCTTAAGATGGCGATTTGAATAAGGGATACACGAAAAATGTCTTTAGTAGACATATGGATAGGCTCCGGATTATGGCAATTATCTGTTGCTTTTATGATTGCTTAGCTTTGGCTTGATGATGTGGTAGAGGAGAGAAAACAACATACAGCACCAAAACTTTTAACTTAGTACGGATTTTAATGTAAATAATTATCATTTGCAACCAGTGGTTTTCATATCGATTTGGCTGATGTGATCTGGTTCAAACAACATCTTTCTTAAATTTAAATGGGTTATATACAGAGTTTATTTTGATGATAGCGACTAGATATATATGTTTTTTCATATATACTTTTATTCATATGTGTGTTGGATTTGTATAGGGGCTATTTCATGCAAGCCGTCGCCTTTTTTAAGGCCCTTGCCGATGAGACTCGGCTGAAATGTGTACTGCTCATCCAGCGAGAAGGGGAGTTGTGCGTATGTGAATTAATGGCTGCGCTGTCGGAGATCCAGCCTAAGATCTCTCGGCATTTGGCGCAGTTAAAAAAAGCAGGGATCTTAGTCGATAGGCGTCAGGGGCAATGGGTGTTTTATCAAATTAATCCTGAGCTTAGTGCTTGGTGTCAGCAAGTATTAGCGCAAAGTTGTGAGGCTAATAGTCCGTTTTTAGCCGAGAGTATGCAGAACCTGTGCAGCATGGGTGCTCGTCCCGAACGCGCTAAAGCCTGTTGTTGAATTGAAAAGAATGCATTTTGTGAGTCGAGGTTGTTATGGGGATCTTTGAACGTTATTTAAGTCTCTGGGTTGGCTTGAGTATTCTTGCAGGGGTCGCGCTTGGAAACCTGGCGCCGGGTGTATTTGCCGCTGTGGCTGCCATCGAATTTGCCCATGTTAACTTAGTCATCGCCCTGTTTATCTGGGTAATGATTTACCCCATGATGGTGCAAATTGATTTTTCTGCGGTGAAAGATGTTGGGAAGACACCGAAAGGATTGGTGTTAACGCTCATCATTAACTGGTTAGTTAAACCTTTCACTATGGCATTGCTGGGGGGGCTATTTTTTAAGTTGCTATTTGCCGACTGGGTTGACCCTCAAAGCGCCAGTGAATATATCGCGGGGATGATTCTGCTCGGAGTGGCGCCTTGTACCGCCATGGTGTTTGTTTGGAGCCAACTGACGAAGGGCGATCCTAACTACACTTTAGTGCAAGTCTCTGTTAACGATATCATTATGGTGTTTTTGTTTGCGCCGCTCTGCGCGTTGTTGCTGGGAGTGAGTGATATTCAAGTGCCGTGGGAAACCCTGCTGCTTTCAGTGGTGTTGTATGTCTTATTGCCCTTAGTCGCAGGCGTGTTAACTCGAAAGCGCCTCGAGGCAAGCCATGGTGCCAGCGCGGTGCCGCAGCTATTGGCTAAACTCAAACCTTGGTCTGTGATAGGGCTACTCGCGACGGTTGTGCTGTTATTTGGTTTTCAGGCCAAGACTATAGTGACACAGCCACAAAATATTCTACTCATAGCTATTCCTTTGATTATTCAGACCTATGGCATTTTTATCTTGACCTACTGGTTGGCGCTAAAGCTCAAACTGACCCATGCCATTGCCGCGCCCGCGAGCATGATAGGTTCTTCTAACTTCTTTGAATTAGCCGTGGCGGTTGCGATCTCTCTCTTTGGTCTGCACTCGGGAGCTGCCTTAGCGACAGTGGTAGGGGTATTGGTCGAGGTGCCTGTGATGTTATCGCTGGTGTACTTTGCTAATCACACGCGGCACTGGTTTCAATATTGAGGCATCGAAACACGTAGGTCGGCATTGCATTAAGGAGCAATATGTTCCAAATATTTACTGATTTGGCGACTTGGCTAGTGTACGGCGTGTTTGGCTTAGAGGCGGGTTCGGCCTTGGGCGGCGCTGTGCATTTTTTTGTTGAAGATGTCAGTAAAATTTTTATATTGCTGGTGGTGATGATTTATCTCATCGCCTTGCTGCGGGCGTCCTTAGATGTTGAGCGAGTCCGTGACTATTTAACGGGCAAGAATAAAGGCGTGGGATATTTTCTGGGGTCGATATTTGGTGCCATCACACCTTTTTGCTCATGCTCGAGCATCCCAGTCTTTTTAGGCTTTACTTCGGCTGGGATCCCCCTTGGGATCACTATGGCCTTCCTGATCACTTCTCCTTTGATCAACGAGGTCGCCGTCCTGCTGCTGATGAGTTTACTCGGCTGGAAATTTACCTTGCTATATGTGGCTGTGGGGATGACAGTAGGTATGCTCGGCGGACTATTGCTCGATGCGATTAAGGCCGAGCGTTGGTTACAATCCTTCGCCGCCGAAGCCCTAGTTCGTGGACGCCAAATGGCGGCGTCGAATGCTGTTCCTACGACTCAGCGGGTCCTATCTTTTACCGAGCGGCATCAATTTGCGAAAGCTGAGGCGCTTGAGATTTTTGGCCGTGTTTGGAAGTGGGTCATTATCGGTGTGGGTCTTGGCGCTGCCTTACACGGTTTTGTACCAGAGGGATGGGTTGAAACCCATTTAGGTCAAGGTCAATGGTGGTCTGTGCCTGCGGCCGTGTTAGTCGGTATTCCTCTGTATTCGAACGCGACTGGCATTATTCCTGTGATGGAGAGTTTACTGGCGAACGGCTTGCCTATTGGTACTACGCTGGCTTTCTGTATGAGTACAGTGGCGGCCAGTTTTCCCGAATTTATTTTACTCAAACAAGTCATGCAGTGGCGCCTGTTGGCGGTGCTGTTGGTTGTGCTATTGACGGCATTTACGTTAGTAGGTTGGATTTTTAATTTTGCAGCACCGTATCTTTAAGGAAATAACATGAAACAAGTCAAAGTATTAGGTAGTGGTTGCGCTAAATGTAGTAAGACCGCCGAAATGATTGCGGACATATCAGAAGAAATGGGCATAGATGTGATTGTGAAAAAGGACACAGATCCGCAAACCCTATTGAAATTTAACGTAATGAAAACCCCAGCGGTTGTGATCGATGGCGAGTTAATCCACAGCGGCTCAGTTCCAACCCGTGACGAAATCGAAACCTGGTTAAAGGACTAAGTTGTTACCCTTGGTTAATCAAGGCTTGCTATTAGCCTTGCCATAATCGTTAACAAGGCGCGCCATTGTCATCCTAAATGTTTGGCAATGGTGGTGTTACCGCTTAAGTAACCTATTAGTAGTATTCAGAAAATATAATAATTAGCGACATTAAAATTTTAAATTAACTTATTGGAATATCAGCATGGCAATCAAAATTGGCATTAATGGTTTCGGGCGTATGGGGCGTTTAGCCCTGCGTGCGGCGTGGGAATGGGATGATGTTGAGTTTGTGCAGATTAATGATCCTGCTGGGGATGCGGCTACCTTGGCCCATTTGCTTGAGTTCGATTCAGTCCATGGTCGCTGGCGTTATCCGGTAACGGCGAGTCACGATGGCATTCAAATTCAAGATAAAACCATTCACACTACAGGCAATAAAACGATTGCTGAGACCGATTGGTCGGGATGCGATGTGGTGATTGAAGCCTCCGGCGTGATGAAAACCAAAGCCTTGCTACAAGCCTATTTAGATCAAGGCGTTAAGCGGGTGGTTGTGACCGCACCTGTGAAAGAAGAGGGGGTGTTAAATGTGGTGATGGGCGTGAACCATCAGCTATACGATCCTACTATCCACCCAATCGTCACTGCCGCATCTTGTACTACCAACTGCCTTGCGCCTGTGGTGAAAGTGATCCATGAGCAGATCGGCATTAGGCATGGTTCCATGACGACCATCCACGATATTACCAATACCCAGACGATTCTCGATGCGCCCCATAAGGATTTACGCCGTGCCCGCGCCTGTGGTTTGAGTTTAATCCCCACCACCACCGGCAGTGCGACGGCAATTACCCATATTTTCCCAGAGCTTAAGGGCAAGTTGAATGGCCATGCCGTACGGGTGCCGCTCGCTAATGCGTCCCTTACCGACTGTGTATTTGAGCTTGAGCGCAGAGTGACTGAAGCAGAAGTGAATGCGTTGCTACAAAGCGCCGCCGAAGGTGAGCTTAAGGGTATTTTAGGTTATGAGGAGCGGCCGTTAGTGTCGGTTGATTATAAAACCGATCCCCGTTCGAGCATTGTCGATGCGCTTTCGACCATGGTGGTGAATGGGACTCAGCTAAAACTCTACGTGTGGTACGACAATGAGTGGGGATATGCCAACCGTACGGCAGAGCTCGCCCGTTTAGTCGGCCAGCTTGATATGCCGCGTTAGGAGACCATAGTGCCTGCTGCCAAGCTATTTGAACAACTGATGCAATTGCCCGCGGCCGTGCGGCAATATTTGCTGATCACCTTCAATTACTGGAGTTTTACCTTAACCGATGGCGCACTGCGGATGTTGGTGGTACTGCATTTCCACGATCTCGGTTATACGCCATTCGCGATTGCGATGTTGTTCTTGTTTTATGAGATTTTTGGTGTAGTCACTAATCTCATCGGCGGTTATCTTGGCGCTCGCCTAGGGCTTAATCGCACTATGAATCTAGGCCTTGGTATGCAGGTGTTGGCATTAGGGATGTTATTGGTGCCAGCGGCCAGTTTACCACTGTGGCTCGCGGGCGTGCCCTGGGTGATGGCGGCGCAGGCGCTTTCGGGGATAGCTAAAGATCTCAATAAGATGAGTGCAAAAAGCGCGATTAAGTTGCTGGTGCCAAAAGGTGAACAGGGCAAACTTTATCAGTGGGTAGCCTTATTAACGGGTTCTAAAAATGCCCTCAAGGGAGCGGGATTTTTCCTCGGTGGTGCCTTGTTGGCCTGGTTAGGTTTTAACATGGCAATCACCGCCATGATGACGGTGCTGGCGTTTGTGTGGCTTATGAGCCTCGCCTTGCTGAAAAAGGATCTAGGTAAAGCCAAGAACAAGCCAAAGTTTACTGAGATTTTTTCGAAGAGCCGCTGTGTAAACATTCTCTCGGCGGCGCGACTCTTCCTGTTTGCCGCAAGGGATGTGTGGTTTGTGGTGGCGCTGCCCGTGTATTTGGCAAGCCAATTGGGCTGGGATCATTGGGCCGTGGGTGGCTTTTTAGCCGTTTGGGTTATCGGTTACGGTATAGTGCAAACCTTAGCGCCTAAGATTACGGGAGCGAGTCGAGCCGATGCCTCCCATAGCATCCCTGATGGTTATACCGCCTTAGTTTGGTCGAGTTTACTCACTCTTGTACCCGCTTTGATAGCCATCTGCCTGTATTTAAATCTCGCACCACAGCTGAGTCTGCTCTTGGGGTTGTTGTTATTTGGCGGGCTGTTTGCGATTAACTCTTCACTGCACAGTTATTTGATTGTGAGTTATGCCAGTGAAGAGGCGGTATCCCTCGATGTTGGATTTTATTATATGGCCAATGCTATGGGGCGTTTAGTGGGAACAGTGCTTTCTGGCTGGGTCTATCAGAGTTATGGACTGGTAGCTTGTTTATGGATTTCGACTGCCTTTATCGCGACTACGGCCTTGATTTCTATTAAGTTGCCTCGACAAGTGAAGGAATAACAAGATGTTAATCTTGCGAAAGCACTTAAAGGGTAACCGTTCTATTGGCTTAGCCTGTATTGCTTCGCTACTTGCAGCCTCTGTTTCGCCACTCTCAGCATCGGTTTCCCCAACGTTAAGTTCCAAAGAGGCCGACATACCCAATCTTGCTTCAAAACCCATTCGAGATTGGAAAAATCCTGCTTACATCATCCAAGCTTTTGATGAGATAGCCCTTAAAAATGAATACGATAAAGATAAGCATCGGGTACGGAAATGGCGTCAGCCCGTGCGCGTCTTTGTCGAGCATCAAGTGGGCGATAATGGGTTGCATGCACAATTGGTGCTGATGCATTTAAGCCATCTGGCACAAATCACGGGTCATAGTATTTTGCCGGTAGATAAGCTAGAAGAGGCTAATTTACATTTAGTCTTTACCCGCCAATCCCAATGGGCCGATGAGGTGATGCGTCTTATGGGGGCGAGTGCAGCCAGTAATATTCATGGCTCTGTTTGTATGGGCAAATTTGCCCTCAACTCTCAGAATGAGATTGAGCGCGCCTGGGTAATTATTCCTGTCGACCAAGCGCAAATGCACGGCAAATTGGTGGCCTGTGTGGTGGAAGAACTTACCCAAGTGATGGGCTTACCAAATGACTCGGTGAAAGTGTTTCCCTCTATTTTCAACGACAAAACGCCACAGGATTTACTCACAGGGCTGGATTATATTTTGCTGAAACTGCTCTATAGCGCGGACATCCATGCCGGTATGACAACGGCCGAAGTGCAGCCTATATTGCAACAACTGCTTGAACAATGGCAGCGGGATGGCAGCTTGGAGCGCGCCGATAAAACGGTGCGCCAAGGTCAGCTATATCCTCTATTAGGCTATTGATCCCCAAGGTTTTACATCTAAAGTTGGTTTTGACCATGGTTTGCTAATTATTCCTTTTTCTTTTAGGAATAAGGGCATAGTCTATCTTTAAAAGAGATAAACGTGCTGGAGGTAAGGTATGCAGATGACATTGCAGTTTTTGGGGGCGACCGAGGAAGTCACTGGGTCGTGCCATTTACTCACAATTGCTGGGCAGCAGATGCTCCTCGATTGCGGCCTCATCCAAGGCGGTAAGGCTGACGAGTTACGCAATCACGAACGATTTTCCTTTGACCCCCAAGCCATTTCAGCCGTTGTCTTGAGTCATGCCCATATTGATCATTCGGGACGTTTACCCCTGTTGGTCAAGGCTGGCTATACGGGGCCGATTTATACCCACAAAGCGACTGCCGAGCTGTGTGCCATCATGCTAAAAGATGCTGCCATGTTGCAGGTGCGGGATACCGAAAGAAACAATAAAAAACGTGCTAAGCATGAGTTAGAACCCTTAGAGCCGCTATTTACCGTGGAAGATGCGGAGCAGGCCGTCACCCAATTTGTGGCGCTAGAATATGGTCAAGTGACGCAGGTTATTCCCCATGTGGATATCTGCTTATCCGATGCGGGGCATATTTTAGGCTCGGCACTGGTTGAGCTGTGGTTGGGCGAAGGCAAGGCACAGAAAAAACTGGTATTTAGTGGCGATCTTGGCCGAGCGGGTATGCCCATCTTACGTAATCCTACCTTAGTCGACACCGCCGATTTAGTGTTAATGGAAAGCACCTACGGCGATCGTTTCCACCGTAGTTGGACTGATACTCTGGCCGAATTAAAGGCAATTTTTGCCAAGGCAGTGACCGAGAGCCGCGGTAATATTCTCTTGCCAGCCTTTTCTGTGGGGCGAGCGCAGGAGCTTTTATATCTATTTCATTTATATGCTAAAGATTGGGACTTATCTCGCTGGAAAGTCTGCCTCGATAGTCCAATGGCGATTGAGGCGACACGGGTGTATGTTAATAACTACCCCTTAATGGATGATGATTTTAAGCGTTTTACTCGCCAGCATCCGGGGCAGCATCCCTTACTATCGAATGTCGAATTTATTCAAACCACCGAAGAGTCTATCGCGCTAAACGATGTGCATCAGGGCTTGATCATTATTGCGGGTAGTGGCATGTGTAACGGTGGCCGGATCCGTAGCCATTTGGAGCATAATCTGTGGCGGCCAGAATGTGATGTGATTATCTGTGGTTATCAAGCACTTGGCACGCCTGGACGCGCCTTGGTCGATGGCGCCGAGGAACTCACTATTCATGGTAATAGCATCAAAGTTGCCGCCACATTGCATACGGTCGGTGGCTTATCTGCCCATGCGGATCAGGCCGAGTTGCTACGCTGGTATCGGCATTTTGAAGATCAGCCACCCTTGGTACTGGTGCATGGCGAGCCTGGAGCGCAGCAGGGATTAGTCGCAGTGATGAATCAAGATCCAAAAACTAAACCTAAGGCGCTTGCTATTGCCACCCGTGGAGATATGTTGGATTTGAACGCCTTACCAAAATTAGTCTGGGTGACAGCTTAAGCGATAGTCCACAGCCCGAATAGGGCTGTGGCTAACTGATTGAATTAATCTGAGTTGTTGTCAAACTCAGTATCGTCGAATAACTCGAGGCTTGGGTCGATACTGGGCACATCTTTAAATAAGCGGGTGAAGTGACGTTGCACTCCTTTCAAATCGATACCTGCTAATCCTGAGGCGAAACCAAACCATGCATATAGACCGCTGAAGTTGTCGAACATCGGCGGCAAATACTTTGGCTGCGTGAGTATGCCTTCTTGGCAGGCTTGATAGAGAACGGGAATATCCTCAATGGCGAGTTTGCCTAAAAACAGCATGGGGATCAGCTCGGGTAAACCCGATGTAATGGCGCTACGGATAAAGTTGATATTCTCAACATAACCACGAACATAGGAGATATCTTTAGTAAAGAAGCTACCACCTTCGACCATACCACCGCGAAACACCCTCTGTGTGACCCGATAACTATCCTTAGCGCTTAGATTTAACTCTCTGAAATAATTGAATACCTCGATAAAGTCGGCCCCATTTTCCGCCATATCTACCGCAGCGACGCGATCGCTAATACGTCGGGCGCGGCCTGGATTTGAGCTCAGGGTGAGCATTTCGAGTAACACCGCGAGCCCTTCTTGGGTTGCTGCAACGCGGGGAGAGCCAACACTGAGCCAAGTCGCATGGGGCTGGGCACGACCATTGAGTGTGGTGCCCACATGTACCCAACCTTCATGGACTTCGTACACATTAAGATCAGACTCGCTGAACATGGCCTTACTGTTGAGTTTGACGGTATCGCCCCCCACAGCGGCATCGGACACAATACCGTCACTTAACCGTACCCGCATATCATCACTGTGGAAGTACTTTTCCAATCTCTGGCTGAGTACATGCACGGCCTCAGGGGCGGAGATGATTTTGGGATGATGTTTATTCATATGCCGCGCAGCGGGCAGGGAAAAAATATAGCTGAGCTTATCGCCCAATTGGCGCAGGGTGTGGCGATCGCCGTGTAATCTGTGGCTGGCGCTGCCGTAGAGTTCTTGGCTGAGCTGACCAAAGACGGGCGTACCTCTATGGCCCAACATATCGACCACCAGACGATACTGGTCGACGTTAGCGACTAATATCTTGCCCAGCTTGTCTTTTTTTCCTAAGCGGCGGTGGATTTCTTGTTTAAGCCCAAGCAATTCGGCCTGGGTTTTAATGGGATCGAAGGGCAGGGCAATTTTTTGATAAAAATCCTGTGTAATCGCGGGCAGAACCGTGCCTTTACTGGAGAGAAAACGCTCTTCCATTTCCCGTGGCCATTTGATGGCATCCAAAATTTTAATCGGCGTTTGGATGCGGATAAGCTCATCGGAAAGACGGCGTAAATCTTCTTGATATTGGGCTAACGACTCTGACATTCCCGTAATCCTGTTGCTACATAGGAGATAAAAATTAGCTTAATCATAGCGGTAAAGCCGCGGTATTTATAGGTATCAGCTCTAAGCATTAGAAGATTGTCGATTAAATGCCTTACTAGTTATCGGTTTAATGAATCATTTTGGTGCAATGTGGCTGATTTTAGCGCGAGGGTGTTTGTCACTTATTTCATAATCTGCTGTTAAATAATGACTTTTCCTTATGGCATTAAAGCTGCTTTGCTTGTGTGAGCAATGTGATGATGGCAATGGGAGAGGGTTATGGCTGCAATGAGCTATTTAAGTGTGATTGAGCGTTATCATGAATATGAGGTCACAGTGCACGAGCTGATGGAGTCGATTTTAACGGGTATTGCCGACGCGGATTTATTTCACCAACCCAAAGTCGATATCAAGGCCATGAAAGGGATTGCGGGAAGCTATCCCTTTGTCGAACTGATGTATTTACTCGATACCCAAGGGGTTCAAATTAGCCAAAATATCGCTGTGGTTGACCAGCAAATCAAGTTAGTCCCACTCGGTGGCAATCGCGATCGAAGCCAGCGACCCTACTTTATCAATCGGGATGAGTCTGATGGGGTGAATATCACTCGACCTTATCTATCCAATGCCAGTGGTAACTTGTGTTTATCGGCATCCTTAGCGATTGTGCAGCAGGAGCAAAAGCTGGGCTATCTGGTCGTCGATGTGGATTTGACTCGCATGATTGAATTTATGATGGGCGACAGTGCTCGTCGGCGGGTGACTCCGGCCTTTAAAGCCGTGTATGGTCTGATTGTCGCAGGGCTTTTTGTGCTGGTGATGGTGCTACTTTGGACAGCGCTGAGGGATATTTATGGATTATTTGTGGTGGATCATGTCGGGCAAGATCCATTGCAACCCTTTGGGATTATTATCTTTATGACCTTAGCCTTAGCAATCTTCGACCTTGGTAAAACGATTCTAGAGGAAGAAGTGTTAATGCATAAGGATATTTTTCGCCACAGCTCAACCCGCAGAACCATTACTCGCTTTGTTTCAACGATTTTGATCGCTATTTCAATCGAAGCCTTATTGACCATGTTTAAGGCGTCACTGGGCGAGAAACAATATATCGAGCCTGCGATATGGATGATGCTCGCCGTGGTGGGATTATTAGTTGGATTAGGGGCTTATGTATATCTCGGGGCAAAAGCAGAATGGCTGCTGATCAAAACTCAGGCTTATAAGAGTGGTAAAAAATAGCATTAAAATAACAGTATATTGTCGCACCCAGCCCCAAGGAGCTGGGTGAGGCATGTAACGAAAAACGCAGGGTCTGAGTGACCTAACGCCTCAAGGGAACGGTAAGCTTAGAAAAAGTCGTCATCTCCTAATGCACGTCTTAACTCGGCGCGTTCGAGGTAATCTTCCAAGCGTTTCTTAATTTCACGCTTATGTTGCATTGCCTCGGCTGCTTTGCTGTTTCTAGGGGTGGTCATTGCCTCAATTTCAGTATCGTTGGGCACGACTTCAGTAATATGAGCCATAACGAATTCCTCATTGTTGTTCCTAACGCCTTTCTATCTAAAAAAAGTGTGGCAGAAAAGCAAAAAATTTTGCGAATAAACGTAAAATTTTCTTCCCGTGGTGCCGAAACGTGACGTCGTAGGCTTGTCATATTATCGCGCTATTTTGGGCTATTTCAGCGAGTGCTGAATTTTGTGATTAAGCGCATAACTCATTATTTTTATTTTCTAAGTTAATTCCTACTTAAATAGTCGGAATTAACTTGAATTTGCCTGAAACACCAACAACACTTGGATAAGTCATTTTCATGAATTTGGTGCTAGGGATTTAGCGTGTATGGACATGGATAGTTTTCCCGAGTCTTTCAACTCCTCAAAAAGCGTTTATGCCAGCGTGATCAGTTCCAGTTGGCTGATGTTGCTCGCCGCCATTTTTTTCATGGGAATATCTTGGTATGTCCTCGAAGAATATTTAAGAGACCGTGGTGAAGAGCGCTTTAATAATAATGTGCAAGACCTTATTGGTGCCGTAAGCAGCAGGATGTCAGCTTACGCGCAAGTTTTACGTGGCGGTGTAGGGCTATTTCTCGCTTCTGATGGCGTTACGCGCCATGAATGGCAACTCTATGTTTCTAATGCCCGACTCTCTGAATATTATCCTGGTATTCAAGGTTTAGGATTTGCACAACTTTTAACGCCAGCGACCTTGGATGCATTTACTCGAGAAGTACAACAGGAAGGGGTTGTTGATTACAGGGTAGCCCCCTCAGGGAATAGAGAACTCTATTGTGCTATCAAATACTTAGAGCCATTTGATTGGCGGAATCAACGGGCGCTTGGTTTTGACATGTGTTCAGAATCGACGCGACGCACAGCCATTTTGCATGCTATTGCTACAGGGTTTCCTACCGCGTCGGGTAAGGTCACCTTAGTGCAAGAAACCCCTGACGACACCCAAGCCGGTATTTTAATGTATGCCCCTTTATACCATGGTCAGCCGATAACGGAGGAAGAACGTAAACAACAGGCCATAGGCGTTGTTTACGCCCCATTTCGTATGAACGACCTGATGCAAGGCATTATGGGAAAACGTTTTTCGGGCTTAAAACTGGCGATTTACGATGGGATTGAGGCTAACAAGGATACTCTGATGTTTACTAGCCACACCGCACTCCCTTCCGCAGATGATGTTTTTTATCAATCCCAGTTAGAGACAATGGAAGGTCAAGTATGGCGTTTGGAAGTGTCCTCTGAATCACGATTTATCTCGAGCTCTGAACAAACGCAAAGCATATGGTTACAGGTAATTGGAAGTGCGTTTATTTTAGTCCTGTTCTACTCAGTGCTAACTATGGCGCGAAATCGCTATCAAGAATCTCGATTAACGGCAGAGTTAATCGCTAACGAAAAACGCTTTCGCCTCGTCATTGAAGCTTCGCCGAGTGCGCTTTTTATGGTGGATAGGGCGGGTATTATTACCTTAGTTAATACCCATGCTGAACGCTTATTTGGTTATGCAAGAGATGAGCTGCTCGGCCGTTCGATCAATATGTTACTTCCCGAAGCGCTGAGAGATGTGCATCAACAGCATATGGGGAATTACCTGGTTCAGCCGATTGCGAAAAATATGTCACTACGGGATGACTTGTTTGGCTGTTGTAAAGATGGGACGCGCCTAGCGATTGAAGTTGGGTTGACACCTATCCACTTCAGCAATGGGGTGTCGATTCTGGCGACCATTAACAATGTGTCGGAGCGTAAGCGGATTGAAGCGCAGCGCATTGAACATACCGCTGAACTTGAGCGCATCAACAAGGAACTTGACCAGTTTGCCTATATTGCCTCTCACGATCTGAAATCACCCCTGCGTGGCATAGAGCAATTAACTAACTGGTTAAGTGAAGATCTAGCCGAAAACACCGATGAAAATGTCCAAAAATATCTAGGGTTAATCCAAAGCCGTATTCAACGTATGGTACTACTACTCGACGGGTTATTGATGTTTTCGCGTATTGGGCGGGTTGATGCAGAGCGAGTTGAAGTCGATTCGCGGCAACTGATCGAAGACATGTTTGCCTTAGTTGCCCCGCCGCAGGGGTTCAGCTTAGCTCTTGAAGGGAATTTCCCAAGGTTTAAGACAGTGAAAACCCTGTTAGAACTGGTGATTAGAAACTTAATCAGCAATGCGATTAAACACCACGATAAGGGCGAAGGCGTCATCAAAGTGATATGTGAAACCTCGAATCATCATTATTGGTTTAGCGTGATTGATGATGGGCCAGGGATTTCTAGCCGTTTTCATGGGAAGGTATTCCAAATGTTCCAGACCCTTAGACCAAGAGATGAAGTCGAAGGCAGTGGTTTGGGACTCTCTTTAGTTAAAAAGACAGTAGAAAGTCTCGGCGGAAAAATTCAACTAGAATCAGAGGGGCGGGGTTGCTGTTTCAGATTTAGCTGGCCAATGCACATAGTCAACAAGGAGGGGATATGAGCAATAGTCATGACTACAAACAAGTCACCATTTTATTAGTGGATGATGACGATGTGGATTATATGGCGGTGCAGAGGGCGATGAAGCAGTTGCGCTTATTAAACCCCCTTGTAAGAGCGAGAGATGGCCTCGAAGCACTTGCCATTTTGACACATTCAGATGCCATAAAAGGTTCCTATTTAATTTTGCTCGATCTCAATATGCCCAGAATGAATGGGTTCGAATTTCTTGAGCATATTCGCGCTAATCCTGCCCTGTCCTCCTCTGTGGTTTTTATGCTAACGACCTCAAGCACTGATGAAGACAGGATGAGAGCTTACAGCCACCACGTCGCAGGTTACATGGTGAAAACGGATATTAAAGACGGTTTTAATAACATTTTTAATATGTTGGAAGGTTACTGGCGCATAGTGGAGCTTCCAAGCGTATAGGGGGTGTATATGGACTTACTACTGATCGATGATGATGACGTCGATAGAACTGCCATTATTAGGGCATTGCGACAGTCGAAATTAGCCTTTAACGTGATTGAGGCAAACTGTGCTTTCGATGGTTTAAACCTAGCACTAGAGCGCCATTTTGACGGCATATTACTCGATTATTTGTTGCCCGATGCTAATGGATTGGAAGTGTTGATCAAACTCAACTCTATGACTCAGGAACAAACAGTCGTGTTAATGTTGAGTCGCTATGAAGATGAAAAACTGGCGCAGCGTTGCATCGAGTTAGGTGCGCAGGATTTTTTACTGAAAGATGAAGTCAATTCAAGAATCTTAAGCCGTTCAATTCGTTACGCCAAACAACGTGCCTCTATGGCGCTAGCCTTACGAAATAGCCACCAAAAACTAAAAGAATTGGCCGAGCACGATTCGCTCACTAAATTAATGAATCGCTATGGGTTTGAGTTGTGTCTGAATCGAGCGATTGCGAGGGCTAAACGCAGTAATGATTTTTTAGCGGTAATATTACTCGATCTCGATGATTTTAAAGCGATTAATGACACATTGGGGCATCAAACGGGTGACATCCTATTAGTAAAGGTGGCGTCGAGGTTAAGTTCGGTATTGCGAGATGGGGATGTTATTGCACGCTTAGGCGGTGATGAGTTTGTGGTGCTGGTGACCGACAATGACTACAAATACTTCCCCATGATAGTCGCCAATCGCCTGCTGAAGGCTTTCGAAGAAGTGTTTGGTCTTGGGGATAACGATGTCATGATCGGTGCCAGTATTGGAGTCGCCTTTTATAACGAGGCGGCATCCAATAGCTCCGAATTGATGAAATGTGCCGATATCGCCATGTATCGCGCGAAAAAAATGGGCCGTAACCAGATCCAATTTTATTCCGAAGCGTTAGACCGTGAAGTGCGTTATCGCAATCATATCGAATCTAGTCTGAGAATGGCTCAGAAGCAGAATGAACTTAAAGTTTACTATCAGGCGCAAGTCGATTCGAAAACACACCAAATTATCGGTATGGAAGCGTTAATCCGTTGGTTGCATCCACAAGATGGATTGATTTCACCGGACCAGTTTCTGCCCATTGCTGAAGAAATCGGACTGATGGAGGAAATTGGAGATTGGATCCTGCTTGAGGCGTGCCGACAGGCGCAGCAATGGCTGAAGCAGTTAGCTCCTACGGGACATAGTTTTACCATGGCGGTAAACTTGTCAGCATCGCAAATTGGTCATATTGATCTCTATGAGAAAATTGTGAAAATGCTAGCCGAAACAGGGCTTTCACCAAAGGCGCTGGAATTAGAGATTACCGAAAACTGTTTGATTGAAGAACCCCATGAGCATGCCAAGGTGCTGGATAAAATTGCGCAACTCGGGGTGCGATTTGCCCTCGATGACTTTGGCACAGGTTTTTCGTCATTAGAGCATATAAAGCTGTTTCCTATCAGTGTGTTAAAAATCGACAAGAGCTTTATCGCCTCCTACGATAAGGATGAAAAGGACGCTCGGTTACTCACGGCACTACTCAATTTTGCCTATGGTTTTAATGTCACATCTGTTGCTGAAGGGATTGAAACCGTTGAACAAGCCGAGTTTTGCACCGAAAGACACTGTGACGTGTTGCAGGGGTACCTTTTCTCACGCCCCATAGAAGCAAGTGAATTTGAAGCAAAGTTCATCATTCCTTTACTTCCTAAATAGTGCTCCTAAATTGTGAAGATTATCTTACGTTTGGCTATGGCTTAGGTTTTCGTCTGGTGAGGAATATTTTCTTGCTTTACACTCAGCAATAGACAAATATCTGCGCCCCTTTCTGATGCAGTGTGCTCAGAGCTTCAATCACAGTGTTTAATTTGGTCATTTGGCAATGAAAATAGGTATCTTATCCCAGTTCCCTGAGTTGTATTCCACCCGACGTTTAGTGGCGGCCTGCGAGAGCCGTGGCCATGAAGCCGTGGTTATTAATACCTTGAATTGCTACATGAATATCAACTCCATCAAGCCGAGCATTCATTATCAAGGCCAAGAGTTAACAGGATTCGATGCCATTATTCCGCGGATCCACGCGAGTGTGACCTTTTATGGCTGTGCCGTTGTGCGCCAATTTGAAATGATGGGCGTATTTGCCGCCAACGACTCGATTTCAATCGCACGTTCGCGGGACAAGTTACGCGCGCTGCAATTGCTTTCCCGCAAAGGTATCGGCATGCCAGTGACGGGATTTGCCAATAAACCCAATGATATTCCCGACTTGATTAACATGGTGGGCGGTGCCCCTTTAGTGATTAAGTTGTTGGAAGGCACCCAAGGGATTGGCGTGGTGTTAGCCGAAACCAAAACCGCCGCCGAGAGCGTGATTGAAGCCTTTTTAGGGCTGAAAGCCAATATCATGGTGCAGGAATATATTAAGGAGTCCAACGGCAGCGATATTCGCTGTTTTGTGGTCGGCGATAAAGTCGTGGCTTCGATGAAGCGCCAAGGGCCTGAAGGGGATTTTCGCTCTAATCTGCACTTAGGCGGCTGCGGCGAGAAAGTAAAAATTACGCCCGAAGAGCGCAAGATGGCGGTTGCCGCTGTGAAAGCCATGGGATTAGTGGTCGCGGGGGTCGATATTTTACGATCGAATCGCGGCCCCTTGATCCTAGAGGTGAACTCGGCGCCCGGTATTGAAGGCATTGAGCAGACCACGGGGATTTCGGTGACTGAGCCTATCGTGGAATATATTGAGAAGATGGTATTAGCGCGTAAATCGAATCGCGCCGTGATAGCCTAACAAAAACGCCGCGATTATCGCGGCGTTTTTTTTGCGTTTAATTTTATAAATCAAAGCTGTAGGAATAGCCTAAAACAACCTTGGCATCATCACCCTGCAGATCGGTATCCGACACCATAAATGAGACTGTGCCCATGCTGGTATCGGCACTGAGTGTGACGTTGTAATCTGCGTAGTTATCCTCATCGAACCAAGATTCGACTACATCGCCGCTGGAATAACCGTAGTGCAATGACAGGCTCAGCTTATCCGTCAGTGGGAAAGACGCAGTGGCCGCAAGATAACTCATATCTTTGTTATCTAATGGCTCGGCCGCGACATCATCACCGGCGTTGATCACGTGGGAATAACTGAGTTCAAACCATTTCCAGGTGATGGCACCGTGCAGTTCACCAAAATCGATGCTGCCTTCGGCATCGGGGTAAGCGTAGTAGAGGTAGCCAATATCGTAGCTGAGGTCTTCGGTGATGTTGCCGCCGTAGCCTGCGTAGAGATCCAACTCATAGCTGGTATCGTCGCCAAAGTCGACATTTGAGGCCCAAGTGCCGGCATAGAATCCGGAGTCATGGCTATAGTCAATGCCTCCTTGGATAGCGACCGCATCGTTGGTTTGAGTTACCCCGCGCCATAGATAGTTTGAGGTGCCGCCAATATTGCCGGACACCGCCGCAAAGGCGTTGGTCGTTAATAACAATCCCGTCGATAATGCCAAAACGCTGTACAGTGATTTTCTCATTCTCATCCCCTCGATTGACTTATTTATCGATTCACTCATGTCACCATAGAGTGGGTGACATTGGTGCATCATGGTTTTTTCTGATAAGGGAATTGCTAATCACATGCCATTATTTGAACATCTTTAAAAACAATTGGTTGCATAATTGATGTTAATTAAATGTTTTAAAATGCTCAAAAATGGAGCGGTGGACGCACTGTGTTTGTGCAAAAAATCATCTTTCATGCTTTCGTGAGGGCAAAAAAAACGCCTCACAGAGGAGGCGTTTTATAAAATCAATGTCGAGCGAATTAGTTCACACTATCACGCAAGGTTTTACCCGCTTTAAACTTAGGCACAGTGGCTTCAGCGATCTGAATTTCTTTACCTGTCTGTGGGTTACGGCCAGTACGAGCTGCGCGAGTGGAGGTTTCAAAAGAGCCAAATCCAACGATAGAGATCTTGTCACCGTTTTTCATTGATTCAGTAATAGCTGCTTCGAAAGATTTCAATGCACGTGCTGCTTCAGCTTTAGTGATATCGGCATTTTCTGCAATCTTGGCAATAAGTTCAGTTTTGTTCATCTTTATTGTCTCTTCTTTCCGTAGATTTATTAAGTCAGCGTGCCTAACATGCCACAAGGTTTAGCCATTGGAAAGCCCTTTGCTACGGGCTTGTGTCCTATAAGTAACAAAAATGCAGAATATTTACCCCATTCGTGACTTAGGTTTTATTCTTCGAGCAGTTGATATAAGAGCTGCTTTACCAATTTGGGTTCGAAGGGTTTATCGCACAGGGCATTGACTCCCGCCTGAGAGACATTGCTCAGGTGAGCATCATTCGCTTCCGAAGACACCATGAGGATAGGCACATGGGATTGCTGGCTTTCATTACGGATAAATTGAGTGAGTGCTAGGCCATCAACACTGGGCATATTGTAATCGGTAATGATCAGGTCAAACATATTATTACGCATTAACTCAATGGCTTGAGCGCCATCTTCCGCTTCGGTGATCTGCTTGATCCCAAGGTTGCCAATGGTACGTTTAATCACATTGCGCGCCATGCGGCTGTCATCGACCACGAGCACTCGCACGTCATGCACATCGAAGTGACTTAGGTCGAGTTCATCGTGGCTGAGCAAATCGATGGTCGCATTTAGCGCCTTGCCTAAGTGTTCGGCATTAAAAGGTTTTGGCAGAATCGCGACCACGCCAGACTGGCGGAAAATTTCCAATTGCTCGCGGCGACATTCGCTCGAAACCAACATAAATTGAATGTCTTTATATTCGCTTTTGGTGCGCAGGTAGCTTAAAAACTCGGTCGCGGTGCCATCTTCAAAATACATGGCGCTAGCGATGAGATCCGGTTTGTGGCGGGCAATCAACTCCCTTGCTTGGGTCAAACTTGCGGCATTTTGGATGCTGATAATGCCTTCTTGCTGTAAACGCTTGATGATAATGCGGCGCTGGGTTTCCGATGGCTCAACAATGAGAATCGAGAGTTCGCTAGGCGATAAATGAGTCATAGTGGCTGGCTTTATCAGGTCTTTTAGGGAGCCGTTAACTTAGTCTAGAAACAAGGGCTTAGCAATAAACACGCTTACGCTTTTACCTTTGCGGTTAAATAATTATGGGTGATGCGGGAAAAGGCTACCCAATACTGCACCAATAACAAGGCGATGATGCTTAACACTAAGGGCAACATGGGAATATTGTGACCTTCAATCACCACTTTGACATCTTGCGGGGTGATTTGATAGGCGATAATCGCGGTAATCCCCAGTGCCGACAGGCCTAAGGTCTGTAATCCAATATAAATTTTCAGCACTAAGCTAGACCAAGGTGCCTGCGTGAGTATGCCAAACAAGACTGGTAATACACCTAGGCTGAATAGATCGAATGAACCTGTCGCAACCGCCCGCAGTAACGCGACTATGGCAAATAGGGTGTAGAGGGCTATCAGTATAATAAGGCGTTTAGGCATTGGCTCGGGTTTACTGGCTGATGTTAAGTGGGGCAAGTGTAGGAAAAGCCCTGAACTGAGTCCAGCATAACCGTATTATCATGTAGAATACGCCTTTGCTTAGGCATTCAATATTAGGTTAAGTGATGACAGAAGTAGAATTTTGGGACTTAGTGACCCGCAGTGAACCCGCGCAATCCCAGGAATCTTTAGCGCAGGCATTAAAGCAAAAGTTGGCAGAGCTGAGTGACGACGAGTTAAAAGCCTTCGATAAATTGTTTGGCCAACAGATGCGTCGAAGCTACTTATGGTCAGTATGGGGAGCGGCTTATATCATCACTGGCTGTGATTCCGATTATGCTTTTGCCGAATTTCGCGCATTTTTAATTTCACTTGGGCAGGCGCGTTACGAGGCGGTGATTGCCAATCCTGACACTTTGGCGCAGTTAACGGCATGGCCTGAGAAAGACGGCTATGCCTATCCTTTTATCGAAGATTATGACTTGATTGCGGGCCAATTGTACGAGGATAGAACTGGCAAAGAGTTACCTTTCATGCCTTCGGGTAAAGCGACGCCAGCGGGTAAAAAATTTAGCACTAAGCCCAAAGATTTAAAACAGCAATATCCAGAGCTTAGTGCGCGATTTCCGTTTTAATTCGGCTTAAGAGCGTAAACAGGCGCTGCTGCGCATATCGAAACTCATGCCATATTTAGAGCAGGTCTGGCGCATTAATTGATGCTCTTGCTCCGCTAATTGACGGCTAAATTCTTGATCGAGCTGCTCAGTCATGCGCTCTTCTGCAAGCTGTTGTGACTGGGCTAGCTTATCGAAGTGGGACTTTACCACCTGTTGCTGCGCTGCGCTGAGCGTGGCGGCCTGGCTGGGTAAACTGATGAGTGTGCCTAGAGTGAGCAGTGTCAGTAAGGTAAATTTTGCGATTAAAGGTTGCTGTAGCTTTGCGGTTGTTAGTTTCATAGATAACTCCAAATAAAAATCACCGGAACTCGGTCGATTTTTAAATCGTCGTTTGGCTTTCATCGTGCATCCATGACAAACAAAACCAAAGGTATTGTCGAAAAATTAAGCTTACCGGAGGGATCTTGAACCTTAGCTGAACCGCAATCTTACTGCTCGTTACGCATTTCTTGGCATTGAAAGCCCTGTTTACGGGTATCAAAACCGCATTTTAAACCGCATTCCCAAGGCACATCATCGTAGAAGGAAGATTGCTCTTTGGCATAGTCTCGACAGGCCTCATAACTGTCAAAATTATCAGTTTTCTTATATTTGCCAGAATCATAACCATGGGTATAGATGAAGGACGACCAATTTTCGGGGCGCGTGTCTTTTTCCCCTGAGGAGATAAACCAAATGGCGCTGGCAAAACAAGTAAACAGGATTAATACAAACACAGGTACAACGGGGAATTTCATGTTTCGTTCGTGGTCATAAAATAGTGTGCGAAGGATAATACTTTTTGACGTAATATGCGCGTTAAATGATCACAAATTAATAACTTTACCTCTTATGGGGTATTGGATACAAAAAGATACGAGTTTCCCTGAAGTTTTATTTAATATTTACTAATCTATACAAAAACTTACTTAATAAATGCGGTTGCGAATAGCATTTTGCATTAAGCTAAAGTACAGGTTAGATTTTGTACTGTACATGGCAGAAACAATTAGGCCTAGGAGGCAAAAATGAAAGTTCAGTTCTTATTACTCGCCAGCGTGTTGAGTTGCAGTGCTGTATGGGCCGCAGATGAGGCGAAAACCGACCCAATGACTGAAGATGGGGTGGTTAAAATTGTTTGGCAAAACCCAAAGGATTTTCGTGATATTAAATCATCGGGCGAAATTCAGTCCCGTTATGAAAAACGTCTATTCGATACCTTAACTACCAATATCAATAAAGAAGCGGCAAAAGTCTTAAAGCCGAATCAAAAGTTAGAAATGACGGTGACCGATGTCGATTTAGCCGGTGATATGCGCCCAACCTTTGGTGCTACAGCCGATGATTTACGGGTGATCAAAGAGATTTATCCACCGCGCATGACCTTTAGTTATCAAGTGCTTGAAAATGACAAAGTGATCATCGCCGGTGATGAAAAACTCTCGGACATGGGCTTTATGACGGGCATTCAACCTATCACTGACAAGCCATTTATGTATGAAACTGAGATGCTTCGTGATTGGTTAAAGAAGACCATTGCGCCTAAACTCTAGGCGAATCAGTCACCTCTCTAGCCTAAGCACTTAGGGCTTGGGTCATATTGAGTTCTTCTAACAGGCAAAATCCGTTACTCGCGGATTTTGCCTGTTTTTTTGCCTTGGCACTCAAGGTCGATAGGCTATGTTCATTGCAGTTGTAGGTATGGGCGGGGGTAAGTACGCCGACACAGAGGCTGATTAACTTGTGATAACAGGCTTGTCCTTGCCTATCATCGGCGAGCATCTCTTGGGCTTGCCAATGCTCAGTGCTGTAGAAGAGCGGTTTATTGGTCTCAAACTCCGTCAAAATGCGTTGGCAGCGGTCGATGAGTTGCTCGCAGGTACTGATCACCACAAAGTCATCCCCACCCACATGGCCGATAAAGCAGTTGTCCGTCTTGTATTTCACTAACAGATTGGCGACTTCGCAGATCACCTCATCACCGCGGCAAAAGCCATAGATATCGTTATAGGGCTTGAAATTGCAGAGATCAAAATAGGCCAAATAGAAGGGCTTTTGTTGGTTTCTGAGGCGTTTGAGTTCTTCCTGGATCGGCACATTACCGGGTAAATCCGTTAACGGATTGGCATGTCTTGCCATCTTGATCCTGTGCTCGGTGATCCGCTGTAGCAAATCTTTAGTGTGGCCAATGCCGAGCAACTTGCCACGGCGCAGAATGATAAATTGCTGGGCGACGGTATTGGCGCTCTCCGAGGTCAGTAATTGGCTCACAATCGACAGGGGTTCGCTGGCCTCAATCTGCAACACTTGCGGGTCCATCACTTCACTGACGGCGTGGTTTTCATGCAGGGCTCGGCCATAGGGCGTGCTAAAAAGCTCCAGCAAAGTCGCTCTGCTAATGATCCCCAGCGGCAGTTGATCTTGCACCACAACCACGGCCTGTAAGGCGGGTTGAGAGCTAAAAGTGTCGCTTAAGTGCTTAAGCTTGAGTGTCGGTACCACTGTTATGGCGCTGGTGCAGAGACTTTCGGCGGATTCGCTGTATCTGGGCTGAACTTGGGTATTATTCTGCACTAAGGTCGCTTTCATGGCGCGACTCGGCAGTGCCTCGGGGCGCCCGAGCAAATACCCCTGACAATAGACTATGCCTAGCTGTTTGAGTACGGCGAGTTCCTCTTGGGTTTCAATCCCTTCGGCAATCACTTTACAGGTGAGGCTCTGGCACAGTTCGACAATCGAGCGCACAAATTCTTGTTTAACCGGGGTCGAATCGATTTGGTGGATAAAGTGGCGATCGATTTTCACATAGTCGGGCGATAACTCAGACCAGAGCCGTAAACCCGAGTAACCCGCACCTAAATCATCGATAGCGGTCATAAAGCCTTGGCTGCGATAGTGATTCAGGCAAGATTTCAGTAAGTCGATATCGTCGGCGGGATATTGCTCCGATAACTCAATCACCACCTGTGAAGGTGAGATCCCAAGCTGCTGTAACAGTTGCAGCGTCATGCCCTTAGGATGGGTGGGATCGAGCAGGGCCTTAGGGGAAATATTGATAAACAAACGGCCTTGGAACTGGCGCAGTTTAAATTGTTCCAGCGAAATACGGCGGCAAAGTGTCTCGAGCTCGCTCAATTTGCCCTGATGTTCTGCGGTTTTAAACAGCGGAATGGGCGAGTATAGCGGGCTGTGCTCAGGCCCACGGCTAAGCGCTTCAAATCCGTGGATCTTGTGTTCCAAGATATTGAATATGGGCTGAAAAAGCGGGATGATTGCCCCCTTTGTGATTATCTTATCAAGCTCTTTTGCCAGATCTAAACTCGTCATTACTTCAGTCCCCACGACAATGTTTGCGGAGTCTATGACTTAGAAATGACAAAATGATGACAATTTTGCTTGCTGAAAATCCGTACGGTGTAAATGAGAGCAAACGCTGAAATTGATGATATTTCAGCGTTTATTGAATTAGCTCTGCTTTTTAAAGGCGTGCAAGGTTTTGAGTAGGGTGGCCAGTTGGCGCACTAAGGTTTCCAGTGCTACGGGATCTAGGCTGCTCTGTTGTTGCAGCTTAGTGAGGTCATCCACCAATTCTTGCACATAGGGCAAAAAGCGGTTGCTCGACACCATAAAGCCCTGTTCGGCTGTGAAAATGCTAGTGAATTTCCCATGGCCCGCTTTTTTCAACTCATCTAACTTAGTGTCAGCGTCTATGGCTTGGCGATAGGCGATTTGAAGGTTTTCTTTCAGTTGCTCTATAACCTTAGTGTGTGGCATAACAGCGTCTCATTGCAAAATTTGCAGGAATTATAAGGGGCAAAGGATATGGCAACAAGTCGGTGGCGACTATTACTGGCGCTGTGCGGCGTCGCAATGTTTACCAGTGGACCGAGTTGGGCGGCACAGACGGATAAACCGCCGTTTTATCAGGTGCAATGGCAGGGAAAATCCGCTTACCTTTTGGGTTCAATCCATATTGGTCGTGCCGATTTTTATCCTATGCCGGCGCAAGTGGAGGCGGCATTTACCAAGTCCAAGGGATTGGTGGTTGAAATCGATACTAATAAAATCGACAGCCGCGCCCTATTGCAAAAGTATGGTATGGCGACTCACGCACAGGGGCTCGATTGGCAGAGCCGAGATAAGCAAACGATAGAGGTGATGCGCAACTATTGTGAAGACAAAGCAAGCCTATGTCAGTCGATTCAAGCCTTTGCGCCTTGGTTGCAGGCATCGCAACTTAATCTATTACGCTACAATAGCTTAGGATTTAGTACCGACTATGGTGTCGATATGCAGTTGCTTGGCCGCGCGGGTAAGCCTGTGTATCAGCTAGAGACGGCGGAGTCGCAGTTTCAGTTGCTATCCTCCTTCGATAGCCAAATCCAGTGGTCTATGGTGCGCGAAGCCATTAATGCCTCAGATGCCGAGCTACTCTCACTGGTTGAGGCGTGGCGCTCCGGTGATGAAACTGCGCTGGATACCTTAATGCAGGAGCAGCTCGGCGGTGAGGGCGACACTCTGATACTGGATAAAATTCTTTGGCAGCGCAATAAGGTCATGGCCGATGGCATGATGAGATTAATGACCGCAGAAGCCGCCAGCGAACCGCTATTTGTGGTGGTGGGCGCAGGCCATGTGGTGGGTGATAAAAGCGTAGTTCAGCTACTTAAACAGAAGGGCGCCACCGTAATCGCCTGTTGGCGTGAGCAATGTGACTGATATCGTTGGTCTGATTGAGCATAACTGAAATACTTGGTTTATAAGCGTTTGGTTGCAAATAGCTAAGTTCAAATCAACGGTTTTAAAATAATAAGGACGCCTCTTGCGTCCTTATTGTTTTGCGACATTACTCGGGTGCTTGGGGCGCTGCGGCGCTTTGCCCCAGAAAATGCACATAACGACCGAGCGAAATATAGGGCTCACGTTGGGAATATTCGAGCTCCATCGTCAGCAGCTTTTGATAGTCAAAATCCGCAGGCTGGTGTTTTTTCAAATAGTCGTGAATGACTCGCACGCCTGATTCGCGCAGCAGGGTCATGTGCCATTCGGCAAACCATTGTTTAACATCATGAATATAAAGCGGGTGCGTGGGCGTGAGGCGCACCTTCTTCTTCACCTTAAGATCGGCGGCAACATAGTCGAAATTACCCGACACTAACGCATGGAAGCGCATCGCTTCTTTATTGTAAAACATCAGCGAAAACAGCCCATTGGGCTTAAGCATGGTCAGCAAACCTTCCATGGTGGTTTTCGCATCGGCCAGCCATTCGACTACGGCATGGCAGAGGATAAGATCGAACTTGCCATGTTCGGCGACTGAGAGATCTTGAATCGGTGCGTGAACCAAACGGATTGCCAATGGCGTGTCGCTGGCATCGATTTGTGCTTTCGCTTGGGCGAGCATTTCGGCGGAAATATCGCACAACACCACTTCATGGCCCAGACGTGCCAGCTTTTGGCTGAAATAACCAAAGCCGCCGCCCGCATCTAAAATCCGCAGTTTTTTATCGCCCAATTGCGCCAAGGCGGGAGCAAGATCGCGCCATAACACGGCGGCACGGATTTCACCTTTAGGGGTGCCATAAATGTTCTTCGCGAACTTTTGCGCGAGTTTATCGAAATTCTTATCTTGCACGGGTTAACTAAGTTAAAGACTGGGGGCGATAGTGTGGCACAGGCGTAATATTTTCGCACTCCTAGTGTGGGAATCGTAAACTCATCCTAGTATGGGTTTTTGTAATGTTTTGATTTTCATTGGAATAAAAATCACAGTAAAGTTGGGGATACCCAGAACTCAATCCTCTGGGGTATAATCACGCCGTTTTCGATAAACCTGACTCTTTAGCTGTCCATCCGGTGAGTCAGCATCAGCCCTTTTTAGACACAGTTTTGCCTGCTTTACACTCGTGAGTTTTTTGATTTTCAGATGTTCTGCATCTGGACGGGGTATTTCTGGTTATTCGTGCGTAGGGATAGTTAATTAAAAGGTACTCAGACTTGAATAATGCATATTGTGTTGAATTGAACGCGATGCCCTCGCTGTTTTCTCTTTATCGCAAGATTTTCTTTGGCCGTAAACCTGGTTGGGATCAACAGCCGCTGCCTTATATCAAGGTGTCGGCGCCCAATGTGCAAGTGTCCGAGGCCAAAGTTAGCCAATATGCCCAAGTGTGTGGCTTTAATTTCGACGGTAAATTATTACCGCCAACCTATTTGTATGTGATGGCATTTCGTCTGCACGCGGTGATTTTTACCCACGATGGTATTACCTTCCCGCTGCTGGGGATGATCCATTTAAAGAACCGTATTCAAGTCTATCGTCCGACGACAGTCGATGAAGTGTTCTCCCTCGAATGCGCGTTAACCACCAGCCGTGAAACCGATTCAGGCTTAGAGTTTGAATTTGTCTCTAAGGCCTTTGTGGGCGAAGAGCTGGTGTGGGAATCGCTGTCGACTTACCTCTATCGTATCGAGACCGCGGGTCGTCGCGTTCGTCCTCCTAAGGCGCTTGAGATGGCTTGGGATTCACCCCAATCATGGGAATTGAGTGAAGATTTAGGTCGTCGTTATGCCAAAGCATCAGGCGACTATAACCTGATCCACCTGCATCCTGTGCTGTCCAAACGTTTCGGTTTTGACCGTGTGCTGGCCCACGGTATGTGGTCTAAGGCGCGCTGCTTAGCGGAATTAATGCCTGAGATTGGTGAACGCCCCTTTGTGGTCGATGTGGCCTTTAAGCTGCCGTTACTGATGCCCGCAGAAGTGGGATTTGGTTACGAAACATCACAAGACAAGTGGGTGTTCGAGCTACGTGACAGTAAAGGTCGCAGGCCACATCTCAGTGGTGAAGTGCAGCTTTAAGCATGATGAGTAACGGCGCCTAAGGCGCCGTTTTTGTTGGTGTTGTTTGCAGTGCTAAGGCACGCTGTGTCCGGTTGATGCTTGCCAGATACTAAACCATTGCTGCCTGTCTAGGGTGAGTGACTGTGCGGCCACCGCCGTTTTTATCCTCGCAATATTGCCACTGCCGATAATTGGCACGGGCCGAGTCGGTAACATCCGCACCCAGGCATAAATCACTTGGCTGATATCTTGGGCATCAATCTCATCGGCGATGACCGCTAAGGTTTGCTGCAGGCGAATGGCCTGTGGATGGTTATTATCAAAGATCTTACCGCCGCCCAAACAGGACCAAGCCATAGGCCGAATGCGCCGCTCCTGACATAAATCGAGAGTACCATCGTGCAAACTCGCCATTGTTAGCGGTGAAATTTCGATTTGATTGGTGACTAAGGGGTCAGTTAATCTCGACTGCAATAATGAAAACTGCGCGTTGGTGAAGTTAGATACCCCAAAGTGTTGCACTTTGCCCGCCTGTTTTAAATCAGCAAAGGCTTCGGCCACTTGATCGGCGTCCATTAAAGGATCGGGTCTGTGGATCAGCAATAGATCTAAATAATCGGTTTTCAGCTGCTTTAGTGATTGCTCCACACTGGCAATAATATGTGCCTTGGAGGTGTCGTAGTGGTTTACATAGCGCTCAGGGCGACAATCGAAGGCGGGCTTAATGCCGCATTTGCTGACCAATTGCATCTGTTGCCTTAAGGCGGGTTTTAAGGCTAAGGCCTCACCGAACAGGGTTTCGCACTGGTATTGGCCGTAAATATCGGCGTGATCCATAGTGGTCACACCTAAGTCTAAATATTGTTCTATTAGGTTAAGTCGCTCGGCGGGTGACATTTGCCAACTGTGCATTCGCCAAAAGCCGGCAACAAACTCTGAAAAACTAAAAGGGGATCCGCTCATGTTGTTTCTCTTTTGGGAATCTGTATTTTGTTGGGGAAAGGACCTGAGTCGATTTTTTGATGTAGATTAAGGAATCGCTCATTAACCCTTTCGATGGCTATATATCTTAATGCTAATCACCTAATATTCGCCATATTCAATCAGCCGTTGCTGATACTTACCGATTTTGCATACCTATTTTGTATTTCCTGCTCGCATGCCTAGCGTGGATACCAAAATACCCAAGGGAGAGATGACCCATGCTAACCGATATGGATATTTCGCGCCGTGCGCCCCTAAAAGATATCGCAGTGCTTGGCGCCGAGTTTGGGTTATTGCCCGATGAGATGCAGCTATTTGGCAAGACAAAAGCCAAGGTCGATTTACGTGTGCAGCAGCGCTTAGCAGAGCAGCAACAGGGTAAGCTGATCATTGTCACCGCCGTGACACCAACGCCCCACGGCGAAGGCAAAACCGTCACCACCATTGGCTTAACCCAATCCCTCAAAGCGCTTGGTAACAAGGTGTGCGCCTGTATTCGCCAGCCCAGTATGGGCCCGGTATTTGGGGTGAAAGGTGGTGCAGCTGGTGGCGGTTACGCCCAAGTGGTGCCCATGCAGGAGCTGAATCTGCATCTAACGGGTGATATTCATGCCGTCAGCAATGCCCATAATCTTGGCGCGGCGGCGATAGCCTCTCGGCTATATCATGAAACACGTTTAGGTAAGGCCGAATTTGAGCTGCAGTCTGGGCAGAATTACCTAGATATAGCGCCTAATGGCATCCGTTGGCACAGGGTGGTCGACCATAACGATCGCTGCTTACGTGAAATTGAAGTTGGGCTGGGTGAAAATAATGGCCCAGCTTACACCTCTGGCTTTGATATTACCGCTGCCTCTGAGTTAATGGCGATTCTGGCGCTCAGTCGTAATCTGGCGGATATGCGCGCGCGTATTGGCAAGCTTGTGCTGGCAGTCAATCGTCAAGGTGCGGCTATTAGCGCGGAAGACCTTGGGGTTGCCGGCGCGATGACGGCGATCATGGCGGATGCGGTAAAACCCACCTTGATGCAGACTTTAAACGGTGCGCCTTGTCTTATTCACGCAGGGCCATTTGCGAATATTGCCCATGGCAACTCGTCGGTGATTGCCGACGATATCGCCTTAAAGCTGGCCGATTTTGTGGTGACGGAAGGCGGTTTTGGCTCCGATATGGGGTTTGAGAAATTTTGTAATATCAAGGCGCGCCAGTCGGGATTAACCCCGAGCGCTGCGGTGTTAGTGACTACCTTAAAGGCATTGAAGGCCAATAGCGGCTTAACGTCGGATGCGGATATCAATGCGCCCGACCAAGCCCGTCTCGAGGCGGGATTTGCCAACTTAAACTGGCATATCAACAATGTGGCGCGTTACGGTATTCCCGTTGTGGTGGCTATTAATCGCTTTGCAACCGATACGGATGCCGAGCTTAACTGGTTGATTGAAGCCGTTGCGGGCACTGCCGCCTTTGGCTGCGAGCTTAGCGAGGCTTTCAGCCAAGGTGAGGCGGGGGCATTGGCCTTGGCGCAAACCGTCATGCGCGCCTGTGAGCAGCCAAGCGAGTTTACCCTGCTATATCCCGATGACATGGCGCTTGAGGCGAAATTATCGACCTTAGCTGAAGTCGGCTATGGCGCTGCAGGGGTGAGTTTATCCGAGGCGGCTAAGCTCCAATTACAAGAACTCAGTGCCCTTGGTTACGCCGATTTACCCGTCTGCATGGCAAAAACACCCTTATCCATTAGCCATGACCCTCAACTTAAAGGCGTACCGCAGGGTTTTATCGTGCCAGTGCGCGAGTTAGTGTTAAATGCTGGAGCCGGATTTATTACCGCGCTGGTGGGGAATGTGATGACTATGCCAGGGCTTGGATTAGTTCCTGGCTATTTAAAGATTGATATCGGCGCAGATGGCGAGATTACTGGCTTAGGTTAATCGATTAACAGTTTGAATATCATGAAAAAGGCGCAATCTAGGATTGCGCCTTTTGTTTACTTCTCGCCTTGGCGAAGCGTTATTTACTGGTTTGGTAAATATGTACATCGCGCTGCGGGAAAGGAATGCTGATGCCCTCGGCATCGAAGCGCATTTTCACTTCGCGGGTAATATCCCAATACACATCCCAATAATCTTCGGGTTTAGCCCAAGGACGGACGATAAAGTCGACCGAGGACTCCCCTAAAACGTGCAGCTTAATGAGCGGTGCAGGGATTTTTTGCACCTTAGGATGCGCTTCCACAATCGACTTAAGCACGGCTTCGGCGTGCTCAATATTGTCGCCATAGCCAATGCCGAAGGTCATGTCGACGCGGCGTTGGTGCTCGGCGGTAATATTGTTAATGGTATCACCCCAAATCTTGTTGTTTGGAATAATAAGCCTTTGGTTATCTAACGTTTTAATTGTGGTGGAGACTAGGCTCATATGGCTTACGCGCCCCGTTACACCAGCGGCGCTAATCAAGTCACCCACATCGTAGGGACGATAGATCAAAATCATCATGCCCGAGGCAAAGTTCGAGAGTGAATCCTGCAGGGCGAAACCGATGATCACACCGGCGATACCAAAGCCTGCCAATAACGGGCCTAACTCAATGCCAAGCTGGGAGAGGGCAATCAGTACACCGATAGTGAAGACCGCTTTGCCCGAGAGCGAGGTAAAGAAGTCTTGCAGTAACTTACTGAAATTTAATTTAGAGTTACTAACGGTATTGCTCACAATCTTCTTCGCCAGTTTGCCCGCAAGGCTTGCGACAAACAGGATCATACAGAAGATAAATAGCTTAAAGACTAAAGTCGGGCCATGGTTGATGGACTGTTCTTTGGCCGTATGCAGCCATTGTTCGACTAGGCTTGAGGCCACATCGATACTCAAGACATCCTGAGTGATATCGCCTGAGATACTGAACAGGGTCTTTTTCAGCGAGGCGGTGTTTTGCTCGAGCGCATCGAGTAAGTCGATATCTATGCTAAGGCTCTGGCTATTGAGCGCCAATCTGTCCTTTAGCTGCATGACGCGACTGGTTTGCGCGGCGGTCACATCTTTACCGGCATTAGTGGCGGCGTTAACTGCATTTTGTAACTGCTGCTGGGTAAAAGTGACAAAGCTATCGAAGTTATCGGCGCGACTTAAGAGAATTTGGGTCAGCTCTGCTTTCTGCGCTGCGACATCTTCGCCCATTTGGCCGAGCCAGTTTAAGGTCTCGAGTCGTTGTTTGTAGTTGTTGTCCTTATCGAGCTCACGTTTAGAGATTTCGAGTAAGGTCGACTCATCATCCGCCGAGCCGAGTTTATGGGACAACTTGGTGACGATATCATTGAAGTAGTCGTTGATTTTAAGATTAAATGTCAGCTGCTCTTGCACCAATGCCAACATAAAGGCTTTATCGTAGTTCTCATCTTCTAACAGTACTTTAATCTTATTGCGTAACTGCAATGTCTTGTTTTGAATGCGATATTCAACAATGGTGCGCAATTCACCTTGGGATTGGGATAAGCGCGCAATATCCTCTTTAATCGCTGTTTTTAGCGAAATTAATTCGTTTTGGGCTTCGTTAGGGACGGTAGTGGTTTGAGTGGCGGCAACGGGGTCGGCTGCATCCGTCGCGAAAACCTCGGTACTCAATAGCAGGGGAAAGCTGAGGGCGAACATGAATATGAGTGAGCGGCGCATAGGCGTTATCTTCAATAAAAATAGGTAGGTACATAATAGGAGCTGCGCTAAACACTGTAAAATTAGAACCGCATAAAATGCTATCTGAGTATAAAATTTGTGCGCTGGTTTGCAGCTTTCGCTATGGGAGTGAGGTTTTGAAACCACTGCGCTAATTAGTTCGACTGAGTGGCGGGAAATTCTGATAAACTTAGCGGCCCATGTCGAGGAACCTACTCTAAATGCTGTGCTCCCATTGCCATCAGTCGATCAAAATTGCCCAAATTACCCAACAGCGTGGAAAGGGCTTTCACGCTCAAGTGCAATGTCCCCATTGTTCAGCGTGGCTGGGACACAATCCTAAGCTGTTGAAGTTAAAATTATTTGGCTTTTATGCGAGTGTGCTGACAGGTTTATACAGTTATTTTGATGCCTCGACGCGGCATTTTTTGATCCCAGTGATGATCTTCTGTGTGATGTTACTGCTGGTGAGCCATTTTATGGATCAACTACAAACGATTGAGGCGCCAGAGAAGCAAGACGATAGCGATCAAAGGCAAAAGTATCGCTAGAGGTGAGGGCGTTAGATTAACCGAGTCGAGCCGCGCAGGGGTTATCGCACAGGCTCAACTTGGTTTAGGCTAGGGCTGAGTTATTGGATAACCTGCTCTTGGCTCTCGAGTGAGTGTTCTACGTAATAAATCCCGCCCAAAATTACGGCGCCGAAAATCACTATCCCTAAGATTAACCCTAAGTTTTCACGAAAGAATGCTAGCATTTTTATTGCCTTTATCTGGGTTGAATAGAATGAAAGATTAACTCGATGTCACGCTGGGCACATCATAGTTTTACTGACTTAAGCTAATCTTAAATAACTCTTTTTGCCAACTCGAGCGCGTTCTTACCGGGCACTTTTTCACGCTAAAGTTGCAATGGTAAATATCTTGTAACGCATTGCAGGGGTGTTACCTTATTGCAACTTGCTAGCGGCCTGACTTAAACTTGTGCCACTTTTTTACTATGGGGATGACTGAGTGAGATTGCACAGTCACATAAGACGCACAATTTCGGTATGGCTTGCCGCCGTATTGGTATTGCTGTCTTTTGTTGCCTCAGCCCATAGTGTGACCCACCTTGATGATGGGGCGAAGACGCACTGTACGCTCTGCTTCCATCAACATCAGCTAAATAAAATTCTGTTCACAGCTCCGCAGACGCTAAATTTAGCGATACAGCGATTTGATGTTTGTGAATTTGTCTTACCCGTAACCTTCTCTAAACACGTCAGTGTTTACCTAAGCCGCGCGCCACCCGTTCTCCGCTAAATCAACTTTTACATTTTAACTTATTGTATTTCTTGATGACTTGGATGAGTCATCGAGCGCTAGTTGTATTTTGGAGATATCATGACTGTTTTTAACAACCGAATTTCTTTGGTGGCTTTGGCGTGCGCATTTGCTTCACCGACGTTATTTGCCGCTGACTCAAGTTTAACCAATCCGGCGATCAGCGCAGTGCTGAATGGCTATTATCAAACGGCCGAGCGTCCATTGGCCGAAACCGCCGAAGGATTTGGTTTAGGCGAAACTGAGCTGGCGATGAGCGCCAACATTGACGACATGTTCTACGGCAAAGTCACTGCCGTTGTTGAGATGCACGACGGTGAAACTGAGCTTAATCTCGAAGAAGCCTTTATCCAAACCATGGCGATGCCTGCAGGGTTCTCAATCCGTGGTGGACGTTTCTTATCGGATATCGGTTATTTAAATAACCAACATTTACACACGGATTCATTCACCGACCGTCCTATTGCTTACCGCGCATTTTTCGGTGGCCATTACTTTGACGACGGTGTGCGTTTGAACTTTGTGGCGCCAACGGATCTGTATTGGACCTTAGGCGCCGAAGCTTTTAAGGGCGAGAGTATGCGCGCCGCCGATGAACATGGTGAACGTGAGTTTAAGAATGTGGGCGTATACACCTTTTACACCAAAATCGGCGGTGATATTGGTGACAACAGCTCATGGCAGGCGGGCTTAAGTTACCTACGTAACGAAAATGGTCAAGTGACAGCCCATGAAGAGGGCGATGAGCACGAAGACGAAACCGCCGAGGAAGGCCATGACCACAGCCATGCGGCATCTTACACTGGTAAAAACACCTATGGTGCTGATTTTGTGTATAAATGGGCGCCAAATGGCAACTATAAATACCAAAACCTGACCCTGAGCGGCGAGTATTACCGTGTGACTGACTTTGTGCCGAGCGACCTTCATCCCGAAGATGCGCCGAGCAAGGATTATCATCAAGGTTGGTATCTGAGCAGCGTGTACCAATTCACGCCTAGCTGGTCTGCGGGTGTGCGTTACGGCGAGGTGGATACCCAAGAGCTCCATGGCGATCATTTCCATGGACAGAAGTTAAAGGAATCTGAGGTGAGTCTGGCGTGGCATTCGAGCCATTTCTCGACGGTACGTTTCCAGTACACCAATCAGAAGGGAACTAACTTCGATGGAATCGAAGACGACAATGTTTTCACTGTTCAATACATTATGTCTCTGGGGGCTCACGGTGCGCATCAATTCTAATTTTGTTAAAGCGGCCGCAGCGGCCCTGTCTTTCGCTTGTTCAGGCTTTGCCCACGCAGAGCTGAATGTGTTTGCCTGTGAACCCGAATATGCCGCATTGGCAAAAGAGTTGGCTCCAAACGCCAGCATTTATTCGGCAACCACGGCCTTACAGGATCCGCATCAAGTGCAGGCGCGTCCGAGTTTGATCGCCAAAATGCGCCAAGCGGATCTGGTGGTCTGTGCGGGCGCCGATTTAGAAATCGGTTGGCTGCCAATGCTGCAAATGAAGTCGGCTAACGCTAAGGTTCGCTCTACCGATCAGGGGCTGTTTTTCGCCGCCGATCAAATCGATACCTTAGATAAGTTAGCGAGTGTGGACCGTAGCATGGGGGATGTGCATGCTCAGGGAAATCCGCATATCCACTTCGATCCGACGCGTTTGCTAAGCGTCGCGAATGCGCTCAGCGCTAAGATGAGCCAACTCGACCCGAGCGAGGCGGCGAATTACCAAAAGGCATTAGCGGACTTTAGTACTCGTTGGCAGGCGGCGGTCCCCCGCTGGGAAGAGCAGGCCAAAGCGTTAAAAGGCAAAAAGGTCATCGCCTATCACACCAGTTTTAGATATCTGTTCAACTGGTTGGGGATTGAACAAGCTGCTGATCTTGAGCCTAAACCCGGTCTGGCACCGACTAGCGGTCATTTAGCGAGTTTGCTGAGCCGTGCTGAGCAGGGCGATATTCTGGCGGTAGTTGTGGCGTCCTATCAGGATGAGCGTGGTGCTAAGTGGTTGGGTGAAAAGGCTAATCTACCAGTGCTTATGTTGCCAATGTCGGTAGGTGGCAACGATGCGAGTCAAGATCTCTTCAGCCTCTACGACAGCGCTATTGCCCTCTTAAACGGGGTGAAATAAGCCTATGTTGGATCTGGAACTGATGTCGATCCTGCTGCCAGCATTGACGGCGGGGATCTTAGTGCTCTCAACGCATATTGTACTTGGCAAACAAGTGCTTAAGCGTGGGATCATCTTTATCGATTTAGCCATTGCTCAAGTCGCCGCGTTGGGGGCGATTGTGGCGCACATGGACCACAGGTTAGAAGATATGCCATTTTCTAATGTGTGGATGCCGGCCTTATTCGCCCTTGCGGGGGCGGGTTTTATCGCTTGGTTATCTAAGCGGATGGCGGGTGAGCTAGAAGCGATGATAGGGTGCTTTTACGTGTTGTCGGCGGTGGCGGCCATGCTATTGCTGGCGAACGATCCCCACGGGGCTGAACTGTTAAAGCAATTGATGTCGGGCCAGATCCTTTGGGTGAGTTGGTCGCAATTAGTGTTGCCGACCGTGGTTTATGCGGCGGTGTTAGCGGTGATTTTTCTGCGGCCACAGATCTTAAACGGTGCGGGATTCTATCTGCTGTTTGCGCTGGTAATCACTTTGTCGGTAGAGCTGGTAGGGGTCTATTTAGTGTTTAGCACGCTTATTTTGCCTGCTCTTGCGCTCAACAAGTACCAAGGTAAGAACGGCCTATTTTACGCTTATCTGGTCGGCCTTATGGGTTACTTGCTGGGGCTGGTGCTCTCGGCAACGTTGGACTTACCGAGCGGCGCGGCAATTGTCGCGACTTTAGCCCTTAGTGCCTTGGTCTTCCGTTTAGGCTTAAGTAAAACCGCGGCAGTGCGCTAGGTCGCAAACTAGGTTTTTCGCTTAGTCGTTTAAGCTTAGATATTGATTTAAAAGCCCATCGTCGTGCATGATTGCGCGAGTACCGATGGGCTTTTGTTTGGATTGTTAGCAACTCAGCTTACAGATGTAAACATTATATTGAGTCCCTAGGGCTGGGTGGCTATACTGTCGCCACTTTCATCCTTGGAGTATGTCGTGCTGTTACTCGTCAGATCTGTGTTGTTGGCTGTGTCATTGTTACTCGCGTTTATTTTTGGTGGATTGGTCTGCTTGTTGCGGCCCCGTCACCGTGACAATGTACATATGTTCGCCAAGATCTTCTCATCCGTCGCCCCTATTCTAGGGCTTAAAGTCATAGTGCGTCGGCATAAAGAAATTCAGGATGGCCCTTATATCTTTTTAGGGAACCATCAAAATAACTTCGATCTGTTCACTCATACTAAAGCCGTGCCAAAAAGCACCGTCAGCTTAGGCAAAAAGAGCTTAGTGTGGATCCCGCTATTCGGGCAGATCTACTGGTTATCGGGCAATATTTTGATCGATAGAAAAAATCGCAACAGTGCCTTCGATACCATGGCTAAAACCGCAGAAAAGATTAAACAGAACCGTTTATCAGTGTGGATATTCCCTGAGGGTACCCGCTCACGTGGCCGCGGTTTGCTCCCCTTTAAGGCTGGCGCATTCCATACGGCGATTACCGCTGGGGTGCCGATAGTGCCAGTGCTCGCCTCTTGTCAGAGCCATATTAATTTAAACCGTTGGGATAACGGGGTAGTGATCATTGAGATGATGGCGCCTATCCCGACCGAAGGATTAGACAAAGCCGATGTGAAGGCCTTTTCAGCCCAAGTGTATGAGACTATGTCAGCCAAATTTAACGAGATAAATCGTGAAGCGGCAACATTAATGGGTAAAACTCTCGAAGGCGATGACGTATAATAGCGCCAATTTGAGCCAGTTTTACCTTAACGGAGACAAATCCATGTCTATTGAAAGTCAATTAAAAGCCCAACTTGCCGAGAATCGTGACATAGTGCAAGCCCTGCTTGACGATGGCTCAGAGCCAGATGCGGAATACACCATTGAGCACCATTTCTCATCTAGTAACTTCGACCGCTTAGAAAAAGCCGCCGTTGATGCATTCAAACTCGGTTTTGAAGTCAACGACGCCGAAGAGATGGAGCTGGAAGATGGCTCAGTGATTTTCTGTTTTGATGCTATCGCTTACCACAAGTTGGAAGTGCCATTACTGGATAAAGCGACCGAGCAGTTACTGCAACTCGCGGCTAAGCAAAAAGTGGATTACGACGGTTGGGGCACTTACTTTGTTGGCGATGAAATCGACGATGAAGAAGGTGACGACGAAGAAGACGATGGTTTTCCGCACTAATTGCCGCAATTAAATTAGTAACAAAAAGCCCATCATCGATGGGCTTTTTGGTTTTAGTAACCACTAGTTTGCGCTGTGTGTAGGACGCTACAGTTACGCCCCTTCTGCTTGGCTTCGTATAAGGCTTTGTCTGAGCAAGAAATCCAGCCAGAGCTGCTAGTGATATGTTTGCCAATTTCACACACGCCTAGACTCACTGTGACTTTTATCTTCAGCCCTTCGTACACTATGGTGGAGTCGGCAATTCTTTCCCGCAAACGCTCGGTAAAGTTGAGGGCATCGGCGCCACAGGTATTGGGCATGACCACAGCGAACTCCTCACCACCATAGCGGCCGACACAATCTGTCTCCCGTAATGAATGGCTTAGGATATGGGCGATATGCTGAATCACCTTATCACCCGCGACATGGCCGTAGGTATCGTTGATTCTTTTGAAATGGTCTATGTCTATCATGACCAAGCTCGACATCCCCGAATAACGGGCGTGGAGGTCAAACTCATGCTCTAAACATTGTTGCCAATGGCGGCGATTATGGAGCTGTGTCAGGCCATCGGTCTGGCTGAGGCGTTCTAACTGCTCGTTGGCGGCCTTGAGCTGTAGCTTGTTGACGGCGATGTCGGTGACATCATAAATAATCACGCTGATATGGGTGATTTTTCCGGTTAATGAGGCCAGAGGCAACAGCGTCACGTTCTGGTACATAAAATCGGCCCGTCCGGTAATGGGGCGGTAGTTTTTAAACTGAAACACGTAGGGTCTTTGTTCCCAGCTGATAAAGGCTCGATTTTTCAGCATAAAAACCGATTCCATCTTTTGCTTTAACCAAGTCGCTGGTAGCTCAGGAAAACGGGTGAACAGGTTTTGCCCTTTAATCGAATTAGGGGATACGCCGCTATGGTTTTCCATAAAGCCGTTCCACAGTTGGATATTATAATCGCGATCTAATACCACTAGACCCACTTCGATGGTTTGCACCATATCGATAAGCCAATGGAGTTCGTTCATTGCGCTTTGATCGTTTGACATAAGGTAAAATCCAACTGATTAATCGAGTAAATAACCGAGCTTATAACTGAGCGTCGGAATAGAGTCTTCGGTAAATAGCAGTAACAAATCGCATTGAACATTATGGTTTTCAATACGATAGTTAATCTCCATTGCTAAGGTTCTATGCCATTTTTCCGAGTTATCATGGATAAGATCATTCACCGTACAGTGGCGGCCTAGCACTACAGGGTGAGCCTGGCTGAACTTCATGTCGAGCTGCTCTGAGATCCCGTTTAGGAAGGCGCCAATCAATACGTTGCCTGTGTCGATCAACACTTCAATCTCAGTGCTAATGTCCTCTGGATTGGCTAGCCCCATGAGTTTCGCCATGTCTTGAAAGCTCGAATCGTGGAATAGCAGCAGAGCTTCACCCGCCACGCCTGCACCAATAAATCCTTGGCAGAGGGCTGATACCGTTGAACTTTCTTCCGTCGCTTTGAGGGCCATCGTCAGCTCACTGACTTCGAGCACGTTCACGTTTGGAATAGGTAAGAGGACAAAAACATCGAGAAGTTTGGCTAACAGATCGGCGGCGCGCCCCATGGCGACGTTGGCGATCTCTTGGCAGGCGTCACGCATATCGACTTTGATCATCGGCGTTTCTTCCGCCTGATCTTTCTGCGTTAAGGTGAGGATGCCGTATTCCTGCAGAATATTACTGATGGCGTCGGCACTGACGGGCTTTTGAATAAAATCCAATGCACCTAAGGCTTTAACTCTTTCATGGGCTTTGATCTGAATATCACCCGAGACCACAATAATCAGCGCGGGAAGATCGTTTTGCTGCACGGTTTGCAGCACTTCATAACCATCCATGACTGGCATATTAAGGTCGAGGAAGACAACTTCGCCTTTACCTGCGCGAATGGCATCTAAACCCTCGGCGCCATTGGTAGCGTAGGTGATCTCGACATCCCATTCTTTCGGTAGGGTGCGAGCCATTTGTTTGCGCGCCATGGCGGAGTCGTCACAGATGAGTACAGAGATTGTCATGCTGACTACTGATCCTTAATTGCCCATTTATTGAAGATAACACTAATTCTAAATCTTTGAATGACGAATTAAGCTCTTCGGGCAAGTTTGATTTATAACATCTATATGTAACCTATAGATTTTATTTGTTAATTCAATTTATTTATCTCTCGAGCGCGAGGCGCTGGCAGTAAAAAGCCTTGGAGAATTAAATCAAATTTCGCGAATTTGTCGTAAGCAGGGCATCGATTTTTGCGAATAGCTCGATGCTCAATCCTGCAATAGGCTGTTTCCCCACGGGACCCATCTCGACACGATTATGCAAATTTGTGGGTAAGCAGCGCCGTTGGTGATGCAACCGATGTTCAGAGAAGATGACTCGTTAAAACGACAAGTTGCACCCATGGTTGAACATAAGGGGTTAATACTTTTGAGGTTCTCATGCTTCAGCGCAAGCCTAGCATACTCACCTATTAAAACTTAATGACAGTCGACAGTATTTTGACGCATGTCAAAATTTAGGCTTATGTTACATCCTTTGGTGAATTATTCCAAACGTGTTAACATTTGTTCTGGCCTGACCAGTAACGGAATATTTCATGAGTGAGCCTTGCGTGCAAGTAACGATTGAGAATGGCATTGCATATGTCCAGCTCAATCGACCAGAAAAATATAATGCAATTAACTATTTAATGTTTAGCGAGTTGGATAGAGCGATCAAACGTATTAAATCAAATTCGCAGATTCGACTGGTTATTTTATCTGGAGCCGGAGGCCATTTTAGCTCGGGGCTGGACGTAAAGAGCGTGATGTCGGCACCGATGCAAGCATTCAAATTGCTGTTTAAATGGTTGCCTGGCAATGCCAACTTAGCGCAGAGAGTCTCCCTTGGTTGGCAACGTTTACCCGTGCCCGTCATCGCGGTGTTAGAAGGCTGCTGCTATGGCGGTGGCATGCAAATCGCATTAGGTGCTGATTTTAGAATAGCGAGCCCTGACAGCAAGTTATCTATTATGGAAGCCAAATGGGGGCTCGTGCCGGACATGGCAGGCTTAGTGGCGCTGAGGCAAATAATGCCCAAGGATCAGGCGATGTTACTCAGCCTTACGGCCAAAGTGTTGTCGGGCGAAGAGGCGAGTCGCTTAGGGTTAGTGACTCAGCTAAGTGATCATCCGATGTTAAGCGCGCAGCAATTGGCTCAGGAACTTCTCAATACTTCCCCCGATGCCGCAGCGGCGATCAAGTTGAGCATCAATCGCAGCTGGACGGCTTCGATTCGTGCACTTCTTTGCCGTGAGTCGTGGAGCCAAGTGAGACTGTTACTCGGTAAAAATCGCGCGATTGCAGCGACGCGTCAGCTAAAGGATCCCAACAAAGCCTATCAAGATCGCCAATCGGGTTGGTAGCAGTGCAATTCTATCTCGATAACGCCCCATAACGGATGACTTAAGCTTTAGAAAGGCTTGCACCTCAATGGGCGCCGCTCATACGGGCGGCGAATCCCCTTATGGCGCTCAAACAGTTCTGCCATGCACTCTCGTTATCCAGATTTAATGCTAATGTCGTTTGCCGATAATTCGGCGCCTCTAATGTCACGGCAAGGCTTTTGCGTTGCTCCGCCGTTTCTAACGATGCGGGGTGACCATCGGGCGATTGAATATCGAGTATTGGTATAGTGAGCTTGGCCAGTTTTTCGGCAAGGGCTTGGTTACGCGCCTCATCTTCGCTGTAGGGGTTGATGACGATTAATACATCGGGATCGGCAATTTTCTTTTGGCTTAATAGACTTATCAATAATCCCGCACTTTGATCGGCGGTGATCAGCACCCGTTTACCGGGAAAGTCGGTGCCTACGCTGTCGAGCTGAGACATGCTTTTGACTAAAAAGTCTTCCTGTTCAAGCAAATGCTTATTGCTCTGCTCGGGTTTCACTTTTTGGCTCGGTTTATTCGAAGGACTGCTTAACTGCGCCGCCCCTGCGGAGGTCACTTCGGTCGCCGGAGTGGCAAAGTTGGGTGCGGGCGGCTCTGTGGGCGGGGTAAGGCTTAAACTGGCCCAGCCGGCAGCATTAATATTACGTCTGACAAACGCCATTAATCCGGGCGCATCGGCGGTGCCATTGGTGGCGGGTAAGATAATCGCAGCGCCAAGTTTTTTGCGGCCTTCCCATGAACGAACTAAGAGTTCGAGCGGCTGATCATCTATGGTGATCTGCTTGATTTCACTCGCGGGTAAATAACTGCTCGTTCTTTTCGCCGCAGCTTGCCCATTGGGCGCTTTGCTAGCTTGGTTCGTCTCGGGGTTTTGGGGAGTTGTCCCTGGCGCCTGCGGGCTGGATTCAGGTGCAGATTCAGGAGCCTGAGTACTTGTTTCTGGCGCCTGAGTATTGGGGTCAGGAGCTTGAGTGCTGGGATCGGCGGCGAATAAGCTCGCACTGGCGAGAGCTAAGGCTAGGCTCAATACCGAGGGGATAATACGCGCCATAGAATTGATAACCACCTGTGTAGTCTCATAAATTCAATTAGCTAGAGTATAACCTGAAGCAGCGTAGCAGAAGCAATTTTTGCTTGAGCTCGTGACGGCACCGCGCACAGCAGTGCCTAGGCCCAGCCTACAGCCATACTTATCGTGAAGATAAAATAAAAACGCCCAGCATTTGCTGGGCGTTTGCATATTCGCTTAAGCGAGCCTGAGGAGGCTCTTGCTTATCGTCATTGCGGATTAGACATGGCTAACCAGTACCATACGAATCGCGTCGAGCTGTAGCTGACTCGCGTTGAGGTAAGTACTCAGCTCCTGCATCTGATTACGCAGGTATTCCAACTCTTCCTCACGGATATTCGGGTTAACCGCTTTCAAGGACTCTAAACGGTCCAATTCGCCCGTCAGTTGGCTGGTCATTTTCTCACGCGCCTGCGCCACTAACTCGTCCACCGCGGCTTGGGCATATTCTTCGCCCTTAGCAAATAATGGATGCAGAATCGGTTGTGATGCTGTGACTAACTTGCTGCCAATATGGCGGTTAACCGCGCTTAACTGTTTGTCAAAGCTGGTGTAATCCACCTTAGCGGATAAATCGTTGCCGTTTTTATCCAGCAGTACGCGGATAGGCGTCGGTGGCAGATAACGATATAACTGGCTCGATTTAGGCGCCGAAGCATCCGCCATGTAGATCAGTTCTAAGAACAGGGTGCCTGCGGGTAAGGCTTTGTTTTTCAAAATCGCGACGCTCGTCGTGCCTGTGTCAGAGCCAGTGATCAGATCTAAGCCTGTTTGCACTAACGGGTGCTCTTGGGTGATCAGGGCGATATCGTCACGGGAGAGCGCAGTATCACGGTCAAAGGTGACCGTCACGCCATCCTCATGTAGACCCGGATAGGTTGGGAACATCATGTGTTCACTTGGACGCAGGATGATAGAGTTTTCACCTTTATCTTCTTGATCGACACCGATAATGTCCCACAAGCGGATCACCGAACCAATCAGTTTAGTGTCCTGATCGCTTTGGGCTAAACGCTCGACAATCGCCTTGGCCTTATCGCCGCCGTGGGAGTTGATTTCCAGCAGCTTATCGCGGCCTTGCTCCATAGCGTGTTTCAGTTCTTTGTAACGGCTTTGGGTGTGGTTGAGCAGATTGGTCAGCTCATCTTCATCCCCACCGACGAGAACATTCAACAGATCTTCGGCAAATTCACTGTACAGCACATGGCCACTCGGACAGGTCAGCTCGAAGGCATTCAGACCTTGGTGATACCAGTTGAGCAGACGCTCCTGCGCCGTATCTTGCAGATAAGGCAGGTGAATTTGGATATCGTTCTTCTGCCCGATACGGTCTAGACGGCCGATACGTTGCTCTAATAAATCTGGGTTCAATGGCAGATCGAACAGCACTAAGTGGCTGGCGAACTGGAAGTTACGACCTTCGGAGCCGATTTCAGAACAGATCAGTGCTTGGGCGCCGCCTTCTTCTTGGGCGAAGTAGGCACCCGCCTTGTCGCGCTCGATGATCGACATGCCTTCGTGGAAAACGGTGGCTTGGATGCCTTCACGGGTACGCAGGGCTTCTTCTAAGCTCAGGGCGGTATCGGCGCCACTGGCGATGATCAACACTTTCTTGCTGCGGTGCGACTTTAAGAATTCGATTAACCAATCCACGCGAGGATCGAACTTCCACCAACTGGCGCTGTTATCTTCAAATTCTTGGTAAAGTTTTTCAGGGCTTAGGGCTTGTGCCGCTTTCGCTTCTAAGGTCTTACGACCACCCATCATCTCATTTACGCGGGCAGCGGTAAGATACTGCTCAGGCATTGCATGGGGATAGGCGTTGAAAATACGTTTCGGGAAGCCTTTTACCGAGGCGCGGCTGTTGCGATACAGCACGCGGCCTGTGCCGTGACGATCGAGCAATTCTTGCAGTAACTCGCTGCGAGCCGCTTGTTGCAGTTCGCTATCGATATCTTCGGCTTGAATTAAACGAATGCTCGGCGCTATGTCTTTCTCGCTGAGTAATTCGGTGAGGCTGTTGATGGCGGCATCGGATAATTTTGCGTCGCCCGCTAAGGCTTCGGCGGCAACGGCGACATCTTTGTAGCTGTTTTCTTCGGCGAGGAAGGCATCGTAGTCGTAGAAACGATCTGGGTCGAGTAGGCGCAGACGCGCAAAGTGGCTCTCATGGCCGAGTTGATCCGGCGTTGCCGTTAATAACAATACGCCAGGCACTACTTCGCTTAATGCTTCAACCACTTGGTAGGCACGGCTCGGGGCTTCTTCGGTCCACTCTAAGTGGTGAGCCTCGTCGACGACCAGCAGATCCCAGTCGGCATCGAGTGCTTGGTCGAGACGTTTCTTTTTACGCAGTAATTCGAGGGAACAAATCACTAACTGCTCGGTGTAGAAAGGGTTGTCATGGTCGGCAAAGGCTTCGACACAACGGTCTTCATCAAATACTGAGAAGCGCAGGTTAAAGCGGCGCAGCATTTCCACTAACCACTGATGGCGCAGGGTATCCGGTACAATGATCAGCACTCGTTCGGCGCGGCCAGTGAGCAGTTGTTGATGGATAATCAGACCCGCTTCGATGGTTTTACCTAAACCCACTTCGTCGGCCAGCAATACACGCGGCGCATAACGGCGACCCACTTCATGGGCAATCCACATCTGGTGGGGGATAAGGCCGACGCGTGGACCTTGTAAGCCGAGTAAATCTGAGGTCGCCAATTGATGACGCAGTAACTGGCATTGGTAACGAATACCGAAACGGTCGAGGCGGTCAATCTGACCGGCAAACAGGCGATCCTGGGGTTTGTTAAAGCGAATGTTGTGGTTTAACAGGGTCTCACGCAGGCTGGCTTTCTCACCTGTTTCGCTGTGGATTCCGTGGTAGACGACGAGGCCGTCTTTTTCGGTGAGTTCTTCAATCGCGAGGCTCCAGCCTTCATGGCTTTCAACCGTATCGCCAGGGTTGTATATGACACGGGTCAGGGGGGCTTCGTTGCGCGAGAACATACGATTCTCACCAGTCGCAGGGAATAACACTGTGACCATACGGCCTTCAACTTGTACGACTGTTCCTAAACCAAGCTCTGACTCGGTATCACTTATCCAACGTTGTCCTAAGGCAAACGGCATCTTAAATTCTCATCTCTGGGCGGACTCTAACAAAGGGCGCGTATGTTATATCAATACTAGGGATATTTGAATCGCCCTCTCACCCGTTAGAGCCTAATTCTCCACACTCTAGATTACAAATTGAACAGTGAAGAAAAATCTCTATAGTCCTTCGATGATTTGTCATGCTACTGTCATATCGAGGGACCTACACTGCCCTCGAGTCACCGACTTAAACACAGGTTCATTCGGTTGGCATTCAGAGAGAATGGTGCCAATATTAGTTTAAGCCGCTAGCCGTCTTTATTAAGTAGAGGCTTGAACTTTAAGATCATTCTTTAGCTCGCCAACTGACATAGGAGCCATATCCACTCACCGGGAAAGAGATGTAGCATAAAAACAATCGAGCACTCTGGAGGCGCCATGGAACAAGACGACAGAAAGTTGTTTGTACTGGATACCAATGTGTTACTACATGAACCTTTGGCGATCTATTCGTTTAAAGAGCACGATGTGGTCATTCCGATGACAGTGCTAGAAGAGCTAGACCAGATTAAAGATCGAAAGAGTGATGTGAGTCGGGATGCTAGGGTCGCCATACGGGCGCTGGAAGATACCCTAGGCGGTGATACAACACCGGAACAAATCATTAATGGTGTCCCTTTACCGAGCCGAGAAGGGCATGCCGATGCGATAGGGGCGCTGTCTATTTTCCCTGACCATCTTGTCGATTTTACCCTAGGCGCCCTGCCGGGGGATGGCAACGATAACCGCATTATCAATACCGCTCTACACCTGCAAAACCTCCACCATCCACGTACCGTGGTGTTAGTTACCAAAGATATCAATATGCGTCTTAAGGCCAAGGGCGCGGGCATTCAATTGGTTGAGGATTATCGAACCGACCAGCTGATCGATGATATTCGTTTCCTTAGCAAGGGCTTTTATCAATTCGAAGGGAATTTTTGGGAGCATTTAAACAAGGTATCCACCGAGCGCCATGGTCGACATACGATTCACGAAGTCCCACTGAAAGATTTAGATAACGAACCCTTCTACATAAACCAGTATCTGATTGATGCCGAATCTGATTTTTGTGGCCGCGTCACCGAGCGTAGCGATACCCATCTGCATATTTTAGACCTGGGCCGCGAGCGCTTAAAAAACCTCGAGGCGTGGGGCGTTAAACCTAAGAATGTTTACCAAGGGATGGCGTTGCAGGCGCTGCTCGATCCCGATATCGATCTGGTGATCTTAACGGGACCCGCCGGTTGCGGTAAAACCCTGCTGGCAATGGCGGCGGCACTTGAGCTAGTAGTGGAGCGTAATCGCTACGATAAGGTCATTGTGACTCGTAATACGCCAGAAATTGCCGAGTCCATCGGCTTCTTACCCGGCACCGAAGAAGAGAAGATGATGCCATGGCTGGCGGCGATTACCGATACCTTAGAAGTGCTGCATAAGAATGATGTGAATCCGACTGGCAGTTTGAACTACATCATGGAGAAGGCGAATATCCAATTTAAGTCGATCAACTTTATGCGCGGCCGCTCGATCCAAAACTCCATCGTGCTCTTGGATGAATGTCAAAACCTGACGGCGTCGCAGATCAAAACCATGATCACTCGGATGGGAGAAGGCACAAAATTGATTTGTTGCGGTAACTTAGCGCAGATCGATTCGAATTATCTCACCGCAGTGACCTCGGGTTTAACCTACATAGTCGAACGCTTTAAGGACTTTGAAGGCAGCGCCAACCTGTACTTGAATGGGGTGGTACGTTCACGCTTGGCCGAATACGCCGAAGAACATCTCTAACTATTTACTTTATTGTTACAAAAGGTCTCACTCGTGGGACCTTTGTTTTTACGCATTTCTATGATTTTTCAATCAACTAATCATAGACTTTGACAGCCTTCGTACGGCAATTATTTGATGCGACTCGGGGTTTCTTCCTGCTAATATATGAAGCCATAAATGTACTCAGTCACTTTTGCCACCGATGGCTAAAATCAAGCGCTGCAATCAAGGGTAGTGGATGAAATCGAGTGAGCCGGATCTCCAATTAAAATCGCCGATCCAAAAGAACTATAACCGCGCCGTTTTTTATACCTATATCGGCGTGATTGTCCTGTCGTTGCTGACGGCGTGGATGTTTTTCGATCGCCAGAAAACCCAGCAGATGGAGCAGCGCGAAGAGCAGGTTGAGCGTCACGTATTGCAAATCGACTTGCTGTTGGAGTCGAGCATCCGCGCGGTCAAGAGTCTGCGGGATGTGGCCGTAGATCACCTGCGCTTAGGTGAGCTAGTGCGTAAGGATCGTTTACCGCAATACGGCAAATTTAACGAGAGTGGTCAGTATTTTACCTTAGAGCCTAACTACGCAAAGGGCGGTAAACCTTTTACCAACATGGGGCGGATCACGGGCGCAGGCTCCCTCGATGGCCGCAGCGATAAGTTCTACCAAGAGCTGGAAATGCTGTTCGAGTTGTCGCTGTCTTTCCCCGTCGCCAAAGAAGCGGCACCTAAAGCCTCGGCGATTTATTATTTATCGCGCCAACGGATGATGTCCTACTTCCCGTGGACCAACGGTGACCAGCGTTTTAGGGATGAACTGCTCAATAAGAAACAATTCCAATACGCCACCCCGGCGATGAACCCGCAGCGCAGTGTGTTTTGGAGTGAGGCCTACGTCGATTCGACGGGTAAAGGCTTGCTGACCACCTTAGGTGTGCCCGTTTATCTCGACGATGAGTTTATGGGTTCAATTAACCTCGATATGACCTTGGCCTCATTGGCGCGGCAAATTCGGGTGTACTTCAAAATGCCTGGGACTGTGATCCTGCTCGATCAGCAGAACAATATTTTGTCCCACAGCGACTTCGATGGCTCAGATATCAATCGGGTATATCACATCAGCCAGCGGATTCCGTCTGAGCTGCATTCGCTCCCCGAGTCCGAATTGTTCGATGCCCACGAAGGCATTATTCGCAACGGTTACTATATTCACTCGGTCGCGCTGCACAACGCTCCGTGGCGCTTGTTGTATCTGCAAAATGAAGACGACCTGTTCCAAGATTCGGTTGAAAAACTGCAGCTGACCTTTATCCTCGTTGTCATCGCTCTGTCGGTGCTGGTAACCATAGTGCACTGGCAAACGCGCCGCTCCTTCGTGAGCCCCGCATCGCGCCTGTTGTCACACTTAGAGGGCTGTTCCCAAGAGCCGCGTAAACCGCCGGAAAAAATCACTCCGGGCTGGGAACCTTGGTTCCTGCTGGTGAGCCGCATCTTTGAGGAAAACAAGCAATACACCCATCATTTGGCCGAGCAGAATAAGCGACTCGACAAACTGGTCGCGCGCCGTACCGAGCGGTTAAAAGATGCGACCGAACGGCGCGAGCGGGAATATGCGTTGTTGCGCTCCTTACTCGACTCCATTCCAGAAGCCATTGTCTTTAAAGATAAAGAAGGCAATTACCTCGGCTGTAACAAGGCCGCCGAGCGGATGCTGGGCTACACCGAAAGCGAGATGATTGGTCTGTCGTCGGAGGATTTAACCTCGCCGGAGATGGGCATTCGTATTCGTGCCGAGGATGAGCAGATCTTAAAAGATCGCACGCCGCTGCGTTATCAAGAAAAGGTTGAGTTAGCGGGCAAACCAGTGTTGCTCGATACCCTGAAACTGCCTTTCTATAACCGCCGTGGCGAGTTGCAAGGCTTGATTGCCGTGTGGCGCGATGTGACGCGTGAGTACGAGTCCGCCGAGCAGTTACGCCTGTCAGAGGAGCGTTACCATTTAGCGATGGACGCGGTAGAAGACGGTCTGTGGGACTGGTATCTGGATTCGGAGCATATTATTTGCAACCCATCCTATTATTCGATGCTGGGCTATAAACCCAATGAATTCCCAGCGTTAGTGTCGGCTATCGACCAGCTGACGCATCCCGACGATAGAATTCGGGTCGAAGAATATCGTAATCAGTATCTGCAAAATCCCGTCGATGCCTATGAGATCGAGTTTAGGATCTTAGGCAAAAACGGCAGTTATCACTGGGTGCTTTCCCGCGGCCGGGTGGTGGAATTTACCGCCGATGGTCAGCCTAAGCGTATGGTCGGTACCCACAAGGACATCACGCGCCATAAGAGTAACGAAGTGGCACTGCTGGAGGCGAAGCAGGACGCAGAACTGGCGAACCTCTATAAGAGTGAGTTCTTGGCGAATATGAGCCACGAAATCCGCACGCCAATGAACGCCATTATCGGTATGTTGCAGTTAGCGCAGCGTACCTCGCTGACGGCGCAGCAGAAGGATTACCTCGAAAAAGCCGGGTTCTCGGCGCAGTCGTTGCTGCGGATTATTAACGATATTCTCGACTTCTCTAAGATTGAAGCGGGTAAATTAGAGCTGGAGCGGGTGCCGTTCCCGCTGGATAAAGTGCTCGACCATGCCCTCGATCTCAATGCGCTTAAGGCGCAGGAGCAAGGCGTCGAGTTATTACTGTATGCGCCAGTCACGGCAGGCCTCATTCTTAAGGGCGACCCGCTGCGTCTAGGCCAAGTGCTGATCAACCTGTTATCGAACGCGGTGAAGTTTACCCAATCCGGTGAGATTGAACTGGGCTGCGAAGATGTGGGCGAGCGCGACCATCGGATTACCTTAAAATTCTGGGTACGGGATACGGGGATTGGGATCAGTAAAGATCAGCAGGAAAAACTGTTCGATGCCTTTGCCCAGGCCGATGGCTCGACGACCCGTAAGTACGGTGGCACGGGATTAGGTTTATCGATCAGTAAGCATTTGGTCTCCATGATGGGCGGCAAGATGCAGGTGCAGAGTGAGTTAGGCGTCGGCAGTACCTTCAGCTTTACCATCAGCTTTGAGATTGCCGAAGAGGCCAAGGTTGAGCCCTTAGTGGTGCCTGAAAAACTCAATAATTTACGCACACTTGTGGTGGATGATAACCCGACGGCGCTGCAAATTTATTCGGCATTGATGCGCGATTTCCACTTCGAGGTGGATACGGCCGCCAGCGGCGCCGAGGCGCTGTATAAGTTGTCGCGGGATCCTATCGATTTATTGTTGCTTGACTGGATGATGCCTGAGATGGATGGTGGCGATGTGATCAGTGCCATCGATACCATGGTGGCCGAAGGCCGCATCGCAAAACGGCCCATTATCATCATGATGACCGCCTATGCGGCAGAACCTTTACAGCACGAAGTCGACAGTGCCAATGTGTTTGCCGTGTTGCAAAAACCCTTTAAGGCATCGAGTCTGTTCGATGAGATCATCGCCGCCTTTGCCGATGAGCCAAGGCTTAATGTGGTGCAGCCTATTGATGAAGTGCCGGTAGAAGAGGGTGAACATACAGGGCTTGTGCTCTTGGTGGAAGATAACTTTATCAACCAACAGGTGGCGACTGAGCTACTAAAGAGCGCAGGATACGAAGTCGTTGTTGCAGGAAATGGCCAAATTGCCCTCGATATTATCGACTCACGCCCCTTCGATGCGGTATTAATGGATATTCAAATGCCAGTGATGGACGGGTTAACCGCGGCGCGGGCACTGCGTGAACGCTTTAGTGCCGACGTGCTGCCTATTATCGCCATGACGGCCCATGCGATGTCGGGCGATCGAGAAAAGAGTCTTGCGGCAGGGATGAATGCCCATATCACTAAGCCGATAGTGTTAACTGAACTGTTTGAAACCTTATCGCATTGGATAAAACACAAGAATAATCATCATTAATTGTTTGCCCGGGGCCAATGATGGCCCCGCGTGGTTTAGTTTTGTGTAACATGACCACGTAGACAGCCCTATCAGGAGGAAAGATGAAACCCCATAGCCTAGCCCTCGCCATCCTACTCTTAGGTTTACCCGCGCTGAGCGTCGCCGCGGATCTGCCGAGCACTAAAGTCGTTAAGCAGAGCCAAGCCGCTAAGGGATTTCTTAATTTATACTATGAGCCAAGCGAGGGGGAGTTATACCTCGAGGTGAGCCGTTTAAATCAGCCTTTTTTATTGGTGACTAGCTTGCCTGAAGGGGTCGGTTCTAACGATATCGGTCTCGACCGTGGTCAATTAGGTCAAACCCGCATGGTGCAGTTTGAGCGCCAAGGTCCCTACATTCAGCTTAAGCAACTAAACACCCAGTATCGCGCTAATACCCAAGACGCCGCCGAAAAGCGCGCCGTGGATGAGGCCTTTGCCGATTCGGTATTGTGGCAGGGTAAGTTACTCGATGGTAAGCCAGAGATGGTGGCTATCAGCGAGTTGGTACTCAACGATCTGCACGGCGTCGCGGATGCTCTCCTGCATCGCGGGCAGGGGAATTATCGCCTTGATTTAACCCGCTCGGCGATTTTACCCGCCGGGGTGAAATCTTTTGAAAAGAATAGTGATGTGGATGTGCAGCTTACCTTCAAAGCCGATGCGGCGGGTGAGCAAGTGGCTAAGGTCACGCCCGATGGCACCTTAATGTCGGTGCGGATGCGCTACTCTTTTGTCGAGCTGCCCGATGAGGGCTATCAACCTCGCGCTTATCATCCTATGAGCGGCTATTTATCCGATGAGTATCGCGACTATGCCACGCCGTTTTCGGCGCCACTGGTGCAGCGGTTTATTTTGCGCCACCGCCTGCAAAAGGTGAATCCTGGCCCTGCACCGAGCGAAGTAGTCAAGCCCATCACCTATTACCTCGACCCAGGTGTGCCTGAGCCTATCCGCTCGGCGCTACTCGATGGTGCTCGCTGGTGGGAAACGGCCTTCACCCAAGCGGGATTTATCAACGGCTTCAAGGTTGAACTCTTGCCACCCGATGCCGATCCGCAGGATATTCGCTACAACATGATCCAGTGGGTACACCGCGCCACGCGCGGATGGTCCTACGGCGCGGCGCTAACCGATCCGCGTACCGGCGAAATCATCAAAGGCCAAGTGACCTTAGGTAGCTTGCGAGTGCGCCAAGATTACTTGATTGCCAAAGGCTTAACTGCAGGCTGGCGTGATAGAAGCGCCGCCGAGCAAGCGGCCAACGACTTAGCATTAGCGCGTATTCGCCAACTTGCCGCCCATGAGGTCGGCCATACCTTAGGCTTAGATCATAACTTTGCCGCCTCGACCAATCAGGACGCGTCAGTGATGGATTATCCCCATCCTAAGATCATGCTAAAAGGTAATGACATTGATATATCAGCACCTTATGGCGTAGGTGTCGGGCTATGGGATAACTTTGCTATCGCTTACGGCTATAGCGATGAAGGCGATGCCACTGCCCAGCAGGCGCTGCAAAATCAGTTGCTGGCCGAAGTGGCTCGAAAAGGGCTGCGCTATATTGGCGAAGCCGATTCACGCCAAGCGGATGCCAGCCAAGCCTATGCGAGTTTATGGGATAGCGGTGACGACCCTATCGTGCAGCTGCTGGATTTGAACCGGATTCGCACTAAGGCCATCGAAGGTTTTAGCAGCACGGCCCTGTTGCCGGGCGAGCCACTGGGTGAGCTAGCCGATGCCTTTGTGCCTATCTATTTGCTTAATCGTTACCAAATCGATGCGGTTATTAAGTTTATTGGCGGCACTGACTACAACTATCTGTCCGTCGGCGAGGGTGGCCGCTGGAGCTACATAGCGCCGCAGTTACAGCTGTCGGCCCTTGATGCGCTGCTAAGCACCTTAGATGCGGCCAGTTTAACGGTTCCGCAAACCTTGCTCGAGACGCTGGTGCCTAAAGCGGGCAATTATCAAGCGACGCGGGAGTCCTTCGAGTCTGGGCTTGGGGTGGTGAGCGATCCCCTCGGTATGGCTGAAGTGCTAGCGCGCCATACTGTGGGGCAGTTGTTGATGCCACAGCGCTTAAATCGCGTCAGCCAAGGGGCGATGGCGGATAATGAGCAGCTCTCGATCGAAACCTTACTCAATAAGCTGTTTGCCGCGACCCTATACCAAGAAGACAAGCTCGCTCTGGTTGAAGGTGTGTGGATGCGGGTGAATGCGGTGGTGATCGATGAACTCTTGTCTGCATATCACAATCCGCAAACCTCAGCAGAGGTGAAGGCGGCTATTTACGAGCGCGCCCAATTCGTGATTAAACAGCTTAAAGCCAAAGCGAATCGCGCGAATGCTAAGGTGGCCTCCCACTACACTTGGTTGCAACAGGGGCTGAGTGCAGGGCTCACTGATGCCAACAGCAAACTCATTCCAAAACCCTTGAAACTGCCGCCGGGTTCACCTATCTAAGTTTGGTTTTCAATATCATAGGCGCTAACGAGGGGATTCGTTATGCGCCTATTTCTTTTGGGTTTCTAGGATAAAAATGCTCAGCTTTTCGCTCAATATGGGTAAAGCGGCGAGTATTTTTATAGGGCAGTTTCATAAAGCCCGATACCCCATGACCTTGAATTTTACCGACATAATGCAAAATGCGGTCGAGGCTAGCGCGAAATGCCGCCTGTTTACGCGGATTGAGCAGTTTTAAGTAACTGTGGATCTTTAAGTGATTCGGCAGCGCTTCAAAAATAATGCAGCCAGTGTGGTGGATTTGGTTGATACGCGCCAATTCCTCCATGATTTCACTCGGTAATTCGAGGTTCTCATCTGGATCCTTACCGTCTTCAAAGTAAGAGTGAAGCCGCGATTTATCTTCGAGGGTCGGCACATCTCCGACTTCGAAGGGCAGTTGGAGATCGGCGCTGGCGATAAAGGGTTCGCTGGTGTTTTCGCGCTCGATATGTAGCGTGTCCCTAGCATTAAAGAAGCAGGCCTTAAACACCCCGATACGCTTAATCCCCCGCGCGAGTGTCACCATATTATTGACGGCGATGATGAGCGCACTCTTTTGTTTAGCATCGTAGATGGCCAGGTTGGAGTCGATAAACACGCCAGTTTCTTGCCAATGGATAGCAAGGCCGCCCACTATGGGATATTGACCGAGTCGCCCCACGGCGGCAATAAAGCCCTTTTCGGTATCGCCCATGCCGGCTAAGAAGTTGCGATAGTATTTTTCGAGCTGAATGTCATCCATCTTAGCGATGGGTTCCTGCGCGTTATGTTCCTTTAAAAAGGATTTGCGCGAGCTGTAACTGACGGTTTCGACATCTTTCTCGCGGGATTGCACCCAGACGGGGATTTCACCCAGCAGTTCGGTTTTGGGCAGCTCGGGTAAGTGTATTCTATGGCTGTGGCGCATGCTTTTGAGAAAATAATCACCCGCCAGATTGCGCTGCACGGCATCACTACTAAGCATGCCTTCCAAGGTGCGCGCCAACTCCATGGGTAAGCCTATGCTGGTGGGCGGGATCACCTGTGCGCCGAAGCGACTTGCCTGTCCTGAGGCCAAGGCATACAAGGTCGCTGCTACGCCTTGCTCGTCGAAACGCGGGCTAGAGAGCGCGCCATTTAGCTGCTCTTCACCGATAAAATACACGTCCCCCATGCGGGCGTTAGTGTGCTGTTGATCGCTCGACATCAGCGTCATCACATTGTCTTCGACGGCCTTGTTATGTTCATCCCGTTGCGCAAATACGGCCGAGCCCCAGTCGATTAAGGATAAATGTTGGCTTTCAATATCATAGACAAGGTTTGAAGGCTTAATGTCGCCATGCACTAAGGGTTTGCCCGTTCGCAGATAGTAGAGAATATCGGCCAGTTGGCGGGCAATACTCATCACCATGGCGGGAGGGAGGGCGCCTAAGCGGCGGCAAAGCTGCTCGAGATCTTCGCCCTTAGCGCGCTCCATCACTAAGATCCCTTGTTTACCGACGCGCTCAAATTTGATCGCCCCCGGAATATTGGGGTGTTTGAGTAGGGACAGCATAAAGGCTTCTTCCTCTAAGCGATCTTGAATATGCTGCGGCAGATTAATTCTTGAGAATTTAAATACATGGGCTTCGTCGGCCTGATTAATTCCCGCAAACACAAAGCCGTAAGCCCCCTTACCGATAAACTCAATGTCGCGATAACCCAACTTACTTAACTGTTGTTTACATAAACGGATCCACGCCTTGTGTTTACGGGCATCGTTGGCTTTGAGCAAGTAAATGGATTGCTCTTCGGAAATGTAAAAATGTTGTAATTGGGGTGGTTGCAATGCGCGACTCCTTGTTTTGGTTATTTAAACAGTAAGCGAGGCAGATAAGCAAATCGGCGTTGGGATTATTTTGACTAGGGTCCCTTAAGGTAAGGTTGTGATTTTTAGGGTTTACCTATCCCATCATTTCGTCGCTGACTTTGATTTATATCAAGTTAAATCGCATGGAGTCTAGGTAATCTTAAGTACATTGGATGGGATACATTTTTGTTAAATTTCCCGTGGACAAAGTGGATTTAAGGAGGGCATATGCCCACCCCAGATAAGGCTTTATTGATCGAGTTGTTAGAGTTTCCGCGTAAGCGAATTTTACAGTCAATGGAGGTGACCCATTGTCCACACGCGGTCTTTTTTAATGATAGCGATGAGCAGTGTCTCACTTGCCACCAGGGCATGGAATGTATTTGGATGAACCAGAACGATGAGCTGGTAGCGGTCGAACAAAAATCCGTCGCCGAACTGAAGCAGCAGTTGCTGATCGCCGTCGATTTTATCGACTCCTCCTTAAGTCCGCACCATTTGTCACGCCGCCAATGTCAGTGTGACAATTGCGTTTGGCTCCGCCGGGTACAAGCGGCACTGGCTTAGTCATTAAGTGTTTACATCTCTATGATTAACTTGCGGTATCTGAGATTTTGCATCCATCCGTTAATGCCATTAGAGTAAGGATAACTTTAGTCATTTGAGATATACCTATGGAACCCGGTTTTTGGCATGAGAAGTGGCAGCAACAGTTGATTGGTTTTCACCAGCAAGATATCAATCCCTTTCTCGTAAAGTATTGGCAAACCTTGGCATTGCCCGCCGATGCCAAGGTCTTCGTTCCCCTGTGTGGCAAGTCTTTAGATATGTGCTTTTTAGCCGAGCAGGGCCATCAAGTGATTGGTTGTGAGTTGAATGAACTCGCTGTTCAGCAGTTTTTCGAAGAAAACCAATTGCCTATGAACCAAAGTGCAGAGGGCGAGCATCAGCATTATCAAACTGAGCAGGTCAGTTTATATCAAGGGGATATCTTCACTTTACCTCAGTCAATTACGGCGCAGGTGAATGGTTTTTATGATCGTGCCGCCTTAATTGCTTGGCCTGAGAGCATGCGGACGCAATACGCCAAGCAATTAGCGCAGTTATTGCCTTCGGGCAGCGTAGGCTTGTTAGTCACCCTAGATTACCCACAGGAAACCTTAAGTGGGCCGCCTTTTGCGGTGTCGCCAACTTGGGTCGAAACACATTTAAGTGATGATTTTGAAATCCAAGCTTTAGCTTGCCAAGACGTGCTTGCGGACAATCCTAGGTTTGTTAAGAAAGAAGTCCCATGGCTGAATGAAGCTGTGTATTTATTAAGACGCAAATAATCGAGTGCATCCCATTGAGTTCAAAGCATTTATGCTTATGGGCTGAGTGGGATGTGTCATTAAGGGGTCATGTGTTTGCGGCAATATCAGTTTCAAGCTTGATATTGTTAAGCAGACCCTAGCGATGTGGATGCCAGCGAGTAGGAAAAGCAGTTGGAACAAAAGTATGTTTTACAGAAAAAGAGCTGGAGGCTCTAAGTTAAGCGACTTCGTAGTATTTAGGTTCAATTTCCAGTTGGTTTTGGATGATTTGTACGGCCATTCTCGCGCACTTACCGCATTGATCGGCAACGCCTAAACGCTTTTTAACGTCAGCAAGGCTAGTATCGCCCTGACTTACAGCGTTTTTGATTTGCGTATCTGTGATGGCATGGCAGAGACAAACGTACATTTTTTCGACTCCAAAATGAATTGAGCTAATTCTAAATGAAAACGCTTATCAAATGCAATCCTAATGGTGTACTTGTTGTGTTGGTTACCCGTTTTGTTACTCATCGCACATTTTTTGGTCTATTCTCAGTGTTCTGAAGACAGGAAAAAGAGGGATGATGTAGCAGTAACGTGTCATTGGACGCGAGCAAGGATGGATAACTCATGGATGATGGAATAATAAATTTATAATAGATCCAAGGGTTATCATGAGAAAAAATTTACCAATAACACAGCGGGAATACGACTATCCAGCGGATTGGATTTTACTGTCGACGACGGACACTAAGAGTCATATCACTTACGCCAATCCATCATTTTGTACCGTTGCGGGATACGAGCTTAGCGCCATGTTGGGGCAACCCCATAATATGGTGCGTCATCCCGATATGCCCCCCGAAGCATTTGAAGATCTGTGGAAAACCATCCGAAAAGGCGAGCCTTGGAAAGGCATAGTCAAAAATCGCTGTGCCAATGGCGACCATTATTGGGTCGACGCCTATGTGTCGCCGATTATGGTCAATGGTCAGGTGGCCGAATTTCAATCGGTACGCACTAAACCCAGCCGCGACCAGATAAACCGAGCAGAAGCCGTCTATGCCGAATTAAATAAGAGTGGTCAAGTTAAGGCATTAAAACGCACCTTAGAAATGCCGACTCAGTTGATGCTACTCGCCTTAGTTGCTCTGTTGCCCATGCTGTATTTGGCGCTGCAGATTGGAGCGGTGGGATTTGTCGCGCTTGCCATTAGTGCTCTGGCACTTTTTATTGGTGGCAATATGATTTTAGGGCGTTATCGGGCGCTGGTCGCTAAGGCGAAGAAAATCTACAACAACCCTTTGATGGCACATATCTATACCGGAAAATCCGATGATCTAGGCGCGATCGATCTGGCGCTGCAAATGCAAACCTCAGAGTTAAAATCCATGTTAGGTCGCGCCCGCGATTCCTGCGATAAGGTGAGTAAGCAAGCCAAAGTTTCGGCGGCGAAAGGCGAAGAGATTCAAGGGACAAGCCAGTCACAGCTGGCCGAGATTGAACAAGTCGCGACGGCCATGCAACAGATGACGGCGACACTTGGGGATATGTCTTCTAACTGTGCCGATGCGGCGAGCGCTTCACAGATGGCGTCGCAGCAGACAATCAATGGCGATAAAACTGTTGTCAGTACCATTCAATCGATTCAGGCCATGGCGCAGCAGTTGCAAGAAACCTCGCAGGTGATCACTGAGTTAGAAGGGCATAGCAGGGATATAGGCACAGTGCTGGATGTGATCCAGGGGATTGCCGAACAGACAAATTTATTGGCACTAAACGCCGCGATTGAAGCGGCGCGAGCGGGTGAGCAAGGGCGTGGTTTTGCCGTAGTTGCCGATGAGGTGCGGGCATTAGCGCAGCGAACCCATGATGCCACCAAGGAAATCCACACAATGATCAACCTGTTGCAGCAGGGCACCCACAAGGCGGTGCGCAGCATGCAAGAAGGAGTCGATGCCGCCGCTGAATGTATTACCACTGCGGATCTTGCGGGCACGGCGCTGCGTACCATACGTGAAGCTATCACTACCATTACGGATATGACCCACCATATTGCCAGTGCGGTAGAGGAGCAATCGAGCGTGGCGAACGAGATGAATCGCAGCGTGGTCAATGTGTCGCAATTTACCCATTCCAGCCATCAACTCGGCTGTGAAATGGTCAGCATCAATGATGAGGTGATAGGCGAAATGGACTCCCATACAGTGCTGGTCGGGCAGTTTTTAAAGCGCAGCTTTAAGGTATAGAGCGTTGTTGCAGTAAAAACGAAATCAAAAGGCAATCAGCGTGCTGATTGCCTTTTCTTTTTTCTGATCTTAAGGCAGCCGTGATTAATAGCCCTTAGTAAAATCTATCTGATTTTGTAGCGGTTCTGCTGCAATATAGCGGCGATAATTATCGCTAAAAATACTGACAATTTGTTCTGGATGACTCGGCGCCGAGATATGGGGCGTGATGATGGCGTTGGGTCTTTCCCAAATCGGATGACTTGCAGGGAGTGGCTCCTGCGTGAACACATCGAGAATGGCCTGCTGTTTAGGATACGCAATCAACTGGGTATTGAGGGCATCGAGATCGAGCACGTCACCACGGCCGACATTCACTAAAATGGCATCGGTTTTGAGCGTGGCGAGCATGTCTGCATTTAACTGCAAACGTGTCTCTGGGGTGCTTGGCAGTAAATTGGTTACCACATCGCTTTGGCTTAAGCATTGCGCGAGCTGAGAGAGCGGCTGGATCGCATCAAAGCCTTCGACCTCACGGCCACTGCGGTTTATTCCAGTAACATGCATGCCGAAGTGCTTGGCCGTCTTGGCCACATGCTGGGCGATAGAGCCTGTGCCTAAGATAAGCAGTTGCATTCCTTGCAGGCTACTGTGGCGCTTCGCTGCTTGTACTTGCCAATTTTTTTGCCGCTGCTGCGCTTGGTAGAATTGGTGTCCTCGCACATGAGCGAGCAGATAACCAAATAGATATTCACTCATCAAGGGGCCGAAAATACCTTTGATGTTAGTGAGTTGATAATTTTTTCTTGCTCTTGGGCCCATCAGGGCATCAATGCCTGCGAAACTGGATTGCAGCCATTTTAACTGTTTTGCATGGAGCACCAGCGGTGCGGCAAGTTTAGGCTCGGCAAGCCAAATGTTGGCCTCTGCAATATTCGCGGGATTATCATCGAGCAACTCAAGCCCAGGTAGCTGCTGCGCCTCAATGAGCTGGCGATACTGCTCATTCGCCTTGGTCAGTAAGAGTAACTTGTGCCCCATGTCGTCTCCCTTTATGCTTGGTTGTCGTTATTTTTCAATACGCTGCTGTAGTTGTTTTGATTTTGCAGCGTCATTTTAGGTTGAGTGATTATGTTTGATCAGTTAGTCGCCATTATTGGCCATTTAGGAAATATGCTTCGCCCTTGGTCCTTCGATATCGCCACGGCCATGGTCGTGTGTTTGATTTTAGTGTTTTCAGCCGATGTGAATCGTATCCTCAGGCGGCATTTACTTGGTCATTCGTTTATCCTGCGAACCTTTGTTTTTATTATTGTGAATGCCTTTGGCTATGGGCTGCTTATCGTTAAAGCTACGCCTTGGGTGGCAAGGCAAATCGTTGCCATGCCATCCCATTGGATGTTTTTGCTGATCGTCGCCATGTTCATTTTTATCGGTTATTGGGCGCAGCGAAATAGCCAAGCCTAAACCGCTAAATCCACGCCATGGGGTTATTCGAAGTAGCCGCAATAATCCGTATTGGTGGGTTGTAACAGCGCCTGCATGGCACGGTCGGGGTAATTGCTAAAGATACCATCGACCCCTAACTGCTTAAGGGCATGGATATCATCACTATGATCGACAGTGTAAACATACACCTTAGCGCCCCTCTGGTGAGCGTCATCCACTAGGGCCTTGCTGATAAAACTCACGTCTAAATGCAGGGAATAGGCGGCTAACTCGCTCACCACCGCCGCACCATTGAGGGGAATACTGGCAAGCAAGGGCGCCACTAATGCCTGTGGCAACGCCTGTTTGACTTGCTGTAAATAGGGATGATTGAAGGATGAGATCAGCAATTGCTCAGTGCTGAACCCCAGCTCGGCAATCGCTTTAGGATAAAGCTCGAGTAGCGGCGCTACCGTATTCACCCCTTTAAGTTCGATGTTGATTGTGGCACGGCCAGCAACCAGTTCGAGCACTTGCCAGAGTGTGGGAATCGGCTCACCTTTGACAGTGACCTTGCCCAAATACTCTTTGTTGACTAAATGGATGATACCTTGGCCCGAGCTTTTACTGTCGAGTCTGCGGTCGTGAAATACCATTAACTCCCCTTCGACATTATGCACATCCAGCTCAATGGCTGTGGCACCTAACTCTATGGCTTTGGCCATGGCGGCTAAGGTGTTTTCCGCCACATAACCGCTGGCACCACGGTGAGCAAAAATAAGCATCTGATTTTCGTCCTATTAACTGCGGATTATGCCGACCTGATCGCGATTCTGGCCATTTTTAAGATGGATTTCCATTTGCGGATAGGCGAGTTCTAAGTTGTTTTCTTTAAGCTTACGGGTGATGCGTTTATGCAGATCGTGGCGTAGCGGCCAACGGGCCGACATCTCTTTTGCATAGGCACGAACTTCGTAATCTTGGGTATGTTTGCCAAAGCCTGCAAACCAGACTTCAGGCTCTGGATTCGGCAGCGCATCTTCACATTCCTGCACCGCTTGATATAGCGTTGCCTCAACTTTGGCCGGATCCGAATCGCGGGCAACCGACACATGCACTATCACCCGCGTGATGGGGTCTGATAGTGACCAGTTAATCAATTGCTCGGTAATAAAGGCCTTGTTTGGAATGATAATTTCCTTTCTATCCCAGTCGATAATGGTGGTGGCGCGGATCTGAATTTTACTCACTGTCCCCGTCAGATCGCGGATCGTCACCGTATCGCCAATACGCACTGGTTTTTCAAACAGAATAATCAGGCCCGAGATAAAGTTGGCAAAAATTTCCTGCAAACCAAAACCTAGACCCAGTGACAGCGCGGCAATCAGCCATTGCAGTTTTGACCATTCCATCCCGAGATTCGAAAAACCAATCAGCAGTCCTAAAAACACCACTAAATAACGGCTTACCGTAGTGATGGCAAAGCCTGTGCCCGGCGTCAGGTCGAGCCGTTGTAGGATCATCAGTTCGAGCAGACCGGGTAAATTGGTGGCAATCATCAGCGAGAAGCCAACGATGATTAAGCCCAATAACAGCGATTTCATGGTGATAGGCAGCTGCTGCTCGACACCATTGACGCTGGTGTTTGTAGTCCAGAGGGTGATGCCATCTAAGAAGGAAAATAGCGCCGTATGGGTTTGCGTCCATAGGCCAATCAAGCTCGCTAAAAATGCGAGTAGCAATAAAGAGCGGACTAAGCCTAAGGACTGACTCGAAATGGTTTCGAGGTCGACGACCGGCTCTTCATAGGTGTCGAGTCCATCGTTGGAGGCATGGTGTGTCTCGCCCTTTTCCCGCTGCGCTAACCGTTCGGCCCGTTTGGCCTTGGCGCGATCGAAGGCAATACGGCGTCGCTCGATCAACATCCAACGCTTAATTAATTGATAAAGCAGTAAGAAACTTAATCCCAATACGATGGAGAGTTGTAACTGTAACAGCATTTGGAAGGCGGTGAAGTAGTAACCCCTAAAGGCGAGTCCGGCACTGAGCAGAGGCACAGAGATCAATAGCGCCCAGAGCATTTTTTGCAGCAGTCGTTTGTTTTTGCCATCCTTTTGGGTGTCGCTATTTTGGCGGCTTAGCACCAAGATATCCTTGTATAACAAGAATAAAACTACGCAAAAACAGATAAATGCACCGCGACCAATGCTATTGCGGATAAGGGATGCGTCGAGGACTTCGGTAAAGCCCATAATGCCGAGCAGGGGGCTGGCGACAAACACAAAGTGTTTGAGCCTTAGCTGACCTGCTTGGATGAGTTTTGAGGGGCGTTTGAAATGGCCAACCAAGACCCCTTTGTCGAGGGCGAGAATAAATATCAAGCGATACAATAGGTAAACCAATCCTATCGCTAAAATCCCCATGCCGACGGCCTGCACAAAGTTACGTTCGGATTGATAGAAAATCCATCCCGCCGCCACTATGGGTAGCGGTTTTATTAGGGCATAACCAAGGCTCAGGACTAAGGATTTAAAGGTGTAGATAAATTTATCCTGCGTCACATTACCCACGTAGGTGACATAGTGGCTGAGTAAGCGTTTGAACTTAGGCCGGATTAAATCTTGGATGACCAAGCAAAGCACTAACAGAATGATCCACCAGGACCAGTAGTCATTTTGCTCCTGCCAGGCTTTGCCCAATTGTCCCCACTGCGCTTCTTGGATGAGCCACAGGGCGCTGCGTTGCACGTCGGTGAGCCAGAGTTTGTTCATGCTGGCGGCGTTGGGTACCCAAAACAAGTGCTCGTTGAGGGTGTTTTTTAAGGTCAGGTGTTGCTGGCTAAGTTGCTGATAATTGACTTTGAGTTTGCCAAGCTCACTCAAATATTGGTCATAACTCTGCATCAACTGCGTCAGCAGCGCTTGTTGTGAGCGCAGTAGCTTAATTTGTCCCTCGTTGTAGAGGTTGGTTTGCTCTAACTCTTGTTCGTTGAGCGCCTGTTGTTGCTCGAGGTGGTACCTATCGAGGCGAGCATCGGCGATCAGAGTTTGTAGCTTCTCATGGTTTGGCGGCTTAGGCAGAGATTGCAACATCTGCAGAAAACGCTCGCCAAAGGCGGAGTTCATTTTGACCCAAGTGATTTGCTCTTGGATATTCGCCAGCTGTTTGGCTTGGGATTGATATTGCAGTTCGGCCTGCTCTTGCTGCTCAACCACATTGTTGATTTGCAAGGTTAAGGTTTGTAACTTTTGGCCGTAGATTTGGTTAGTGTCGGCAATATTGCGGGTCACAGGATCCACGACCTTGGCGGTATCCACTAAATTCTTGGCCAAGGTTGCATCGGTTTGTTGCTGGCGCTGTTTATTCATCGCCTTATTGATGGTTTCAATAAAGGCTTCCTGTTGGCTCAATTGCTGGCGAACCAACTGTAACTGTAACTGGGTGAGTTCGATGCGTTTTTGGCTGCTGGCAAGCTCAGCCTCGTTAGTGGCGAGGCTTTGCTCGAAGAAAATCCGCTGCGTTTGCTGTAGTTCGCCCGTTGGCGTATCCAGTGGGGCCAAGTCGGTTTTCTTATTTTGCAGCACATTCTGTCTTGCGTTGGCGATGACGGAGGGCAGCTGATTATGGCGTTGCAACAGTTCGCTGACTTGATTGCCTAGGGCCGTTTCGCTCTCTTTTAATTCCGACAGTCGTAAATAAGCCATCGAGGCTTGCTGGTTGAGATCCGTGGCTTTGTCCAGCTTTAAGGGTTTGGCGGCTTCTTTTAAGCCCTGGTCGATGACCTTTTTGTTTTCTTCAAAATCGAGCTGAGCCTGCTGAAAACTGCTCGCATTCGCCGCCAATCTATCAATGTTGTTTTTAAGCTCAACAATTTGATCGTCAATGCTAATATTTTGTTGCTGATTTTGGTTGTTTAGGCCAAGGCGCTTGTCCAATTGCAGTGGCGAATTGGCATGGAGAGAAAAAGAGAAAAAAGCAATAACGAACAATAAAATACGTGGCATATAAGCAAAAGCAATTAGGGGCGAAAGACGCACTCATCTTAGCCAACTTAGGCCAAGATTGGTATGTTTCAGACGTTCTTTTTTCGCCGTTGTGACTGGTGGGATTGATGGGTTTCGAAGATGGCGGTGGCGACTATGATGGTTCCGCCTATCAGGGTATTGAGATTCAGTGCTTCGCCTAAGATCACTAATGCCAACATGGCTCCGTAGAAGGGCTGTAGGCAGGAGACTAACCCGACGGTTTTAGCGCTTAATTGGCGCAATGCCGAGGTGAAGAGTGCATGGGGCGCGGCGGTAAATACCACCCCGAGCAGCACAATCAAGCCCCAGGTCCCGAGGGAGATAGTCTGCAACTCGGTTTGATGCCAAGGCATAAGAAACACCGCCGCCACTAAGGTCTGATAAAACATGGCATGGGGGCCGCTATATTGGGAAAAATAGCGTTTTTGCAGCAGGTTACGGGCGGTAAATAACATCGCCGAGACAATCCCGACCGCAATCCCTAAGGTTGTATCGTTGCCAAGATTGGCTTCGGGGATCAATAGCACTACGCCTATCAGCACTAAAACACCGCTGATAATATCCATCAGCTTGATTTTATTGCCCGTTAATAACGGTTCGGCAATGACTGTCATCACCGGATAGGTGAAGAAGGCAATCATGCCGATGGCGACCGATGAGAGTTGCATCGCGGCAAAGTAGGTGACCCAGTGTAAGCTGACTATCACGCCTAAGCCAATAGCAACCAGATAATCCTGTTTGCTGGCAAGGCTTAAGTATTTACCGCGGAACTTGATGAGTAACGTCAAGACTAACGCCGCGACCACACAGCGTAAGAAGGTGATATCGAGTGCGCTTAAGGGAATTAACTTTGAAAACAAAGCTGTGCCGCCAAACATCAGCACAGCTAAGTGTAATTCGATTAATCCCGAAGATTTAGAGGTCTGGCTCAACTTGACTGCCGTCAGGATTAGTCAGCTGAGGACTGGTCTTTCAGATTGGCAAAGGCTTGACCCATACGCGTTACGGCTTCGGGTTCAACGCCTTCGGCGAAGGTGTCGATAGCCTCTTTAGCAAACAGCATGACGACGGTACTGCCAAGCTTGAATCGGCCCATTTCTTCGCCTTTATCTAAGGTAATGGCGTCTGGACCGACCGTTGGGTATTCCCAAGTGAATACTTGCTTACCTGTTGGCGGCGTAATAGTGCCAGCCCACACGGTTTCGATACTGGCCACAATGGTTGCGCCCACTAATACCATAGCTAGCGGGCCAAGTTCGGTTTCAAAAATCGCCACTACACGCTCGTTGCGAGCAAACAGGCCAGGCACATGGCGCGCCGTTAAGGGGTTAACGGAAAATAACTCACCCGGTACATAGGTCATCTTCGACAGCGTGCCCTTTATCGGCATGTGGATGCGGTGATAATCCTTTGGAGCCAGATAAATTGTCGCAAAATCCCCACCTTCAAAGCGTTTGGCATCTTCGGCTTGGTCGCCAAGCAAAGTGAGTGAAGAATAGTGATGGCCTTTAGCTTGGAAAATACGGCCATCCTTGATGGGGCCGAGTTGGCTGACGGCGCCATCAACAGGATGGACCATGATATTGGCCGCAGTATTAATTGGGCGAATACCAGGCTTAAGTGCGCGGGTAAAAAAGTCGTTGAAGCTTTTATAGGCTTCGGGTTCGCTCTGAGCCGCTTCGCTCATATCGATTTTATATTGCTTGATAAACCATTTAATCGCGGCAGTCGTTAATGCGCCAGCTTCGGAAGCGGCAAGTTTACCGACTAAGCGAGATAACAGGTGCTTTGGCAGCATGTACTGCAGCGCAATTTTAACTTTATCCAATTTGTGTTCCTTTATGTTGCTCAACTTAGGTTGAGACTTGTTTTACGTAAATTCTATTCGTTGTGATGGCTTTGTCGCACTCATTATTCATCACTTTGGGCGCGAAATTGCCGTGCGTGGCGCTGCTCATCGAGGCTTGCGATAATACGATGGTAGTTATTAAAGCGATCTTCGCTAATCTTACCCGCATCGACAGCGGCTTTTAAGGCGCAGCCTGGGTCATCACCGTGCTTACAATCGCGGAATTTGCAGCCACCTAAAAAGTCTCTAAATTCGATAAAACACCAACCGACACGTTGGGCGGGTAAGTGCCAGAGGGCAAATTCGCGCACGCCGGGAGAGTCGATTAAATCACCACCGCTGGGTAAATGCAGTAACTTAGCCGTGGTGGTCGTGTGTTGACCCAGCCCCGAGTTGTCGGAGACATCGCCCACCAATAATTCGGCTTCGGGCAGTAAGGCGTTGACCAGTGAGGATTTACCTACACCGGACTGGCCAGCAAATACGCTCACTTTATCTTTCAGCAGGGCTTTAATGGTATCTAAGCCTTCGCCTAACTTACTGCTGACCTTATACACGGGATAACCAATAGCTTCGTAACGTTTTAAGGCGGCTTCGATGGCGGGGGCTTCTTCTGGCGTTAGCAGATCGATTTTATTCAAAATGATGATCGGCGGAATATCCGTGTCTTCGGCCGCCACTAAATAGCGGTCAATAATCTGAGTGGTAAAGCTAGGCAATACGGAAGACACAATTAAAATTTGGTCGATATTCGAGGCGATAATTTTCACGCCATCGTATAAGTCGGGACGCGAGAGGGAGGAGCGTCTAGGGTGTACCGCTTCTACAATGCCAGCAATGCCACTGTTGGCTTGGGTTTCAATGGCGAGGCGCACCACTACTTTATCGCCGGTGACTAAGCTCTTAATGGTGCGGCGAATATTGCAGCGCACGATTTGGCCGTCTTCGGTTTCAATATCGGCATGTTGGCCAAAGCGGGAGATCACGGTTCCGCTCTGTTCTGGGCCGAGTGAGCTATCCTGTAACTCAGGCGCATTTTTATCACCATTGTCACGATTGAGGCGTTTCTCGTGATTGGCGCGCATACGGCGTAATTGGCCTTGGCTTAGGGGTTTCTTTTTACTCACTGATTTGTCTTCGTCAATTAGATGATTTTTTGTGTCTGAAAAAAGCAGTATGATACACGCTCTTGAATAAAAAAGCCTGAATTTAGGCTAACTGACATGATAAGGCGCAATTATGGCGGCGGACGCGAATAATCTGATTTGGATCGATCTCGAAATGACAGGGTTAGAGCCCGATGTCGACAGGGTCATTGAAATTGCTACCTTAGTAACAGACCAAGAACTCAATATTATCGGTCAGGGGCCTGTTATTGCTATTCATCAATCGGATGAAGTGCTGGCGGCCATGGATGATTGGAACCAGAAACACCACGGTGAATCGGGTCTGATCGATAGAGTGCGTGCTAGCCAAGTGAATGAAGCTCAGGCCGTTGCACAAACCATCGCATTTTTAGAGCAATATGTGCCTAAGGGCGCATCGCCTATGTGTGGCAACAGTGTGGGCCAGGACCGTCGCTTCTTAAATCGTTATATGCGTGAACTGGAGGATTACTTCCATTATCGCAATCTCGACGTTAGCACGGTAAAAGAGTTAGTGAAGCGTTGGAGCCCTGAAACCATGGCGGGTTTCAAAAAGCAAAATACCCACCAAGCGCTGCAAGATATCCAAGAGTCGATCGCGGAATTACAGTATTACCGCAGCAAAGTATTTAAAATTTGACCGATCAGCAGATAAATCTGCAAGAAGGGGTTGCAGCCGCATAAATTTTTCATATAATGCGGCCTCAACTTTTTGATGCGGACACGAAGCGCTGCTCATATAAGTGATTTAGTGATTGCGACATTAGCTCAGTTGATAAAGGTTAGGAGACTATACCTTTGTGAATGTTGAAAGCAAATGTGGCAGCGATACAAAAGGCGACATTAGCTCAGTTGGTAGAGCGATACCTTGCCAAGGTATAGGTCATCGGTTCGAACCCGATATGTCGCTCCAATTTCAGACGGTTACAGTCTTAAAATGTAAATGCGACATTAGCTCAGTTGGTAGAGCGATACCTTGCCAAGGTATAGGTCATCGGTTCGAACCCGATATGTCGCTCCAATTTCAGACGGTTACAGTCTTAAAATGTAAATGCGACATTAGCTCAGTTGGTAGAGCGATACCTTGCCAAGGTATAGGTCATCGGTTCGAACCCGATATGTCGCTCCAAATACAAATTTAGTGATTCACCAAGTCATTAAATACAAAATTATGCGACATTAGCTCAGTTGGTAGAGCGATACCTTGCCAAGGTATAGGTCATCGGTTCGAACCCGATATGTCGCTCCAATTTTCTACATCTCCCCATAATTTAGTACTCAATTAGCATTAGCTCAGTTGTGCTTTTGATATTGCGATACCTTTCTTTTTCAAGGTATAGGTCATCGGTTCGAACCCGATATGTCGCTCCAATTTTTCTCGTCATTCCCTCATAAAATCTTCTCTATTTCAAACAGATATATCGCAACTTACGCAGTGCTATTTTGCTTTTCTGTTTGCTTAGCATGTCTGTTTCGTTGTTGATTACTCCAAGCGCTTTTTTCGTACTTTCATCGCTGCAATTTATTAACCTTTGTTTGCACGGTTATTTTTAATGCTAATGCGGTTAAGCATGGGCACACTTTGCCGGCTCTGCGGCTGTAGTTGATGATGTTTTCTATTTTGTAAAAAATAAAACAGCCAAGTTAATGCGTGATCTGTGCCTTGTTTCTTTAAGATTTCCTAAATTAGATGGCGTTGCGAAAGTTAAATTATGACCTTGTTCAAATATTCGCAACGCTTTTACTTACATAATGAATCCAGACAAAGTTAATAGCGCCAAGTAGTTGGCTTAACACTGGAGTGCATTATATGCGTATTCAACAATTGCGTGATTTACTTGAGTATGTGGCGAACTGCCGCTTAGATATGGCGCAACTCTATGGCCGACTGAACAATCAGGCCGATTCTGCCCGCGTGAAGATGATGCTGGAATATTTTGAGTCTCACCAAAAACATGTGGCTGAAAAATTGCGTGATTATATGGATGAGGCGCCCGTTAGAGTATTAGATACTTGGTATAAAGACTTTGTATTTGAAGACTTTACTAAGCGCTGCCAAGACACTATGTTGCCCGCCAATATGACCGAAGATGATGTGCTGAATCTGCACCTCGATTTAGAAAATCGACTGATTGGCTTATTGGAAAAAACCGTTAACTCAACTACTGCCGAAGATGCTCGCACCGCATTAGAGGGCCTGATTCGAGTAGAGAAAACTCAGCAGCAACGTTTGGTGCATAGCACAATTCGGATGGACGATATCTAATTCGATTCAGAATGACCTTTCAAAGCCAGCGTAATGCTGGCTTTGTTGTCTTTACCGGATGAGTATTTTTCACTTTGGACGCTTTTTGCATGGCAACTGATTTACGTCATAATTTTTTGGGGCGTTTTTTGCTACTTTCTTGATCTCATTGGTTGATTTGACCTTGTAATGCTTGGTTCTCACCAATCACAGGGTGTGTTAGGTGAGCTGTCCTTTTGATTATTTGTCGCGCAGGAGATCCTCTATGGCACAAGATTTATCGAGTTTACCCACGGCGCTTTATACGCAGCAGCAGGTGAGATCCGCCGAATTGCTCGCTGTTTCAGAAGGGGAAACCACTTTATATCAATTAGTTGAACGTGCTGGTCGTGCGGCATTTGAGTGTTTTACTGAGCAGCGTGAACTCCATCCTCAGCTTGAAGGAATGCCTTTACTGGTATTGGCGGGCAGCGGCAATAATGGCGCCGATGCGCTAGTCTGCGCGCGCCTAGCCTTAGAAGCAGGACATCAGGTCAAGGTGTACTTGCTTAAGACCCAAGGCACAGCAGAATTCGAGCAGGCACTTTCTGCCTATCTAAACCAGGGCGGTGTTATCGATTCCCCAAATATCGAAGCGATACAGCAGGCGCCAGTCATTATCGATGGTCTACTGGGCACTGGAGTTAAGGGCGCAGTGCGTGAGGATATTGCTGCACTGATCCATGCGGTCAATCAGAGCGAGGCTTGGGTGCTGAGTTTAGATCTGCCCTCGGGGATCGTTGCCGATACTGGCGTTGTGGCTCAAGCCGCGGTGATGGCGGATGTCACTCTGTGCTTTGGTGGGTTAAAACAGGGGCTTTTGACCAGCAAGGCGAGACATCACTGTGGCCATTTAACCTTTGCCGATCTGGGATTAACGCCTTTCTTCGATACTGAGAGTGCAACGCGAGTCGGCGGTGAAATGTTAAAAAGCCATTTTGCCGCAAGAGCACGGGACAGCCACAAGGGGCAATCGGGCAAAGTAACGCTGATCGGTGGTGACTTTGGTATGGCAGGAGCCATTCGCCTCGCCAGTGAGGCCTGTTTACGTGCGGGCGCCGGATTGGTGACTGTGATCAGTCGCCCTGAGCATCAACTCACTGTCAACGTCTCACGACCCGAATTGATGTTTTGGGGCTGTGAACTGGTTGATATGGAAGTCTATCTGCGCCTAGGTTGGGCACAGGTGGTGGTACTTGGCCCAGGTTTAGGAAAACACGACTGGGGTTATAACTTGTTTAAAGCCGCGGGCTTAAGCGATAAACCCTGTGTGCTCGATGCCGATGCCCTGAATCTGCTCAGTCAAGAACCGCGCAGGCAAACTAACTGGGTACTCACGCCTCATCCCGGGGAAGCCGCGCGGCTCTTGGGATGCAGTGTCGCCGACATTGAGCAGGATAGATTTGCTGCCGTGCGTGCTCTGCAGCAAAAATATGGTGGCGTGGTGCTGCTCAAAGGCGCGGGTACAGTCATTTTTGATGGAAAACAGATGGTCGTGGCACCTGTTGGTAATCCTGGGCTTGCGAGTGGTGGGTGCGGCGATGTGTTATCTGGTATTATAGGCGCACTTATGGCTCAAGGAATGGATAACATGCAGGCGACCGTTGTTGGGGTTGTCGTTCATGGCTGCGCGGCGGATTTGGCTGCAGTGCAGGGTGAGCGGGGCATGTTAGCCAGCGATTTGATGCCTTTTATTCGCCAATTAGTAAATAGTGATTTACTCTAGGCGCTGTAAAACTTAAGCGCAGGACATTCCCGCGCTTAAGTTGCCTCCTCCATCCATAACAGCAGTGATAAAAGCGGAAATGACAGAGTTAACCTTTCAATTAAATAACGAAGACGAGACTATTGCGGTAGGGCAAAAACTGGCCCGCCATATTCAAGCGCCTTTGACTCTGTATTTGACGGGGGATTTAGGGGCGGGTAAAACCACTCTGAGCCGCGGTTTAATCCAAGGATTAGGGCATAAAGGAGCGGTAAAGAGCCCGACCTACACTTTAGTTGAACCTTATGAGCTAGACGGTGTCGAAGTTTATCATTTTGATTTGTATCGTTTAAACGATCCTGAAGAACTCGAGTTCATGGGGATCCGTGATTACTTTACCGATAGCAGCCTGTGCATTGTGGAATGGCCTGACAAAGGTCATGGACTCTTGCCCGATGCCGATATTCACCTGCATTTAAATTATGTTAACCAAGGACGTGAAATCCAAATTCGAGCCTTAACAGAATCAGGTAAAAAGCTATTAGCCGCAATAAAATAAAAACAAAGATGACTAAAAATAAGCATTACTTTCAGACTATTACTCTTTTTTTGTGCGCTTTTTTTGCTGTAGCAGCCCACGCGGCTAACCAGCTTGAGGGCGTACGTATTTGGGCTGCCCCCGAGTCGACCCGTGTGGTGTTCGATTTGAGCGAAGCGCCTAATTACACTTATTTTTCCCTCGATGGGCCCAATCGTTTGGTGGTCGACCTTAAAAAGGCTTCGACAAAACTGAGCCTGAAAAATATCGATAACAACAGTAAATTGGTTAAAGGGGTTCGCGTCAGCAAATCACCCACTAAAGGTGATTTACGTTTGGTGATCGATCTGGTTAAGCCATTAAATGCTAACCTGTTTTCTCTACCAGTGACGGCGCCCTATGGTAATCGTCTGGTGGTCGATCTCGAGGATAAAACCTTAACCACGGCGACAGCTGTGGTGAGTTCAACTCCCGTTAAAACGGTTACTCAATCGGCGCAATCGTCCCGTGATATTGTGGTGGCCATTGATGCGGGTCATGGTGGTGATGATCCTGGTTCTATTGGGCCTTCAGGTGTTTACGAGAAAAAAGTCGCACTGGAAATAGCAAAAAGAGTGGCCAGTAAGATCAACGACACGCCGGGTATGCGCGCCGTGATGATCCGTACCGGCGATTACTTTGTGAATTTGAACAAGCGCTCCGAGCTAGCCCGGAACAGTAAGGCCGATTTACTGATTTCTATCCACGCCGATGCCTTTACCTCGCCTCAGCCAAAGGGGGCGTCTGTGTGGGTATTGTCGATGCGCCGCGCGAACAGTGAAATTGGTCGTTGGTTAGAGCAAAAAGAGAAACACTCAGAACTCTTAGGTGGTGCAGGGGAAATTATCCAAAATACCGATAATGAACAGTACCTTGCAATGACTTTGCTCGACATGTCCATGAACAGTTCGATGGCCATAGGTCACTCTGTTGCTGGGGATATTCTCAAGGATCTCGGCTCGGTGACCGAGCTGCATAAGAGTCGCCCTGAGTCTGCGAGCCTTGCGGTATTAAAATCCCCCGATATTCCCTCCATTCTGGTGGAGACAGGATTTATCTCGAATCCGAAGGAAGAGCGGTTACTCAATAGCAGTCGCCATCAGGAAAGCATTGCCACAGCTATCTACAAGGGCGTGAGCCGTTATTTCCACAATAATCCGCCGGCAGATACCCTGTTAGCGAAGCGTAATAGTGGTAGTTCGACGACTAGAGCGAGCGCTAAATCCTCGAGCAATATTAAGCACAAGGTGAGCCGCGGTGAGTCACTTTCGGCAATAGCTCAACGTTATCAAGTGCCTATGGCCAGCATTAAGCGCGCCAATGGCATGAAGACGGATGTGGTGCAACTCGGACAAACACTCGTCATTCCTGAGAGTTAATAGGATGAAGTCTATGGGGATCCAGATCCTTCCGCCGCAACTAGCCAACCAAATCGCCGCCGGTGAGGTGGTCGAACGGCCTGCTTCCGTGGTGAAGGAACTTGTCGAGAACAGCCTAGATGCTGGGGCGACGCGTATCGATATCGAAATCGATAAGGGCGGCAGCAAGCTGATTAAGATCCGTGACAATGGTTCGGGGATCCCAAAGGATGAGCTGGCTTTGGCCTTGTCGCGCCATGCCACCTCGAAACTGCACTCCCTTGACGACCTTGAAGCCATCCTCAGCTTTGGTTTTCGCGGCGAGGCATTGGCGAGTATCAGCTCTGTGTCCCGCTTAACCTTGACCTCGCGTACGGCCGAGCAAACGGAAGCCTGGCAGGCTTATGCCGAAGGCGTCGACATGGCGGTTAAGGTCATGCCGGCCGCGCATCCTGTTGGTTCAACTATCGAAGTTGTCGATCTGTTCTTTAATACGCCCGCCCGTAGACGTTTTCTTAAAAGCGATAAAACCGAATTTACTCATATCGATGAATGGTTAAAACGCATTGCGTTAGTGCGTGGGGATATCCACTTTACCTTGACCCACAATGGCAAAACCGTACGTAACTATCGTCCGGCGATGAATGAGCCGCAGTATTTGCAGCGATTGACTCAGGTTGCTGGACGCCAATTTGCCGATGAGGCGTTGCGGGTCGAATGCCAACACGATGACCTACGTTTAAGTGGTTATTTGCAGTCGCCTTGGTCAACGGTGTTAACCGACACCCATTATTTTTATGTGAATGGCCGCTTAGTGCGCGACCGTTTAGTCAATCATGCGGTGCGCCAAGCATTTGCCCAGAAAGCCGAGGTCGAACAGCCGGGTTATGTGTTGATGCTGGATATCGATCCTCATCAGGTGGATGTGAACGTGCATCCGGCGAAACACGAAGTGCGCTTTCATCAGAGCCGTTATGTGCATGATTATATTCTGCAGGCACTGCAATCGGCGCTCGAAGAAGCGGGTGAGCTGGGTTTTGAGCATCCTTTCGAGCCAAGTTCGCCACAGGTTAGGGATGAGGTCTCTCTCTCCGAATCTGGGACGCAGACACAAACAGAGCATCATGCCTTCGAGCTGCAATCGCCTGAATCTAAAACGCATTCAACTTGGAATGAAGCTTCACGTGTTGATACTTCTCGCGTCGAGATATCACGGGATTCTCAGCTTACTGAGCGTACTCGGGACATTGCTAGCGCGCGTCCGTATTCTGGCGTGCAAAGCAATGCCTACGGCAGTATGGCGGTTCCGCGGGAGTCACGCAGTGGTCCGACAGGGGAAAGTCGTGCCCGAGCCGAGCTTCCTTCTAAGGCGGCAATCGCCAGTTACGGCGAATTATTGCAAACGCCATCCTATAGCGTGCAGGACAAGCCGTATCAACCCGTGCTTGCAATGCCCGCCATGCTCAATGGTCAATATTGGGTATTAGCGCAAGGGCAAAACCTGAGTCTGTTGCCGATTCAATCTGTGGCGTTAGCGACTCGTAGCCATGAGATAGAAACAAAGCTGGCAACCGGCTTGATAGGTCAGCCATTATTGATGCCAGTGTCGATTGCCGCCGATACGGATTGGCCAGCATTACTCGAAGAACATGAAACACTTATCCGGCAATTAGGATTAGAACTAACAATTCGCTATCAGCAGTTGATAATCAAAAAAGTGCCCCCATATCTCAGGGATAGCCAGTTAGCGAAGGTGATCCCCGAGTGGTTGCAATCGCTACGTTTTGAAGCGCCAGCACCTAATGCATTGGCTGTGTGGCTGGCAGAGCAGAGTTTAACTGGATTTACCTCGGCTGCGGATATTTGGGCGGCCTATAGTCAGTTAACTGAAGAGAAAAGACAGCAAATTGCCGATAAAGCAGTATCCTTACCTTGGCAATCGTGGCTAGAAGAGCAAGCAATTGAATAAAGAATTACAGCCAAAAGTGGTTTTTTTGATGGGACCAACGGCGTCCGGAAAAACCGCTTTAGCACTCGAATTAGCCGAAAAGCATAATTGCGAGATTATCTCGGTTGATTCAGCATTGATCTATCGTGGCATGGACATTGGCAGTGCTAAGCCTTCTGCCGAGGAATTAGCACGAGGTCCGCATCGACTGATCGACATCCGCGATCCGGCAGAGAGCTACTCCGCCGCCGATTTTAGAGCCGATGCGCTGCGCGAGATTGAACAGATTATTAGCATGGGAAAGACCCCCGTATTAGTGGGCGGCACCATGATGTACTTTAAGGCGTTATTAGAAGGATTATCGCCGTTACCGAGTGCCGATGAGGCGATTCGGGCCGATATTCAAGCCGAAGCGGACGCAAACGGATGGGAAGCACTGCACGAGCAATTAAGGGAGATAGATCCCGTATCAGCAGAAAGAATTCATCCTAATGATCCACAAAGGCTTTCAAGAGCGATAGAAGTCTATAGAATAAGCGGTAAGAGCCTGACCGAGTTAACTCAGACCAAGTCGGCTCCTTTACCCTACGATGTGGTGCAATTTGCCATTGCGCCCCGTGAGCGCAAAGTGCTGCATGAGTTAATCGGGCAGCGTTTTCGGATAATGTTAGAGCAAGGTTTTATTGATGAAGTCGCCCAGCTAAAAGCGAGAGGTGACCTACATTTAGATTTGCCCTCAATGCGTTGCGTGGGATATCGACAATGTTGGCAGTATCTCGATGGTGAATTTGACTATGATACTATGGTCGAAAAAGCCGTTGCCGCTACTAGGCAATTAGCTAAGCGTCAATTAACATGGTTGCGTAGTTGGCCAGAGTTGAATTGGCTTGAAAGTGGTGCTGAGGGGAATTTAGTTACACTTATGCGTCAATGCCGCTAGCTTATTAGCCCTTGCTGTATAATACTAAAACTAAACAAAAAACTTCACTGATAACGATTTATTTTTATATAAATTAAAAAGGAAATAATAAAATGGCTAAGGGGCAATCTTTACAAGACCCATTTTTGAACGCACTACGCCGCGAGCGCGTTCCTGTATCAATTTACTTGGTAAACGGCATTAAACTCCAAGGACAGGTAGAGTCGTTTGATCAGTTTGTCATTCTGTTGAAAAACACAGTGAGCCAAATGGTTTACAAACACGCTATTTCTACCGTAGTACCTGCTCGTCCATTTAACGTTGCTGGCCATCAAAATGCCCAGGGCGGTTATGGTGCGCAAGACGATATGCCAAGTGGCGAATAAGTTTTAGTTTGAGGAGTTTGCTTCTTGTTTGATCGTTATGAGGCGGGAGAAACAGCGGTTCTTGTCCATATCGACTTTTCCGATGAGGAACGCCGAGAAGACTTAGTCGAGTTACAGCTATTAGTCGAGTCAGCTGGAGCACGCTCAGTCGGGGTCATTACTGGAAGTCGACGCTCACCAGACCGTAAGTTTTTTATTGGTTCTGGTAAAGCCGAGGAGTTAGCTGCATTAGTGGCTGCAACTGAGGCTAATGTGGTTATTTTCAATCACGCCTTGAGTCCTGCTCAAGAGCGAAACCTTGAACAGGTGTGTCAGTGCCGAGTATTGGACCGAACCACGCTGATCTTGGATATTTTTGCTCAACGTGCTCGGACCCATGAAGGTAAGTTACAGGTGGAGCTAGCGCAATTGCGCCACATGTCGACGCGTCTTGTGCGTGGTTGGACTCACCTTGAGCGCCAAAAAGGCGGTATCGGTTTACGTGGCCCGGGAGAAACCCAGCTCGAAACCGATAGACGTTTGCTCAGGGGACGCATTAAAAATATCAACAAACGCTTAGAGCGTGTTGATAAACAACGTGAGCAGAGTCGTCGCGCCCGTAAGCGTAGCGACATGCCAACAGTCTCATTAGTGGGTTATACCAACGCGGGCAAGTCAACGCTGTTTAATGCCTTAACCTCATCTGATGTTTATGCAGCCGACCAGCTATTTGCCACACTCGATCCCACATTGAGAAAGTTAGATCTACCCGATGGTGCCGTGATCTTGGCGGACACTGTAGGTTTTATTCGCCATTTACCACACGATCTAGTTGCCGCTTTTAAGGCAACATTGCAAGAAACGCGTCAAGCGGATTTGTTGCTGCATATTGTTGATTGTGCTGATGAGAACATGGCGGATAACTTCGAGCAGGTACAAAACGTGCTCGAAGATATCGATGCTGCTGGGGTGATGCAGTTGGTTGTTTGTAATAAAATCGACCTGCTTGAGGATGTCACACCGCGCATCGAATATGATGAACACAGTAAGCCCGTACGTGTCTGGGTTTCGGCACAAAAGCGTTTGGGATTTGATCTACTCTTGAAGGCGATCACCGAATTAATCGGTGAAGTGATTCATGAGCTTACACTTAAGATTCCAGCAACTGCTGGACATTATCTTGGCCAGTTTTATCGACTGGATGCGATACAGCAGAAAGAGTACGACGATCTGGGGAACTGTATTTTGTCTGTTCGTTTATCGGATGCCGATTGGCGCCGATTAGCTAAACAGAGTCAGGGTGAGTTAGAAACCTTTATCTTCGATCCGTCGATAGAAAAGGCTGTTTGTTAATAATCTAATTTATTTCATCCACTTATGGAGTGCTAAATGGCTTGGAACGAGCCCGGTAACAAGGGTAATGATCCTTGGGGAAATAAAGGTGGTAACGACAAAGGACCACCGGACCTTGATGAGGTTTTTCGTAATCTTTCAAAACGCTTTGGCGGCAAAGGCAATGGCTCATCAGGCCAGAACTTTAGTTCGTTTAGCGTAATCATCATTCTTGCCATCGCTTTTGTTGTTTGGGGACTCTCGGGTTTTTACACCATTAAAGAAGCTGAGCGTGGTGTCGCGCTGCGTTTTGGTCAGCATATTGGTGAAGTGGGCCCAGGTCTGCATTGGAAAGCCACTTTTATCGACCAGATTTACCCTGTTGATGTGCAATCTGTCCGCTCTATTCCTGCCTCAGGCAGTATGTTGACCTCAGATGAAAACGTCGTAAAGGTAGAGTTGGACGTACAGTATCGTATTTTAGATGCGTACTCTTATCTGTTCAGTGCAGTTGATGCCAATGCCAGCTTACGTGAAGCCACAGACAGTGCGCTGCGTTATGTCATCGGCCACAACAAAATGGACGATATTCTAACCACGGGTCGTGATGCCATTCGTCGTGATACTTGGAAAGAGTTAGAGCGCATAATTGAGCCGTACAAATTAGGCTTAGCCATTGTTGACGTTAACTTTTTGCCAGCTCGTCCACCTGAAGAAGTGAAAGATGCTTTCGATGATGCGATTGCGGCTCAAGAAGACGAACAGCGCTTTATCCGTGAAGCAGAAGCTTATGCCCGTGAAGTTGAGCCTAAAGCGCGCGGTGAAGTCGAGCGTATGGCACAACAAGCCAATGCCTATAAAGAACGTGAAGTTCTTGAGGCTCGCGGTAAAGTGGCTCGTTTCGAGTTGTTGTTACCTGAGTACCAAGCGGCACCTGAAGTGACCCGTAAGCGTTTGTATCTTGATGCAATGCAGCAGGTGATGACAGATACCAATAAAGTACTGATCGACACAAAGAACAGTGGCAACTTAATGTATTTGCCCTTAGACAAGTTAATGAAAGAGAAGCCTGTGACTATGCCAGAGGCTGAGAATAAGTCTCAGCAGAATGTCAATTCTTCATCTATGTCAACGACTCGCATCAGCGAGCCTTTGAGTGGACGTCCGTCTCGCGAGGACCGTGCTCGCCAAGGGAGGGAGTAATTCATGGGTAGATTAAGTATTGTTCTGATTGCCATAGTATTAGGCATAGGTCTGTCATCTGTGATGGTGGTTAACGAAGGCGAGCGTGCGATTGTGGCGCGTTTCGGTGAAATCGTTAAAGACAAGGTTGACGACAAACAAGTGACCCGCGTTTTCGGTCCTGGCTTGCACTTTAAAGTGCCAGTGATCGATAAGGTGAAGTTGCTCGATGCTCGTATTCAAACCTTAGACGGTGCAGCGGATCGTTTCGTGACCTCTGAGAAAAAAGATTTGATGGTCGACTCTTATGTAAAGTGGCGTATTTTCGATTTCGAAAAATACTATCTCTCCACTAATGGCGGGATTAAATCGAATGCTGAAACCTTACTGCAACGTAAGATCAACAACGATTTACGTACCGAATTTGGTCGTCGCACTATCAAGGAAATCGTATCTGGTAAACGCGATGAGCTGCAAAATGATGCGCTAGAAAACGCCTCTGAAAGCGCTAAAGACTTAGGTATTGAAGTCGTTGACGTGCGTGTTAAGCAAATCAACCTTCCAGCAAACGTGAGTAACAGTATTTACCAACGTATGCGTGCCGAACGTCAAGCGGTTGCTAAAGAGCATAGGGCACAGGGTAAAGAGCAATCTGAAATCATTCGTGCAACGATTGATGCCAATGTGACAGTGAAGATTGCCGAAGCTGAACGTAAGGCCTTAACCATTCGCGGTGAAGGTGATGCATTAGCGGCGAAGATATATTCTGACGCTTACAATAAAGATCCTGAGTTCTTCAGCTTTTTACGTAGCTTAGATGCTTACCGTGCAAGTTTCTCCGGTAAATCTGATGTGATGGTGCTAGAACCTGATAGCGAGTTCTTCAAGTATATGAAGAGCACTTCACCTAAGAAGTAAGCAGCAAGTTTTGCATTGAAATGGGTCCTGATATCAGGGCCCATTTTTTTTAGCTGCGGGAAAATACAAAATCGCAAAAATGAGAGCTTAAACTATATTAGCGATGCATGGATTATGCCTACCTAACAGTTCATTTGCTCAAAAAACAGATCAAAACGATTAAAATCGCTTAATAATTGTGCTTTTTTTGTCCGCTTTTTAAAAAACACGCAATCTCCCTAACTTAGTTGAGTGTTTTCACTATGATCTGCTTCTAATTTTTAGCTATAATGAGCCCCGCTTCAAACTTCGATTTTTGCCCATGGTGATAACTAGGGGGCATAAAGTCTTTGAAAAACAAAAATTCCAACACCCTCTGGGAGATAAGTGGATGAGCAATGCGCCAGTCGATACCGGACGTCGCAGATTCCTGACAGCCGCAACCGCCGTAGTAGGTGGTGCTGGTGCCGTCGCTGTAGCGGTTCCTTTCATCAAGTCATGGAATCCGAGTGCCAAGGCGAAAGCTGCAGGTGCACCGGTCGAAGTAAATATCAGTAAAATTGAGCCAGGTCAGCTGATCCGTGTTGAATGGCGTGGAAAACCTGTATGGGTTGTCCGTCGCACAGAAGCGGTTATCAATGAACTGCCAACACACGACGATAAGTTAAGAGATCCAGCTTCTGCTGAAATGCAGCAACCTGAATATGCAACAAATCCTCTGCGTTCTATTAAGCCAGAGTATTTTATTGCCGTCGGTATTTGTACCCATCTAGGATGTTCACCTACTTATTTGCCAGATTCATTTGCTGAGCAAGTTCAAGGTGTGACTTCTGGTTTCTTCTGTCCATGTCATGGTTCTAAGTTCGATATGGCGGGCCGCGTATTCCAAGGCGTTCCAGCTCCATTGAACCTAGTTATCCCTCCACATCAATACGTTGATGATGGCACCGTTATCATCGGTGTAGATAAAGGAGTGGCGTAATGGTTAAGAATTTAATTAATTGGATCGATGCGCGTATCCCAATGACGGCGACGTATAACCGTCACGTGGGTCAGTATGCGACGCCAACTAACTTTAACTTTTGGTACTTCTTCGGTTCATTAGCCATGTTGGTATTGGTTAACCAATTACTGACGGGTATCTGGTTGACCATGAACTATGTACCTACAGCAGAAGGTGCTTTTGCCTCTGTTGAATACATCATGCGTGACGTAGAGTACGGCTGGTTATTGCGTTATATGCACTCAACTGGTGCGTCTGCATTCTTCGTGGTGATCTACTTACATATGTTCCGTGGTCTGATTTACGGTTCATATCAAAAGCCTAGAGAACTGCTGTGGCTATTCGGTATGTTGATTTTCCTCGTGCTGATGGCTGAAGCCTTTATGGGTTACTTGCTGCCATGGGGACAAATGTCTTACTGGGGCGCGCAGGTAATTATTTCTCTGTTCGGTGCTATCCCTGTTATCGGTGATGACTTAACCCTGTGGATCCGTGGTGACTACGTGATCTCTGGCGCGACACTGAACCGTTTCTTCGCTCTACACGTTATCGCACTGCCATTAGTGTTAGTGGTTTTAGTGTTCCTACACTTAATCGCACTGCACGAAGTGGGTTCAAACAACCCAGATGGTATCGAAATCAAGAAAAACAAAGACGAGAACGGCTGGCCAGTTGATGGTATTCCATTCCACCCATACTACACAGTTAAAGATATTATGGGCGTTGCGGGCTTCCTGATCGTGTTCTGTTACGTGCTGTTCTTCATCCCAGAAGGCGGCGGTTACTTCCTTGAGAAGCCAAACTTCGAAGCGGCTAACCCAATGAAGACACCTGAGCACATTGCACCTGTATGGTACTTCACTCCGTTCTACGCCATTTTACGTGCTGTTCCCGATAAATTGGGCGGTGTGGTAATGATGGGTCTGTCGATTGCAGTACTGTTCGTGTTGCCTTGGTTAGACCGTTGTAAAGTGAAGTCAATTCGCTACCGCAGCACGCTGCACAAGTTGAACATTGCTCAGTTTGCTATTTCATTTATCGTCTTAGGTTACTTAGGTGCTGTACCTGCAACACCTGAGCTGACGATTGCTGCACGTATCTTCACTGTAACGTATTTCGGCTACTTCTTATTACTGTGGTTATATAGTAAAAATGAGAAAACTAAGCCTGTTCCAGCGAGGTTGACACACTAATGAAAAAATTACTGATTGCATTAGTTACATTGCTCCCGACGCTGGCGATGGCCGCGAGCGGACACAATGTACATTTAGAAAAAGCCAATGTTGATTTGCATGATAAGGCTTCTTTAGAGCGTGGTCTGGATATGTTCCAACACTATTGCTCTGGTTGTCATAGCACTCAGTATCAACGCTATGAACGTGTGGCGAACGATCTCGGTATTTCTGCCGATGATATGCGTAACAAGTATATGTTTACCGATGCTAAAATCGGTGAGCTGATGCAAAACGCGATTCCACACAAAGATGCGGCTAAATGGTTTGGTGCAACACCACCAGACTTAACCTTAGTAGCACGTGTTCGTGGCGAAGATTGGGTGTATTCATACCTCAAAGGCTTCTACAAAGACCCAAGCCGTCCATTCGGCGTCAACAATACTGTCTTCCCATCTGTGGGTATGCCACACGTTCTTGAAGAACTGCAAGGCACACCTGTTAAGCAAGAAGATGGCACTATTGTGGTCTCAGGTGGTAAGTTAAACGCAGAAGAGTACGACCAAGCAGTTCGTGATATCACTGGCTTCTTAGTCTATTCGGCTGAACCTGTTAAGTTAGAGCGTCAAGCGCTAGGTTGGTGGGTGCTCGGATTCCTGTTTATCTTCTTTATTGTGGCCTACCTCTTGAAGAAAGAGTACTGGAAAGATGTACACTAGGCACCAATAACGGGTAAAATATAGTATCCGCATAGTGTAAACGGGGGGCTTTGCCCCTCGTTTACTTTTGTTTTATTTCGACTCTGGAGGGTATCAATGGCTGTTGCTGCCAACAAACGCTCTGTCATGACACTGTTTTCAGGTGCTGATGATCTGTATAGCCATCAAGTCCGTATCGTGTTAGCTGAGAAAGGGGTTACTGTTGATGTTTTACAGGTCGACCCAAACGAAATGCCTGAAGATTTACTTGAAGTAAATCCTTATAACTCAGTGCCAACCTTGTTAGATCGTGAACTCGTTCTCTATGAATCACGTATCATCATGGAATACTTGGATGAGCGTTTCCCTCATCCACCGTTGATGCCTGTTTACCCAGTATCTCGCGGCCAAAGCCGTTTGATGATGCACCGCATCGATACTGACTGGTACTCGCTCGTCGACCGTATTCGCAAAGGCGATCGCGCCGAAGCGGCCCGTAAAGAGCTGACTGAAAGTTTACTTTCAATCTCACCTGTATTTGGTGAAGTTCCTTACTTTATGAGCGAAGAATTCGGTTTAGCGGATTGTTACCTCGGCCCATTATTATGGCGTTTACCTGTATTAGGTATCGAGTTAGACAGCCGCGTAGCGAAAGACATCAAAGCCTACATGACACGTATTTTCGAGCGTGAATCATTTAAAGCTTCGTTGACTGAAGCCGAACGCGAAATGCGCATGGGAATGTAATGAAAGCGTTGACTCCAAATCGTCCTTATTTACTCAGGGCTTACTACGATTGGTTGATGGACAACCAATTAACGCCTCACGTTGTCGTGGATGCCTTTGTGAAAGGCACTCAAGTACCGCAGCAATACGTGAAGGATGGCCAGATTGTATTAAATATCGCGGCCGGCGCAGTGGGCAATTTGCAAATTGGTAATGAATTTGTGGAGTTCAATGCGCGTTTCGGTGGTGTACCTCAGCAGGTACTATTACCAATGGCTTCGATTGTAGCCATTTACGCCCGTGAAAATGGCGCAGGAACTGTCTTCGATATTGAAGATGCGTACTTAGTCGAAGAGGAAGCCGAATCGACTTTGTCCGTTATCGAGACAAACGAGAAGCCAACCGAACCAACGGATGAGCCTCCTAAGCGCCGCAGTCATTTAACTTTGGTTAAGTAAGTTAATTGCGCCCTGTTCTATACTATTGAAAGCCAGTCTGCCGACTGGCTTTTTTATTGCCATAAAGGCTTAATCCGCGAGGTGGGCTGTGGTAGCATTTGCGCCGCATTTCATTCATGGATTGCATCGACTACCATTTGAGCTAATGGATTTTGTATGTTGCTAATGATCGACAATTACGACTCTTTCACCTTTAACTTAGTGCAGTATTTTCAGCAGTTAGGGCAAGAGATTGTGGTTAAACGCAATGATGAAATCAGCTTAGCGGAAATCGAGGCGCTGGCACCGAGCCATTTAGTCATCTCTCCCGGGCCTTGTTCGCCCAATGAAGCGGGGATTTCCCTCGCGGCGATTGAGCATTTTGCCACTCGTTTACCTATCCTGGGTGTGTGTTTAGGGCATCAAGCCATGGCGCAGGTGTTTGGTGCTAAGGTTGTGCGAGCGCAGCGAGTGATGCATGGCAAAGTCAGTGCGATTGGCCATACAGGCGAGCGCTTATTCAAAGGGTTAAATCAACCATTAACTGTAACACGCTACCATTCATTGTTGGTCGATGCTGTCCCTGAGGGATTTGTGTTAGATGCTTGGTTTGACGACCCAACCCATGGACGCGAAATTATGGCCATGAGTCATAAGCAGCTGCCACTCTTTGGTGTGCAATTTCACCCCGAGTCAATTTTGACCGAGCAAGGCCATGAATTGTTGGCAAACTTCTTGTCTCAATCTGCTCTTACTTGCGGTCATAAGAGCAGCTCGTCATTTGAGTAGAATAACTACACTTCATTCCTCGTTTCGCGAGCACATGCTTGTCAGAACGAACAAAATTTAATCTCGAAACGTCAACACGCCCTAAGCTTTGTTACAAGATTTCTCCCCCTTTTAAGCAAATATGTCGCCTAAGTGTGATATAACTGCCGCAAAACTACGCCTGCCCACGCACTTATGGAGTCAACTCTAGGGTGTGTCTAGGGCCGCGATAACAATAAAAGGAAGGATAAATGAACAGCGTAATGCGAAATTTGGGTTTAAGTGCGTTAGCCGTTGCGGTATTGACGAGTTGCGCCGCCACCTCAACTGAAACGGCGACTCCCGCGACCACTCCACAGGTTTATCAAGTTCCCTTAGCTCAGCCTCCCCAAGTTTCACAACCCCTTACGCTGAATCAAATTATGGCGAACCCCGATTGGATGGGAATTTTCGCTAAGGAAGCCTACTGGAGCGATGACAGCCAGAGCGTTTTCTTTGCCCGTCAACCTAGCGCATCGCCGCTACGGAATTATTATCAGCAGGGCATTAATGACAGCCGCGCCGTTGAACTGGCCATCGATAAGCTACACGCGGCGGACCAACAGTTTGGCGTGTTAGACAGTGCTAAGGCCAACAAGGCCTATCTCTATCAAGGCAATATTTTTGTTAAGCATTTTAGCTCAGGCAAAATCACCCAGCTTACCCGTCAGCGCACTGCCATCAGTGGCCTGCGTTACCTGAACAATGGCGATATCGCCTATTGGCAAGGGGATAATGTTTTCCAAATCCATCAAGACAGTGGATTAGTGGAGCAGCTGGCTGAAATCAAAATGGCGAAAGCGCCCGAGGGCGTGAAAGAGCCAAGCAGCTACTTAGCCAAGCAGCAGCACAGACTCATCCAATATGTGGCGTTGCAGCAAGAAAATGCTAAAGCCAAAGAACAGTTTAAGAACGAGCTGCAAAAGAGCGATCCAACCCTCGCCGCTAACACTTGGTATCTAGGGGATGCCGAGGTGGTGTCTGAGTTGAGTCTGTCGCCAGATGGTCGCTATCTGTTTGTGGCCCTAACCGATAAAAACTACACTGGCAGCAGTGAACACGACATCATGCCAAACTACCTTGGCAGCGAAGGTTATATCGATCCTGTGCCCGTGCGCGCCCGTGTTGCAGAAGATACGCCGCCTGGCCAACGCTTTGTGGTACTCGATCTCAATGAGCACAAACAGATTGATGTGACTATCGAAGGTCTAACCGGCTTCGATGAGGACGTTTTAGCTAAGGTTAAGAGTGAAAATGCTAAGGCAAAAGGTGAGTCGTATCAAAGTACAAAGGCTCCTCGTAAAATCCAGTTGATGCAGGATTGGGGCTGGACTCAAAGCGCGATTCAATGGCATGAGTCTGAGAACAAGCTGGCGGTGATGGTCGAAGCGACCGATAACAAAGACCGCTGGATTGCCAGCGTCGATCTGGCAAAGGGCAAGTTTATCACCGAGCATCGCCTGCATGATGATGCCTGGGTGAACTACGACTATAACCAATTTGGCTGGTTACCTGGTACGGACACTCTGTACTATCTCTCTGAAGAAACAGGCTATTCCCAGCTTTATATCAAGGCTCGTGGCGAAAAGCCTCGCGCTTTGACTCAAGGTAAGTTTGTGGTGAGCGATATTACTCTCTCGCCCGATGCAAACTACATCTACTACAAGGCTAACCAAAGTCACCCAGGTATTTACAACGTTCACCGTGTGAATATCGCCTCGGGCAAAAATGAGCAATTAACCCAGTGGGACGGTAACTTAGATTACAGCTTAAGCCCCGATGGCACTAAGTTGCTGCTGAATGCGTCTCGCCGTACAGCGCCGAATGAGCTGTATGTTCAACCGATTGGCGGTGAGTTAAAACAGCTCACGTCATACACCAGCGATGCGTTTAAGCAATATCCATGGCAAGCGCCCGAAGTAGTAGCCGTACCTTCTAATCATGGCGCTGGCCAAGTGTATGCGCGGGTTTATTTGCCGCAGGATTACGACAAATCCCGCGCCGAGAAATACCCCGCCGTTATCTTCAACCATGGTGCGGGCTACTTACAGAATGCCGATTATGGTTTCAGTGGTTACTTCCGTGAGTTTATGTTCCACAACCTACTGACTCAACAAGGTTATGTGGTGATGGACATGGATTACCGTGGTTCCAAAGGCTATGGCCGCGACTGGCGCACGGCGATTTATCGCAATATGGGTCACCCTGAAGTTGAAGACTTAAAAGACGGTGTAACTTGGATGGGCCAAAATGCCAACGTGGATATTAAACGCGTCGGTACCTATGGCGGTTCTTACGGCGGCTTCTTAACCTTTATGTCCTTGTTTACTGAGCCTGAATTATTCCAAGCAGGCGCGGCACTGCGCCCTGTGGCGGATTGGGCGCATTACAACGCGCCATACACCTCCAACATTTTAAATACACCGGATGTTGACCCTATCGCCTACGAGCGTAGCTCGCCCATCGAGCATGCCCAAGGTCTGACTAAGCCGCTACTGATCATGAGTGGCGTGATGGATGACAACGTGTTCTTCCAAGATAGCGTGCGCATGGTGCAGCACCTTATCGAGCTGGAAAAACCTATGTTCGAAACCGCGATTTATCCGGTAGAGCCCCATGGTTTCCGTCAGCCATCGAGCTGGTTGGACGAATATCGCCGTATTTATAAGCTGTTTGAACAAGAGCTTAAGTAAATATCGTGACAATATGAAGGCCTCAATATGAGGCCTTTTTGTTGTGTGGATTTCAGCGTCTGTGAATCCAATCTGGACTGTAAAATAGTAAGCGGTTTGCTTATTGCCAAGATTTAACCTATATGCTGAAATTGTCATGTTTTTAACGATTTTAGCGTATGCGCGCCACTTAGCACGGGCGAGATAGGAAAGATAAACTGTGGCGATATCGGTAGCGGGCGGCGTTAGACCCGGCAAAATTATAGAGATAGAACATAGGCTCTATCAGCAACTTATTCTCGGTAAGCAAAAAGCCGGTCCTACCTTATTGGATGATTTAGACCGAGAGCTTGAAGCCGATGCTAATAAGCTCGATGTCGAGCGAGAGGCGATTCTGTCGCGGCTACTCAAACAAATTCAGGCCCGTGAAGTCTTTGAGGCCATCTCAAATCAACTCACCGAAACAGTCAATAATGCCATTGAGCATCAACTGGCATCCCCAGAGTTAGTGCTGGCAAAGTCGGAGATTAACGAGTCACAGATCCTGTTGCTCGAGCTTTTGCTGGCCAAAAACCTAGATGCGACGCGGTTAAGACCTTTAATCAGTAATTTGAGCTGGTTATGCCGCGATTTAACCAATATGGTCAATAGCCCGGCATTTCGGGCACGGCGTCCGCAAAGTTCCGATGTGCGCGTTACTGATATCAAATTAGTGATGAATTACATTGGCATCGAAAACCTGCGCACCATTATTCCTTATTTTTGCCTGCGTAATTGGCTGCCCAGTGGCAACGCTAAGTTGCTCTGGACCACCCGCAAGCTGTGGCGCTACAGCATCGTTAGCGGCATTGCAGCGAATGCATTAGCGCAGCTTCATAATACTGACTCAGCCTTAGTTTATAGTGGTGCATTAATGAATCAGTTAGGCACCTCGGTTGTGCTTAGCTTGAGTGCGCGTTTATTTGATAAAACTTGGGGCAATTGGATCCGCGAGGCCAGCTCGAGTCGCGATAAAGAAGTGTATGATGCGGTGATTGCCACTGAGTTTCCGGCCAAGGCGGTATTTGAGCAAGTGCTGGCTCACGGGCACAAACTCAATTGGCAGCTATTAGAGTTACTGAAATTTGAGCATAGCCCCTTAACCCTGTTGTTAAAGGAGCTAGACCAAACCTTAACTTACCGCGAACTCTCTATGCCAGCCGCCATAGTGGCACGGGCGAATTGTTATGCTAAGGTGCTGTTGCTCGAGGAGATGCGCCAAATCGAGCCGCAGGAAAAACGCTTAATGTTCGATTATTACGAGCTGAGCGAACAGGAAGTGCTGCGCCTAAAAGCACAGAATTATCGGAAGTTGGATCTGCTGTGATCTGCACGCCGTTCCCATCGGTGTCCTATTGCGGCACTGATGTGGAGGACGGGAAATGCCAAGCTGGCAAGCATCTGTATTAAATACTATTTTATCCTATGTGGCACGGCCATCCATCAGCCGTGGTAAAGCCAAGCTCCCCCTAAATCAAGTGAGACAACGCTTATTAGAGCTGGATAAGCGCTGGTTGCCGTGGCCCGAAAAACTCGTTACGGCCTCGATTACCTTACAACATTCTACCCTGTTGCATTATGTGCTGCTGAATGACACGCCGCGTTTGGGCAACCTGTTTTACATTCGTGGCGGCGGATTTTGTTTTAAAACTCCCCATGCCCACGCAAGACTGGTGGCCGATATCAGTGAACGTTGTCGCCTCGATACGTTTATCCCAGATTATCGTTTAGCGCCGGAGCATCCGTATCCCGCGCCCTGTGACGATGTGCTCGAGGCTTATCTGCACTTAATTGAGTTGAAAGGCAGCGATAATCTGGTGTTGATGGGCGATTCTGCCGGCGGCAATTTAGCCTTGAGTCTGTTGCTCGAACTGAAAAAGCGCCATCTGCCTATGCCTAAAGCCTGTGTGTTGTTGTCACCCGCACTCGATTTAGCCATTACCGGCGATACCGAGCTGATTTTAGGGGCGGACGATCCGTTCTTTACCATTGAGTCGCTTTTGCGGCTGCGCGGCGCTTATCTTGCCGGGGCGAATCCTATGTCTGAACGGGTTTCACCTTTACAGGGGAACTTGGCTGACTTGCCGCCACTCTTAGTGATTGCCGGTACGCGCGAGTTGCTTTTACAAGATTCAGAACGACTGGTTATGCAAATTAAGGCCTGTGGTGGTGCGGTAGAATCGCGTTTTTATCACAACATGCCCCATGTTTTTCCCCTGTTCCATCTGTTGCCAGAAGCGATTGAGGCGAGGGAACAAATTGCAGATTTTGTGCTTTCACAGCTGATTCGTTAAAATTGTGTAGTTATTCATATTCAGTGAATAGCTAGCAAAAATAGGGGTAAATAACTTTTTTTCTGACTAAATATGCTAAAGGCCTCTGGCGTAAACGCTTGCATAGTTCTTAAACTACAATCTTTATGCACTTTGACCCAAAGCATGGCGAATGTTGTTTGTGAAAAACTGGTATTTTGATCACAATTTCGCTAATAATGGCTATTAATAGACACAAGCATACCCTGTATCACTAACTCAAGATAAAGATACGTTGGGGACTCAGACGGCTCCCGAGGCCGTTACATTTAAACAAAGGATGAAGAAGAATGAGCGTTGATATGAAGTTGAATCGTGCCCAGTTTGATGCGGTTATGGTGCCTAACTATGCGCCAGCTGCCGTAATTCCTGTACGTGGCGAAGGAAGCCGAGTATGGGATCAAGAGGGTAACGAGTTTATCGATTTTGCCGGCGGTATCGCGGTAAATTGCTTAGGTCACTGTCATCCAGCCTTAGTGAATGCCTTAAAAACGCAAGGCGAAAAATTATGGCACCTGTCTAACGTGATGACCAACGAGCCGGCGCTTGAGCTTGCGACTAAGTTGGTTAACAGCACGTTTGCTGAGCGTGTGTATTTTGCTAACTCTGGTGCCGAAGCCAACGAAGCGGCACTGAAATTAGCTCGTCGTTATGCCTTAGAAAAATTCGGCGTAGAGAAAGATGAAATCATCGCCTTCGATAAAGCCTTCCACGGTCGTACTTTCTTCACCGTGAGCGTTGGCGGTCAAGCGGCCTATTCAGATGGTTTTGGTCCAAAACCACAAAGCATCACCCACTTACCTTATAACGATGTTGCGGCATTAGAAGCGGCCGTATCGGATAAAACCTGCGCCATTATGCTTGAGCCACTGCAGGGTGAGGGCGGTATTATTGATGCCGATCCTGCATTCTTAAAAGCGGTTCGCGAACTGGCCAACAAGCACAACGCACTGGTGATTTTCGACGAAGTACAAACCGGTGTAGGCCGTACTGGTGAACTCTACGCTTACATGGGCACCGACATAGTACCGGATATCCTGACCACGGCTAAAGCGCTGGGCGGCGGTTTCCCTATCGCAGCTATGCTGACGACCGCAGAAATCGCTGAGCACCTGAAAGTGGGTACTCACGGTTCAACCTACGGTGGTAACCCATTAGCTTGTGCTATCGGTAACGCGGTATTAGACGTGGTTAACACACCAGAAGTCTTGAACGGTGTGAAACATCGCGAGCAGTTGTTACGCGATGGTCTGAACAAAATTAATGAAAAATATCATGTTTTCTCTGAAATTCGCGGTAAAGGCTTGCTGTTAGGGGCGGTTCTAAACGAACAGTACCAAGGTCGTTCACGTGACTTTTTAGTAGCGTCTGTTGCTGAAGGCTTAATGAGCCTGATGGCGGGTGCTAACGTGGTACGTTTTGCTCCTTCACTGGTGATCCCTGAGGCAGATATTGCAGAAGGCCTAGCACGTTTTGAGCGTGCTGTGGCGAGCATCGCTGCTGCCTAAGCGACCAAAGGAGTGCTGAATCTTATTCGCACTCCTTTTTTGTCAGGGAATACTTGCGTGCATCCATCCTGTCTTTTTCAAGATAGGCGCCTTGTTGCACAGCAAGCTTAAGTGAGGAGACACTAAGATGTTAATCATACGTCCTATTCAGGCAGGCGATTTTGAATCTCTATATCAAATCGCCGAAGAATCTGGCCATGGCTTTACCTCGTTGCCAGTCAATGCCGATTTGCTAAGGCATAAAATTGCCCGCGCAGAAGCCTCATTCGTTAAGGTGATTGATAAGCCCTTCGATGAAGGCTATTTGATGGTGCTCGAGGATACCGCGACCCGTGAAGTGGTCGGTACCTGTGCCATTGAAGCCGCCGTGGGTATGGAAGATGCCTTCTACCACTACCGCCTCGGGACTGAGGTCTATCATTCTGAGCAAATCGAAGTTCGCAACGAGGTGGAAACCTTAACCCTGTGCCACGATTACACTGGCGCCGCCGAGCTTTGTACCCTGTTTTTGCGTGAAGGTTATCGCAAAGGGAACAATGGCCGGATGTTGTCCCGCAGCCGTTTTCTGTTTTTGGCGCAGCACGCTAAACGCTTTGGTGAGACAGTGATTGCCGAAATGCGTGGCGTGAGCGATTCCGATGGCAATTCTCCCTTCTACTGCTGGTTGCAGAAAAACTTCTTAGGCATTGATTTTATTCAGGCAGATTACCTGTCGGGTCTTGGCAAAAAAGCCTTTATGGCGGAGATGATGCCCCGCAACCCAGTGTATGTTTGCTTGCTGCCCGAAGAAGCGCAAAAAGTAATTGGCGAAGTGCACACCAATACGCGCCCTGCCTTGAGTCTGTTGCAGGCGGAAGGCTTTAGATGCCGTGGTTATGTGGATATTTTCGATGGGGGTCCAACGGTGGAGTGCCGTCTCACGGATATCCGCGCCGTGCGAGAGAGCCGTCTGCTGACCGTAGATATTGGTGAAATGCCTGAATCCGATAAGCAATTTATTGTCTCTAACACTCAATTAGCCAATTACCGTGCGACCTCCGCTTGTCTTGCTGTCGATGACAAAACTGAGCAGGTGGTAATTAGTCCAGAACTCGCCGAGGGTTTGTTACTCGCAAAAGGCGATCAAATCCGTATTTTGGCAATGTAGGAATAGCAAATGACACATTTTATTAAAGGCCAGTGGCAAGCTGGCAAGGGTCATGATATGACCTCTAGCAACCCAGCAAATAGCGAAATCATTTGGCGCGGCCAAACGGCGACGGCTGAGCAAGTCAATGCCGCCGTCGATGCCGCCCGTGAAGCTCAGTTCGATTGGTTTATGTTAGGTTTTGATGCGCGTTTAAAGATAGTCGAAGCCTATCGCAGTCAACTCGAAGCGAACAAAGCCGAATTAGCCGAAACGATCGCTCAAGAAACCGGTAAACCTCAATGGGAAACGGCAACTGAAGTCGCTGCCATGATTGGTAAGATTGGCCTGTCGGCCACAGCTTACAACAAGCGTACCGGCACTGAGGCCAATGACACGCCAGCAGGGCGTGCAGTACTGCGCCATAAGCCGCACGGTGTGGTTGCTGTGTTTGGGCCTTATAACTTCCCAGGGCATTTACCCAATGGTCATATAGTGCCAGCGCTGCTTGCGGGCAATACCGTGGTGTTTAAGCCCTCAGAATTGACCCCAAAAGTGGCCGAGTTAATGGTTTCTCTGTGGGAAAAGGCGGGTCTGCCTGCGGGTGTTATCAACTTAGTGCAAGGTGAAGTCGATACGGGTAAGGCGCTGGCGTCGCACCCACAACTCGACGGCCTGTTCTTTACCGGTAGCTCTCGCACTGGTCACCTGTTGCATCAGCAATATGCGGGTCATCCGGGTAAGATCCTCGCCTTAGAAATGGGCGGTAATAACCCGCTGATTATTAAAGGCGTCGCCGATATTAAAGCGGCGGTGCACGATATTCTGCAATCGGCTTATATATCTTCTGGCCAGCGTTGTACCTGTGCCCGCAGGCTCTATGTTGAGCAAGGCGAGCAGGGCGATGCCTTAGTCGCCAAGCTGGTTGAAGCAGTGAAGCAGATTAAAGTCGGTCCTTGGAACGCGCAGCCACAGCCATTTATGGGCTCAATGATTTCCGAAGGTGCAGCGAAAGGTATGGTCGCGGCGCAGGCTAACTTGCAGAACTTAGGCGGAGTGTCGCTGGTTGAACTCACTCATTTGCAGGCGGGAACGGGCTTAGTCTCACCCGGACTTATCGATGTGACTGCGGTGAGCGAGTTACCCGATGAGGAATACTTCGGACCATTGCTGCAATTAGTGCGCTACAACGATTTTGATCAGGCGATTAAGCTTGCTAACCAAACCCGTTATGGTTTGTCTGCGGGTATCTTGGCCGATAGTCGTGATGATTATGAGTATTTCCTCGCCCGCATTCGTGCGGGGATTGTGAACTGGAACAAGCAGATCACTGGTGCTTCAGGTGCTGCGCCCTTTGGTGGTGTAGGCGCTTCAGGTAACCACAGGGCGAGTGCATTTTATGCCGCTGATTACTGTGCTTACCCCGTTGCCTCCGTTGAGGCGGATGCGGTGAGCTTACCCGCAAGTTTAAGCCCAGGATTAAGTTTAGAATGACATCATTGAGGAAGAACCTAGGTTCTTCCTTTTTCATCACAAGCAGTAACGTTACTTGGGCTGCTACTGAGCGCCGTTGTGCAGCAAGTGGCTAGGGTCGTTACATTGAGTGCGAGCGGCAAAACAATACGCACTATAGTCGCAGCACAATAAAAGGAGTTTTTATGCACACAGATATCAATGCGTTATTTGCCGCCCTCTGGCAAGACTATATTCAAATGACCCCATCTGCGGCCAAGGTGCACGAGCTACTCGGTCACGGCAAGCCAATTATCAACGACCATATCGCCCTGCGTACTTTTAACATCGCTAAGGTGAATTTAGCCGTATTGGCCGAGCACTTTACCTCTTTAGGTTATGTGGCTTGTGGTGATTATAAGTTTGAACAGAAAAAGCTGGTGGCTAAGCATTTTGAGCACCCAGATGCGACTCAACCTAAGGTGTTTATTTCTGAGTTATTGGTGGAAGAATTTAGCCCATCACTGCAAAGCACCATCCAAGGCTTAATTGCCCAAGTGGATGAGCAAGCGACGAAAGCGGATAACTTTATTTATTCGGGTCGCCATTGGTCACTGGATGCTAAGACCTATGAGACGCTGCTCGAAGAGAGCGAATATGCGGCTTGGGTGGCGGCCTTTGGCTACCGGGCTAATCATTTTACAGTCTCTATCAATCACCTCGAGGGCTTCGAGACATTAGAGTCTGTAAACGATGCGCTTAAGCAAGCGGGCTTTGTGCTGAATAGTTCAGGTGGCGAAATCAAAGGTTCGCCAGAGGTGTTACTGGAACAATCATCGACCATGGCCGATAAAATCGCCGTAGAATTTAGCGATGCAACGGTTGAGATCCCAAGCTGTTTCTATGAATTTGCCCTGCGTTACCCCAAGGCGAATGGCGAGCTGTACACTGGGTTCGTGGCCGCATCAGCCGATAAGATTTTTGAGAGTACCAACGCGAAAAAGGCCTAATGAATTAAGGCGGTTGCTGACTCATCTGAAACAAAAACGCCATCGTTCGATGGCGTTTTCTATTGGCGGCTCTAGAGCGACACTCAGAGCAAATAGTTGGCTCGCTAAGCACTGGTTAGCTAAGCACTCGTTAGCCAAAGACTAGTTCAATACTGAGACCGGATAAATGGCTGCTGTGCTTAAACTTAAGCTCAATGCCATATTGCTCGGCAATCTCTTTCACTATCGATAGCCCTAGGCCATGACCCATAACGGATTCATCGAGGCGTGTACCTCTTTGGGTGAGTTTATCGAGTTCATCGTCAGCAACACCTGGGCCATCATCATCAATGCTAAGGCAGAGTTTGTTTTGCGCCTTCCACAGTTTGACCGCGACTTGGCTGCCCGCCCATTTAAAGGCGTTATCGAGCAGATTCCCTAAGAGCTCCATGCCATCTTCCCTATGGATGGGCAGGCGCTGGATACTGGGGTCGAGCTCAAAGTCGCAATTGATGCTTTTGCTTCTATGCACTTTGTTGAGGGTATTGGCGAGGCTGTGAAGATCCCTCGGTACTACTAACTGGGCGGCAGGTAACATATCACCGGTGATCCGCGCCGCAGCAAGTTTACGCTCGACCATTTTATGGATAGCGTCGAGTTGCTGTTGCAGCGCCATGGCGGTGTCGGGATCTTTAAGCCCCAAGGCTTCAACCTGTTGCTGCATCACCGCCAGTGGGGTTTTTAACCCATGGCTTAAGTTGCCTAAGTTATTGCGGCTACGCTCAATTTGCTTGGCGGTGTATTCCAATAACTCGTTGTAGGTCTTGGCTAGCGGTTGCACTTCGGGCGGAATGTTATTCAGCTCTAAGGCGTTAATCTCGCCTTCCTGCAGGCGTGAGAGCGCGTGTTGGATCTGTTTTACCGGTTTAAAGGATTGACGCAGGATCAAGAAGATCCCCGCGATCATGGCCACTAACATGGCGAGGTTAATCCCAAGCTTAGTGCCATAGACCTCGCTAAACACGCGCCGGCCGATACTCAAATCCTGCGCTACCGTTAGGGTGGCGGTGACATTGGCGCTGCTGGAGTTCAGCCCTAGGGATAATAGCTGCATATCATTGTTTTTCGGCCCTTTTGCCTGCCAGACGCGGGTCTGGTTTGGCGCCAAAGGTTCGATATCGAGCTGCATGTCCCACAGGGAGCGGGAACGGATCACTTCATTGGGCAGGTTGAGCTGGAAATAACGCCCCGAATAGGCGGGGCGGTAGAAGCTCGACAGTTGGCTCTGATCGATATTGATCTCCCCATTATTGATATGGGTCGCCAACATGATGTGCTCAAGATCTTCTTCTAAGCGGTTGATAATGGAGTCGTGAAACGCTTGGCGCAGCATGGACTCAAACAATATGAGTCCAATCACTGTGCCTAACACTAATAAGCTCGTTAACCATAAACTGAGCTTAGTGCGAATGGAGATCATGCAGTCAGGCCGTGGAAGATGTAACCTTGGCCGCGGCGGGTTTCAATCGCGGTTTTGCCGAGTTTTTTACGCAGGTGAGTCACGTAAACTTCAACCACGTTACTCTCTTTCTCATCGTCAAACTGATAGAGCTTGTCCGTCAGCTGTGCCTTAGATAACAGCTTCTTAGGCGACATGAGGAAGATTTTTAACAGCCTGAACTCCATGGCGGTCAACTCATATAAATGTTCGCCAACGCTCACCGTCTGCTCGGCTTCATCTAAGGTGACGCCACCATAGCTCAACTGTTTACTGGGATTATTTAATCGGCCGTGCGCGCGGTGGATAAGCGCTTGGATACGCGCCAGTAATTCCTGTGCATGGAAGGGTTTACCTAAATAATCATCGGCGCCGGCATTAAAGCCTTCGACCTTTTCATGCCATTGGCTACGGGCTGTCAGCATGATAACTGGCGTGCTAATGCCTTGATTACGCCAGCCTTCGAGTAATTCCAGTCCATTGCCGTCGGGGAGGCCAATATCTAAGATCACGCAGTCGTATTGGGTTTCTTTAACGAGGTAATCGGCTTCAACTGCTTTGTCAGTAATATCGGTAACGTAGCCAGCCTGTTTGAGTTGCTTCTCCAGTTCGGAGACCAACATCGGATTATCTTCAACGAGTAGCAGTTTCATGTTTTCGACATTCGCTCGGTAGTGCGGTGGAGTGTTCGAGCTGACCATTGGTGGCATCAATACTCAGATTCACTATTTGGCCGCGTTGCACTTTGATTTGTAAATCATAGCGCCATTTATGATCTTCTTGATAGAGATGGGCGTCAATTAGTTCGCCTTGGCAAAATTGATTGACCACGGCAAGGGTGCCATTGAGTGATAAAATTTGCCCGGAATTGACCAAAGCCTTGGCTTGATAATGTTCTAATTCAATCGGTTCGGCGTGAATTATTGTTGGATGCACCAGCGTAAACAGACTGAAAAAACAGATAAAAAACAGCCGTTTCATTTATGCTCCCCAATAAAAAATGGCCTAGATTTTATGCTAGGCCACTTTAATGAAACAGGCTTAAATCAAGCTGAAGTCTATCTTAACGGGTACCATATACCACAATGGTTTTACCGTGTGCTTGGATCAAATTCTGCTCTTCAAGCATCTTTAAGATACGACCCACAGTTTCGCGGGAGCAACCGACGATCTGACCAATTTCTTGGCGAGTGATCTTAATTTGCATGCCGTCTGGGTGAGTCATCGCATCGGGTTGTTTAGCTAAATGCAACAATGTCTGGGCAATACGGCCAGCCACATCGAGGAACGCTAAATTACCCACTTTCTGGCTAGTGCTTTGTAGGCGGTATGCCATTTGAGCCGATAGCTTCATCAGAATTTCGGGGTTAACTTGAATTAATTGCTTGAACTTCTTGTAAGAGATTTCAGCAATTTCACATGCTTGTTTCGCACGAACCCAAGCAGTACGTTCAGCTTGTTCTTCGAACAATCCTAACTCACCGATAAAGTCGCCTTGATTAAGATAAGAAAGGATCATCTCCTTACCTTCTTCATCTTTAATCAATACCGCTACAGAACCTTTTACGATGTAATAAAGGGTATCTGAGTCTTCACCAGCATGGATCAAGGTGCTTTTAGCGGGATACTTGTGAATGTGACAGTGTGATAAAAACCATTCCAAAGTTGGGTCTGGTTTTGGCTTACCAATCAGAGCCATGTCGATGTTCCTCGATTGATTAAAACGAAAGTAAGAATATTCTAAATAAGCATTTTACGTCAATTACACTCATAAAAACTTGATACACCTCTTAGTTTAGAATGAGTGAATAAATGCAATTAACCACCTAAAATTAGAGCTTATTTTGCTACTTTAGTGATATTAGTCAACTAAATCGGTGCCAAACTCACTGGATTCACTTAACTCTGTAGAGTTAATCACATCTTATAAAGGCTTTTAAGGTTTTTTGCGAAGAAAATAACCTCAATTGCGACTAATGAATCAAAGGAATGGGATAATTGCTGCCCCTTAAGGGTTATTTCTATTTAATATAGGTTCGATTACGCCTATTTAGGCTCGACTTATGGGAATAATTCAGGCTAACTTGAGGGCGCGGTTGTTTTTCGTAAAGAGGTTACCAGGTGAAATACAGACGATGGGTTTTAGGCGCCGGATTCACTTTATCCCTAGGGATGAGTGCTGCCGCGCACGCATTTTCTATTCCACAGCCAGCCAATGAAGTCGCGGCGAGTAAATTTGTGCACATTCAAGTGCAGGCGGAGCAGGGCGATGCCGACGCACAATTTTTACTGGGGCTGATGTTTCTCTCTGGACGTTATGTACAGCAAGAAGTGCCGACCGGATTACATTGGATGACCCTTGCCGCCGAGCAGCAACACGAAAAGGCGCAGCAAACCTTAGCGGATCTCTCCTTTGAGGGGCAGCTAGTAAAGCGTGACTTAGCCGTGGCCGAACGTTGGTATAAGGATATGGGCGAGCGTGGTAATCGCTGGGCGCAGTTCCGTTTAGGCTTTATTTATGCCTCGGGTGGCGATGGCATTGCGCGTAACTGCGGTAAAGCCGTGGAGCAATTTACCCGCGTGGGGGATGATGTTGCCCTTGGCAATGTGGCGTGGATTTTAGCGACTTGCCCCGAAGCCGAATATCGCGATGGTAATAAAGCGCTCGAATTATCCTTGCAGCTGCTGAAAGTGAACGAGAACGACCCTACCAACCTCGATAACTTGGCGGCCGCCTATGCCGAAGTCGGTGATTTTGGCGCCGCGGTATCGACCCAGCAAAAAGCGATAGCTGCCTTAAAGATGACGGCCGAAGCCGCTAAGACTGACGAGTTTCAGCAGCGTCTGCACAGCTATGAGCAAAAGCGCGCTTACCGTGAGACCTTGCGTTTACTCGATTAACTTCGTCTGTGGTAGCTTGTCTTGTTATCAGCCCGAGCCATGCTCGGGCTGATTGTTTTTATGGATTATTTTTACAGATTACTTCTGGTGCATTACTTATTCGCGTTAGCGGATTGGGTTTATGCGAGCGGCCAAGAATGTAAGATTTGATATTCCACACCGCGTCCGCCACTGGCGGAAAGATACAAATGCAGCTGCTCGGGTGCGAGCGTGAGTTCAAGCATCGAAGCTTGGATGACGTTCTGCAGTACCAACTCCTTAAGCGTTAGCTCACTCGCCAAGATGCCTGACGGCTTTGCCTTTCTAAACAAGCTGATATGGGGCCGAAACGGATGCTCACTCAGGTGCAACTGTAACTGTTGGGCTAAATCCTGTGCCTGAGATGTTAAGAGGGCTAACTCAGGACTGATGCTATCGCCCTTTAAACAACAGACCTGCGCCTTAGGCCACACGGCGATGCTATCCAGCGTGACACTGAATCTTGGTTTAGCCAGCTTATCGACACCGTCGAGCAACTGCGCCACTTGAGTCGGATTCGTGAGTCCTAAAAAGGCGAGGGTTAAGTGTAAATTGCTTTGGATGACGGGTTTAGCATGTGGCGCTAAATGCGGTGCCAAGCTTTGCTGCAATTGCAGCAGTTGTTGCCGCTGTATGCTTGTGGGGGCAAACCCAAGGAAGAGTCGTTGTAACACCTGTTTATCTCCATCAGCTGCTCAAATGCCAAACATAAGCTATGCTTTTGTTTGGTAATACAGATATTTCTGCGCTAGTCCCATGATGGACTTCGACGACTTGAGTTTATCCGAGGTCAGCGTAGAAATAATACCTTAAATGGAATTGTAGGTAAGGAAATCCCTTTTCATGTCAGATGGTTTAGCAAATCCACTCCAACAGGCATTAGTGACGATTTTTAGCGAAACGCCGCTAGAAACCCTAGAGCAAAATGTTGACCAAGCCCTAGAGGCCATCACGCTGCAGTTGCATTGTGATGGGGTATTTGTGCTGACGGGCAGTTTAGCCCTAGACCATCTACGTACCCGTAATCTGTATTTAAAACCGCAATTTAGCCAGGGCCAACAGACACGGGTCTGGCCGCTCGCGCGTATGCCGTTTTTTCGCTCCTTAGTGAGAACCCCCACACTGCTGAATCTTCCCGATGTCGATACCTTGCCCGCGGAGGCTCAAGCGGAGCGGGCGTTACTTCGTGATTGGAACGTTAAAAGCCTATTGGTGTTACCGCCTGTAGTGTTTGGCGAAACCCGTATCGCCCTCGGCGCGGTCAATTGCTCGGAATGCTGTGAATGGAGTGCGGAGTTTATTCGGGAATTTCAACATGCGGCTGTGATGATTGGCTCGGCGATGGAACTGACCCGTATCGCCCACGAT